>JAJRWA010000134.1 GCA_024277025.1 Candidatus Krumholzibacteriota bacterium | reverse complement strand
CCTGCCGCAGTTCCCGGCCGGATACAATCCCATCGAGCATCCGCAAGCAGCCAAAACACGACAGCAACAGGTGCTCAAACTGATGGTGGAAGCCGGAATGCTGTCGGCAGGGGACGCGAAATGGGCGGGCGACGAGCCCCTGCACTATGCCAGCACGCCCTTCCCGATCACGGCACCGCATTTCGTGTTCTTCGTGCAGAGCCAACTGGAGACGGCCCTGGGCCGACAGCGACTGGCGCTGGGAGGCCTGCGGGTGATCACCACCCTGGATGTGGATCTGCAGATGGAGGCCGAGCGCGTGATCCGTCGCCGCCTGGCTCAGCTCAACCAGCCTCAGGCGGATCTACCAGCGCAGCGCCGGGCTGAAAATGCCGCCCTGGTGGCCATGGATGCGCACACAGGGGAAATTCGGGCCTGGGTGGGCAGCCCCGATTATTTCAACCCGGACATCGCTGGTGCAGTGAACGGTGCTCTGGCCCTGCGTCAGCCCGGCTCCACACTCAAGCCCATTGCCTACGCCGTGGCCATGGACCCGGCCCTGAGCGCAGCAGCCGGTCGCCAGCCATTCACACCGGCGACGGTGCTGGCCGATGTGCCAAGCAGTTTCCCGGACCGGGTGGGCCTCTATGAGCCGCTCAACTACGATCTGGCTTTTCACGGCCCAGTGCCGCTGCGATACGCCCTTGCCAACTCGTACAACATCCCGGCCGTACGCACCCTGCAGAGCATCGGCCTGGACTCTTTTATTGCCCAGGCCCGGCGGCATGGCATCAGCACCTTTGCTGCCCCAGAACGCTACGGTCTGGCGCTGGTGTTGGGCGGAGCCGAGGTGCGGCTGCTGGAGTTGACTGCCGCTTACGCCCCCTTTGTGCATGATGGCCGCCCCCTCAACCCCATCGTCATCCGCCGCATCGAGGATGATCAGGGCACCGTGCTATTCGATGCCGGCACGCAGGGCGCCCCCATCAATCCGGCGGGCTGGGACCTGCCCACGTTCCGGCTGCTGCCGCCGGTGCTGGACCCGCGCACAGCCTATCTCATCACCGACATCCTCAGCGACAATGAAGCGCGCTCTGCCTCGTTTGGCCTGAACAGCCCGCTGCGCCTGCCGCGACCGGCTGCAGTAAAAACCGGCACCACCACCGACTGGCGTGACAACTGGACGATCGGCTACACGCCGGATCTGCTCACCGGCGTATGGGTTGGCAATGCCGACAATCGGCCCATATACGGCGCCAGCGGCGTGGCTGGCGCCGCCCCCATCTGGCACGACTTCATGATCTTTGCCCACAGAGGCCTGCCGGTGCACCCGTTCGTCAAACCGCCGGGGCTGGAGAGCCGGGTTGTATGTCTGCCCTCAGGGCTGCTGGCCACGCCCGACTGCCCCCGTCAGCAACGCGAGCTTTTCATCGCCGGCACAGCTCCCACCCAGAAAGATGATCAGTTCCGCACCGTGACCATTGACCTGCGCACCGGCGAAGCTGCAACAGCGACTACGCCAGCTACAGCCCGCGCCCGTCGCGTGGCCTGGCGTCCGCCACCGCAGCTACGCGCCTGGGCACAGGATCAGGATATGCTGCTATGGCCGGAAGCAACTGCCACACCTACCAGCGCTATAACGCCCACACTGGAACAGCCGTCCCTGATGATCGTCAGCCCCCCCGCCGATGCTCGCTATGTACTCGACCCCCGACTGCCCGCTGCTTCCCAGCAGGTACAACTGGCCGTGGCCTATCACGGCGCCTCGCCCTTGCAACGCGTCCAATTCTGGCTGGACGGGGCGCTGATTGCGGTGGCAACGGCACCGCCCTGGCAGGCCTGGTGGCCCCTGCAGGCAGGCAGACATCGCCTGCGGGCGGTGGTCGATACACAAAGCAATCGCACTCTGCAGACAGAGGAAATCGTATTTCAGGTTGTTGAATGAAAACGCGACTGAAGCGCCCCCCATCTTCCGGCAATGTCGGGAATCGTGGTATAATACTTGCATTCGATGTGCGTATGCCAGCACCCGGCTGTGTTGGAGGCAATAGCCTTGTTTCGCCGCCAAGTTTCCGGAATGTCAGGCCGGATGCTGATGCCTGCACTGTCATGGAGTTATTATGACGGAACGACGTTATCAATTACGAAAACAACGTCCTCGTTCGGCCTGGGTGAGCCTGCTCATCCCCTTTATTTCTATCCTGGTCACGGCAGCCGTTTTTTCCTTGATTGCCGACCGCCTGAACGGACAGACATCCCTGCTGGGAACGGCGGGCACACCAACGCCTACGCCAACCCTGGCGCCCACAAGCACACCCACTCCACAGCCCCCCACACCCACACCGCTTCCCACCCCTACCCCCGAACCGCCGACGCCCACACCCCCGCCGCCGCCTGCCGTGTTGCAGGTGGGAGCTGAGGCCACCGTCAATGCCGAGTCGGGCCTGCGGGTACGCAGCGGCCCCGGCACCAGCTTCGATCCGGTAACCACGCTGGCCGCCGGCACGATCGTCAAGATCATCGATGGCCCGCAACGCGCCGACACCTACAACTGGTGGAAAATCCAGTTTGAGGTCGAGGACGGAGGACAGAACCAGGGTTGGGTCGCCGGCGACTTCCTGGATCCCGGCGCCGGATAGGGCGACCGCATCCCGTCAACATGAGCCCCGGCATGGTTCGGGGCTTTTCTGTGCAAGGAACATCGCCCTCGACGGCGGAGTCCGATATCGCCTTTTTACCTGCTGCAGCCCCCCGGCATCCCTCTCAGTAACCATACCGCCGCCACTGAAAACAGTGTATAATGGCCTTGAACTATTTCAACGCCTTATACAAACCCCAGATACCCTTATTCCCCTTTCCAGCACCATGTTTCTGGCCATCGACGTCGGCAATACCCATACCGTCTTTGGACTTTATGTCAAGTCTCAATTGATCCATACCTGGCGCATTGCCACCGATGCCCGGCGCAGCGGCGACGAGCATCGGGCCTTGCTGGCCAGCCTCAGCGCCACCGCTGGCCTTGAGCTGGCGCAGCAGGTGGAAGCGATGGCCATCGGCTCAGTGGTCCCCCCACTCACCCAAACCCTGGTGCAGATGGGACGGAGCTGGTTTGGCTGTTCACCCCTGATCGTGCATGCAGGGCTGGATCTGGGCATTGATGTGCAAGTCAGGGAGCCGCGGCGGGTCGGCGCCGACAGGCTGCTCAATGCGGTAGCGG
>JAJRWA010000133.1 GCA_024277025.1 Candidatus Krumholzibacteriota bacterium | reverse complement strand
GACAAAGAGCAGGCGACAGGCGCTGTGCCGGACGATGTGCTCGATCTCGGCACTGGTGAAGTCGGGCAGGATGGGCACGATCACCGCCCCGTAGGTGGTCGCCGCCAGATAGGTCACGCACCAATGGGCGCTGTTGCGGCCGACGATACCGAGGCGGTCGCCCCGCTCGATGCCCAGTTCACCGAAGATGTGGTGCAGCTTGAGAATGAGGTGGGCCAGTTCGCCGTAGGTCAGCGTGCCGCCGTCCAGGTTGCTGTAGCATTTGTCGTCCCAGAACTTGTTGATCGACTCGGCGACCGTTGCGACAAAGTTCTCTTTCAGCATGCGTTTCCTTTCCCGGGGCGGCTGGGCCAGACTGCGGCCGGATGCCGCGGAGCGCCGGCATCATACCCGAAAATGGGCCACGGGACAATCAGGAGCGTTTGCGAGGCCAGGGTGCGGGAAAAAACCGTGGCACCTCGCGGCGATACTCAGCGTAGGTCTCGCCCAGATCACGCAGCAGCTTGCGCTCTTCGAGTTCCGTGCCCACCAGCACGTACAGGCTGAACACCACGCGCCAGACCAGATTCACATCGGTCACCGGCAGGCAGAAAGCCATGAAGACCAGCGTACCGGTGTACCAGGGATGTCGAATCACGCCCAGGATACCGGCCGTGGAAAACGGCGGCGGCACCGTGGGCCGGCCCGCGACAAAATCGCGGATCTGGGTCAGGCCCAGGAAGGCCCGGCCGTTGTAGCTCTGGGCGCCGAGCCAGAACAGCACGCCGGCCTCCAGCAGCCCCGCCCAGCGCACCCACCGCCACCAGCCCGGCCAGTCCCACAGCAGTTGCTCGGGCAGGGTGCGCAGCCAGGCAAAAAGGACCGCCAGGCTCACTGTGCTGAACACCACATATATGAGGCGGTCGAAGACATGGTAGCGCGGGAAGAGCGCCCGCACGCGGTCGCGTACCGTATGGGTGATCAGCAGGCTGTGGGCAGCACACCACAGGGCGGCCAGGACGGCGGTCCAGATCAGATGGCGAGGCAGAATCATGAGCTCCAATCGGGGCAACCCGGGTGGGGTAGGTTGTATCAGTCCGTACCTTGCCGTATTATCACTGTTAGACCCCGATATTGCAATTCTTGCAGTTCTTATGCGAGGGAAGGGCTGGATATGACTAGGGCATGGTCACGTCGAAGTATGGCCGGGATCTGGGTCCTGGCGGCGATTTGGGCGGGAACGGGCGCGGGCTTGGCCCAGGACTGGCAACAGCCCGGGAACTGGGATGCCGTGGGCACCGTCCGCCAGTGGCGGGAGGTCGATGCCAGGTTCTACCGCAGCCAGGCGGACGCAATCTATCTCGATGAATCATTCTTCAATCTGAACCAAACCAAAGAATATCAGAAGACCTTCATCTACCGGGGGCGTTTGGCCGGGATCAGTCTGGCGGCGTGGCAACAACTGGATCCGGACGATCAGAAAAAGCGGCGCAGCGAGGCCCGGCGCGAACTGAAGTACGTGGTTGATTTTCGCAACCGCATCCTGACTCAGGCCCACAATCTGCGCGCGAACAATTCCACGGACTGGGGCGGGCGGATCGGTGATCGCACCGTAGTTGGCGACCTGCTGTCCCGGTTGCGCACGGCAACTTCTCTGGACCCGAGCAACCCCTACGTTTGGCATCTTTACGGATACGTGGCCCAGCTTGTGGGCGATGGACAACGCGCCCGGCAGGCCTGGGCCGGTGCCGAGCAGGCACTGGATCTTGTGCCGGCCGACCGGTTGCAGCCGCTGCGGGCCGACGTGGCCCTGGACCAGGCCTGGCTGCAGCGTGACGACGGTGAATTCGAGGCGGCTCTCGCCAGTCTGGAAATCGTGGCAGCCAACGGCGGCAAGGGCCTGGAGGCTCGTCTGCTGCAGGGGTTGTTGGCGGCCCAGATGGGTGACGACCAGGAGGCCATCACCATTGCCAACGAGTTGCGCTCAACGATGATCTCCATTTTTCCGCCGGATCTGCGGGGGAGGGGCTTCGCTCCCGAGCTGGCCAGCATCGAGACCTGGCAGAAGCGGCGGTCCAGCTATCTGTCGGATTGGATCCTGGCCTATACCTGGTTGCGGGTCGGGCGGGTGGACATGGCCCGGTCCGTACTTGGGCCGCACCAGCTGGATGCCCAGCGGTTCCTGGCCAGCCGCTTCTGGAACGAAGCCGGCCTGATCTACGAGGCGACCGGGCGCAGCAACATGGCGGCCCAGGCCTGGGCCCAGGCGCGGGTCGCGTTGCCGTACTACCCCTACATGGTCTACAAGAGCGGCAGCGTGAATCTGGCCCGGCTGACCGGACGCGGAGGGCGCATCCCCTACCTGCTGGGCTTCGACAGCAACTTCCTGAGCGGCAGCCGGCTGGCCTATGGCGCGGACCTGGTGGCGGCGCTCGCCGCCGCGACCGATGAGACCGAGAAGGAGAAGCTCGCGACGCGGGCCCTCGATCAGTTGGAGATCTGCCAGCGCTTCGGCGTGAACGCGGGGCAGGCCTCGGTCCTGCAGGGCGAGGTCTACTACCTGATGAACGATCTGGGTTCGGCCCTGATCGAGGTTCAGGAGGCCCTCGCGCAGATGGATGCGCTGGGTGACCAGGCCGGTATCAGTGCCGTGCTGAACAGCCTGAGCCGGGCCCGGGGCGAGATTGCGGCGAGTGATATTGCCAATTTCTATGGGCAGAGCGGTACCAGCGAGGGCCGGTGGCAGATGGACTCCGATCCCGTGGCCACCGAGGTTTCCCTGCGTCAGGCCTATGATGCGGCGCCAACCGATGATAACCGCCGCGCGCTGGCGCGCTTCCTGATTCGCAACGGTGAGACAACGGTCGGCCGTGAGTTGGCCGCGGCACCACTGCGGGGAGCGGCTCCGACGATCGAAAACATCGGGCAGCTTAAGGCGGCGGATGTGGCGCTGGTCCTGGAGGCCGACCGGGCGGCGGCTGACCCGACGCTGGCCGTGGCGATGGTGGCGGCGCTGCAGGCCGGCGTCGAAGACCCCTGGCAGACGGGGAATGTGTGGACGCTGGCTGGGTTTGTCTGCCTGGACAACGACCTGACGGTGGAGGGCCGGGTCGCGCTGGAACGGGCAATTGCCCTGGATCCGGGCAACTATGGTTTGCAGGTGCAACTATCGTTGATGTAGGGGGATGACATGAAGAATCTCGCTCTGATGATTTCGTTGTTGATGGTGTTGCCGGGCACGGTGGTGGCGCAGGTGACCGAATGCTGGGACTTCGGTCAGTATTCGTCCTTGGCGTTCGCCCCGCCGGGACCAGCCACGGTCATGGTTCTGCCCGACGGTTCTGGTGATCCCCTGACCAGGGCCTGGGACGCGGCCGGCTTGGACGTGGTGCGGCTGTCCCGTGGGATCGGCAGTACTTGTCCCTGAGTCTTCGGGTCAGCGGTTCTACCGGTCGGCATCCTGCAGCTGGTGCAGGTCAGGTTCCCAGAAGTCGGCCCCGGGCATCAGGACGCCCGCCTGCTCATGCAGGCGGGCAAGACTCAACAAGGAAACCGGCGCGGCGCTGAAGTACAGGTGCGCCGGACAACCCGCCCGACAATCGCTGGCCCCGAAACCGGGTACCGGCACCTGGTTGCCCACCAACCGTCCGACCTGCCGGTTCAATTCGCACTCGGTCAGCCCCGCGCCACCCGGCACCACCACCGCTCCGACCGGCTCACTGTCCAGCGCCGTCGAGAGATAGTCAAAGTGCCAGCGGCGGGCAGGCTTCAGGCTCCAGTGTCGTTCAACCCGCTTGTGCAGGTTCTTCTTCGCGCTGCCGGTGTACAGGTACCAGCCGGCCGGGAAGAAATGCTCGCCCAGGGCGCCGACCCCCAGGTCGGTCGCCGTTTTCAGGCGGAGCAGAAACACGTATAACCCACTGTCGAACATCACAGACTGGCCCGCACCTGGTTCTCGACGCCGCCGGCGATGACGACCTCCTGCACGGGTGCGCCCAGGGGCGTGAAGCTGTACGTGCTGCCGTTCCAGTTGATCACCGAGCCGGCGAAATCCAGCGCCACCGGCGAGTCCGTCGCGATGGTGCGCTGGTCCGCCTGGGCGGAGAAGTGGGCCTTCAGCGCGTCGACAAAGGCCGGACATTCAATGCAGATGAAGCCGTTGTTGATGGCGTTGCGCAGATAGGTCTGGCTGTAGCTGCCGGCGATCACCAGCCGGATGCCCGCCGCCTGCAGGGCGGTGGCCGCCTGCTCGCGGCTGCTGCCGGTGCCGAAGTTGTAGCCGGCCGCCAACACGTCGCCGGCCTGCACGATTCCGGCGAACGCGGGGTCATAGTTTTCCATCACGACCTGGGCCATCTGTTCCGGCGTGATGTCCTCGCGGTAGGTGTAGTCCTTGGAGTAGATGCCGTCGGTATTCAGATTGTCGGTCGGCAGGTAGACCAGCCGCCCGGTCAGGCTGGTCGGGAATCCGTCCAGGATATCGGTGGCGCCGCGTGCCGCGTTCGGGGCGGCGAACTCCTGGATATCCCGCGGCGGCGTGGCGTCGGCGAGGTCCATCCCCGCCGGGCCGGTGATGTAGCCGGCCATGGCGCTGGCCGCGACCACCGCCGGGCTGGCCAGATAGGCTTCGGCCTCGCGGCTGCCCATGCGCCCGCGGAAGTTGCGGTTCGTGGCCGAGATGCCGACTTCACCTTCTTCGAGCAGGCCAACACCCAGCCCGATGCAGGGGCCGCAGCCGGGCGGCAGCTCGCGGGCGCCGGCGTCGATAAGTTTCTGCCAGGCACCGCTCTCGGTGGCCTGAGCCTGGATCGGCTGGCTGGCCGCCGCGACGTAGAACTCCACGCCGTCAGCCACCTGCTGTCCCGCAATCGCGGCCGCCGCCTCTTCCAGATCGCCCAGGCGGCTGTTGGTGCAGCTGACCAGATAGGCCTTGTTGATCTTCAGCTGGCGCTGGTCCATGGCCGCCAGCGAGGTCATCACCTGCAGACTGTGGGGTCCGCTGATGTGGGGCGTGACCTTCGTCAGGTCCAGATTGATTTCGGCGGCGTAGTAGGCGCCTTCGTCGGAGGCCGGCGGATTGTCGGCCCACTCGGTCAGCTTGGCGTCGGTGATGCGGTCGTTGTTGCCGTGCTCGCTGAGCCACCGCTGCCGTCCCCGCATGAACTCGAGGCAAACCCCGTCGACCGGGAACCAGCCCGCCAGGGCGCCCCACTCGGTGGTCATGTTGGCGATGGTCAGGCGTTCCTCGATGGACAGGTTGGCGATGCCCGTGCCACCGAATTCCAGCACCGCGTTGAGCACTTCGCCCTGGTTGTACATGCCGCACAGGGTGATGATCACGTCCTTGCCGGTGACGCCGGCCTGCAGCTCACCGTTCAGGTTGACCTTGATCGTGCGCGGCACCTGCCACCACACCGTGCCGATGGCCCACAGCGCGGCGGCATCCGTCCGGACGACCGGTGTGCCGAGGGCACCGATACCACCGTAGGTGTTGCTGTGGCTGTCGCTGGCCACGCAGAAGCCGCCCGGCTGCACATAGCCTTCCTCGATCATGATCTGATGGCCGATGCCGCGTCCGGCCGGATAGGCGTCCACGCCGTTGGCAGCGGCGAACTCGGCGATCCTGGCGTATTTCGCCTGGTTGCTCTCGCCCAGATCCTGAATGTTGTGGTCGAGAGTGAAAACAGGTTGCCGCGGGTTCTTGATTCGGGGCACACCCAGGCCGTTGAATTTGCCCATGACGGCGCTGGTGTTGTCGTGGGTCATGACGTGGTCGGGGACCAGGGTGACGTAGTCGCCGGCCTGCACCTGCTGGCCGTCCTTCAGGCCGACCGCGTGGGCCTGCACGATTTTTTCGATGACTGTCTGGGGCATGGCACCGTACTCCCTGAAAGAAATTGGGGTTGGCCGCCGGTCGCGGACCAACAGTGGAGCCAAGATAGAACAAGAGACCCCGGTGAACAATCACCGGGGCCGTTTGGGGCGAGATTTTTATGGCATGGTCAGCCCGAAGTGGCGTCGACCGCCGGTCCGGGGTAGGCGTCGCTGATGTACTCCTCGAGCACCTGGATGTGGGCTGTCTGGTCCTGGCTCATCTGCTTGACCACATCGCCGATCGAGACGATGCCCAGCAGTTTCTGTCCCGCCATGACCGGCACGTGCCGGATGCGCTCCTTGGTCATGATGACCATGACCTCGGGCAGCGTCACCTCGGGGGTGATGTAGATGACCTTGCGGGTCATCAGCTCGTGCACCGGCGTGTCCCGGGCGGTGCGTCCCTGGACGGTGACAAAGCGCAGGTAGTCCCGCTCGGACATGATGCCGCAGACCCGTCCGTTTTCGAGGACCAGCACCGAGCCCACGTTGTTTTCGACCATGCGGGTCACCGCCTCGAAAACCGTGGCGTCCGGCTGGACGGTGATCAGTTCGCGGTCACCCTGCGCCGTGAGCAGATCCTGAATCTTGTTGTCTTGCATGGAATCCCCCTTGGCTGGGTGCGGGTTTGGGTCGTTCGATATTGACCATATTTTAATAACGGTTCTCAATATCCGCTACCTTGCGCTCCGCGTGGCGGTTGGTGCCGCCGGATTTCGCTGTTTGCGCCGGGGGGCGGCCGCGGCTTATTCTAGCAACCAGTGCGCCGGCGATTTGGACCCAGTCAAGGACTGCTGACCATGTACGAAGACTTCGAGGACCTGCGGGACAATTGCCCGGCCGAGATCAAGGCCGACATCGCGATCGATCTGGAACACGACGATCCGGAGCATCTGGCCGGGATCTGGCCGGTCACGGGCGAAGGGGAGTTTCGTTTGTACCTGAATTCGGCGGTGAGCGCGTTCTGGGAAAACGAGGTGCGCACGCGGGGGGGGAATTCCGTACCGGACGACGGCTTCGCCATCGAGATCGTCATCGACACCTTTACCGATCCGGAAATGGGATCGACCCTCTACCTGGAACTGCACGCCTACTGCGGCACCGAGGGAATCGGCGACCTGGCCTGGCAGGTGTTCGCCGACGACAAGCTGGAGCGCGAGTTCTCCCGCACCATGGGGAGCAAGGTCGTTGAACTGCTGCGCGAGGCGAATCCGGCGGCGGCGGATATTCGCTGCAATGTCGAAGTGACCGAGGTGGCGGAGCTCTAGTTCAGGCCCCAGTTGGATAGGAAGAACGTCGTGACCAAGGCCACACCCAGCAGAATGAACCATCCCTGCTCGATCTCGCCGTCGGATTGTTGCCTGACTTCAACGTAATCGACGTCGGCCAGGCTGAGCACGATCTCGGACTCTCCGTAGTTGCCCAGTCCATCCAGGGCGATCTCTTCGGTGGTACTGCGCAGGATCCTGCCGGTGTATTTGTCGCCCGAATGGAGCACTACCCGCACGTTCGTACCCTCTGGCCAGGTGCCGGCCGGGGCGTCGGCCGCAACCGGGGCGCGTTGGTAGGATGCGCAGCCGAAATTCACCAGCGCCATTGCGCCCAGCAGAAGCAAGAGCGCCAGGCGGCATCCGGTATTCTGGACCAAGGGGACCCCTTCTTTCAGTTGGGTTGAATTGCGGCCAGCTGCGGCAGCCCGCAGGATACCACAGCTACAGCCTGGCGCCAGAGCCCAGCCGGCCGGTCCCGGGTTCAGGTTGCCAAAACCCCGACCATGAGCGATTCTACCGGCAGGAGGATCCCCATGAAATGCCCCGTTTGTCAGGTGCCCACGTATGTGGTGGAGCACGATGCCATTGAACTGGATCTGTGTCCGGAATGCCAGGGCATCTGGTTCGATGCCGGCGAGCTGGAGCTGTTGCTGGAGCGGGACAAGGCCGCGCCGCTGACGGCCGTGGCGACCGCCGAGGCGGTCCGGCCCTGCCCGCTGTGCCGCCAGAAGATGGACAAGGTGAATATCGGCCCTTCGCACCGGGTACTGATCGACACCTGCCCGGCCGGTTGTGGCATCTGGTTCGACGACAATGAGCTGCAGGAATTGACGCGGGATCTGGCGGAGGACGGCTGGCAGGTACAGCCCCGCGTCCGTGAGTTCCTCAGTGAGATGTTTCCCACGAAAGGTGACTAACGATGTTTCTCATTCCCCTGTTGGTAATTCTGGGCCTGATCGCCGTGGTCGTCATGTGGGTGGTCGGCATCTACAACTCGCTGATCAAGCTGCGCAACCAGGTCAAGGAAGGCTGGGCCCAGGTCGACGTGCAGCTCAAGCGCCGGTTCGACCTGATCCCCAACCTGATGGAGACGGTCAAGGGGTACATGAGCCACGAGCGTGAGACCCTTGAGGCCGTGACCAATGCGCGGGCCGCGGTGGCGGGCGCCGGCAGCGGCGATCTGGCCGGCCGTATGCAGGCCGAGGCCGGACTGGGCGCGGCCCTGGGCAAATTGATGGTCACCGTCGAGGCCTACCCCGACCTCAAGGCGAGCACCAACTTCCTGGCCCTGCAGGAGGAGCTGACCAGCACCGAGAACAAGATCAGCTTCGCGCGCCAGTTCTACAACGAGGTCGTCATGCGCTTCAACAACAAGGTGCAGATGTTCCCCGGCAACATCATCGCCGGCATGTTCAACTTCACGGCCGAGACCTTCTTCGAACTGGAGGACGAGGCCCAGCGCGAGGCGCCGAAGGTGGACTTCAGCTGATATGTGGGAACAGATCGCAGCCAACAAGCGCAAGTCCGCCGT
>JAJRWA010000132.1 GCA_024277025.1 Candidatus Krumholzibacteriota bacterium | reverse complement strand
GTGAGCACGGCCCAGAGCGCGGTCGAGGCGGCCCTGGAATTGGACGGCGGCGGCTTGTCCACCCAGGTGCGTGACCTGCTGCAGCGCGGACTGGTCCGCCTGGAACAGGCCAACAGCATGGTGCGCGATCTGGCCGACCTGACCCGGGGCGGGGTGCTGCGGCAGGACGAGATCAGCGAGTTGGACGTGGGCGAGTTGATCTCGCTGGTGGTCGGCCGTCTGGCTGATCTGGCGCGGCGGCGCGGCGTGGTGCTGACTTGGTCGGCGCCGGCCGAGCCGGTGTTGCTGTCGACCAACGCCGGTATGTTGGAGAAGATCGTCACCAACCTGGTCGGCAACGGTATCCGCTACACCGAGCGGGGCCGCAAGGTTGAAGTCAGCCTGTTGCAGACGCGGGCCGAGGTGCAGATGGTGGTGGCGGACGAGGGCATCGGCATCGCGCCGGCCGACCAGGCGCGTATCTTCGACGAATTCTACCGCACGCCGCAGGCCCGGGAAATGTCGCGCCTGGGCACGGGACTGGGGCTGTCCATCGTGCGCCGGTTCGTCGAGCGGCTGGGTGGCCGGATCGTCCTGGTCAGTGAAGAGGGCCGCGGTTCGACCTTCACGGTGACCTGGCCGTCGACACGGATCCCTCGGGAGCAGGATCATGAGTGAAAAACTGATGTGTGGCGGGCTGATCGAGAAGGGCGAGAACTGCCTGGTCGAGGTGCTGGGATTTGCGCGGGCCGCCAACGAGCCCTGTGGCATCCTGGGCCGCTTCGGGTCCGCGGGCATCCCCCTGGCCTACCTGAGCGTGGGCAATGGCCACGATGGGCTGACCAACATGTCGTTCTGCGTGCGCACAGCCGATCTGGCGGTGCACCGGCACCTGCTGGATGAGATCCGCGCGGAGTTTCAGCCGCGCATGGTGGAAGCCACGGCCCCGGTGGTGATCCTGACGCTGTATGGCCCGCACTTTCTGGAGCGCACGAGCCTGGCCAGCCAGGTGTTCAATTCGTTGTGCGCCGACGGGATCAATCCGCGGACGGTTTGTTCATCGGTGAGCAGCATTTCGGTGGTGGTCGATACGCATGATCGGGATGCGGCGGTGGCTTGTTTGCGGGTTGGGTTTGAGTGGCCGGAGTAGGGGTCAGTTCCGATTGGCGGCCAGGTAGGTGATAGTCTCCTCGGTAGAGAGATCATTATTATGTATCCCTTGCGGCCATGCGTTCGCTATACTTTTACGGCATCAATCAACAAACTAGCCGACAAACCAACAACCCCCAGACGCATCCCCAGGTGAAAGGCCCTCCCCCTTGCGCATCTGCCTGCTGACGACCCAGGACCTCGACGCCGACCCCTTCCCCAAAGACGACTGGCCCTGTGATCCGCGGCCTTTCATACCCGAGGCGCTGTGGCGGGTGGCGGTCCTGGTGGACAAGGACTGTACCGCGGAGGTCGAGCGGCTCGTGGCCGAAAACCACGACGTCTACTTCAACCTCTGTGATGGTGCCGCGGACCAGGACATCCCTGGCATCGAGGTCGTGCAGACGCTTGAGCGCCTGCGGGTGCCCTTCACCGGTGCCACCTCGCACTTCTATGAACCGTCCCGCCAGCAGATGAAGGATGCCTGTCACGCCCAGGGTATCCACACGCCGCGACACGTGTTTGCCCGCACCGCCGAAGATGTGGAGCACGCGGCCGCGACCCTGGAGTTTCCGCTGTTCGTCAAACACTACAGCAGCTACGCGAGTGTGGACCTGAGTCGGTCATCGCGAGTGAAGACGCCGGCCGGCTTGCGCCGCCAGGCGCGCAAGATCATGGCGAAACACGGGGCGGCCCTGATCGAGGAGTACATTCCGGGTACCGAGTGCACCGTGCTCGTGGCCGAGAACCCGCTGGATGCGGAACGGCCCAAGACATTCATCCCCATGCAGTATCGGTTTCCCGACGGCGAGGACTTCAAGCACGCCAAGCTGAAGTGGGTCGACTACGACAGCCTGTCCTGCTTTCCGGTGCGCGACCCGTTCTTGGCCGCGCGGCTGCGTGATATCTCGGCCCGCTTCTTTGTCGAGTTGGGGGGGGCGAGTTTCGGCCGCTGCGATATCCGCGTCGATCCGGATGGCAAGCCGTACATGCTGGAAATCAATCCCAACTGCGGCGTCTTCTACCCGGCGAGTGATCCGGGCAGCGCCGACCTGTGCCTGATGAACGACCCTGAGGGACACGAGGGCTTCGCGCGGCTGCTGGTGGCCAACGCCCTGCAGCGGCAGGTTGTGGGGCAAGTCCGGCGGGACGAAGACCTGCCCGCCTTCGGGACTTTCGACGCGACGCCGGGAATCTGAGCGAGCTACTTGTCCAGATACTTGGCGATCGTTTCGGCCATCCTGTCACCGCGCAGCTTGTTGTCGACGGCGAGGATCTTCCCGGCCGGATCGACCAGCACCAGGCGCGGGATCCCCAGCACTTCCAGAGCCTTGGCGGCTGGCGCCTGGGTGCCCTCGGCCAGAAAGGCGTTGGCCCAGGGCATGGGCCACTTGTCGGCCTGGTAGGCGCGCGCGTCGTCGGCCGTCCGGTCCAGGGAGAAGCTCAGGATCTCCAGACCCTGGGGCTGAAACCGTTCGTAGACTTCATGGATGTGTTTCATCTCGGCCTTGCACGGCCCGCACCACGAGGCCCAGAAATGCAGCAGGCGGTAACTGCCGGTGGCGGTGTCCTGGGTGAGGCTTCCCTCGCCGTTCAACAGCGGCGCACTGAAGGCAGGCAGTGGTCGACCGGGTTGGACCTTGTTGGCCGGATTCAGCTTGCTCCGGGCGAACACCAACTCCCGCATGTCGGCAAACTCGTTGGTCAGGGCCAGGTACGCCCGGCCGGCGCCGGCGGTGTCGCCTTCGGCAGCGGCCCGCAGGCCCTGGCCGGCGGTGGCATGTCCGCGCACCAGGCGGTCCGGGTTGCGCGCCGCCATCTGCGCCCGCCGCTCTGTGCCCAGGATCTTGTCCAGGGCCCTGGCGCTGCCGGCGGCACGGGCAGGATCAGCCGCCAGCAGGACTGACTCGGCGGGCAGGAGTTCGGCCACGGTCTGGGCCTGTTCCCGGCTGAGACTTGAGGTGTGGGCAAGCAGGATGAAAGCGGCGTACTGGCGGACCGGCTGTGGGTGGGTCGGCGCCAACCAGGGGGTGATCTGCGACACGAAGGCCGCGAAGTCGTAGCTGAAGTCGTCTTCGTCGCCGTGCTCCTGATAGGCCGCGACCAGAGTGACGTTCTCCTGGTCGCCCGCCAGCTTGAGCTGCCGGATGTCATTCAGCCACTCATGTTTGTCGTCGGGTGTGAACGGCGACTCGTCGCTGGCCGCCTTCCGGTCGTTGGGGACAGCCTGCAACGCCAGGCTCTGGCCGGTGTCGTCCGCGGGCAGCACCAGGTGCCGCTCGGCCAGTTGGTAACCGGGCACGAAGACGCGCAGGCGGTACAGGCCAGGTACCCGGACCTGCGGCCGGATGGTTGTCGTGCCGTCGTATGCATAGACCGCCCACGGATCCTGGTAGCCGTCGACCAGCCGGGCGAGACGGATCTGGGCACCGGCGGGCAGGGGGCCGCCGTCGGTTCCCCACGGCAGCGTCAGTGGGACCAGGGTGCCCGGCAAATCGTCGGACCACGGTGCGGCGTTCGGAATGAACGGTACCAGGACAACCTCGTTGCGGCCGACGTAGCGCTGACCATTCTCGGCTTCGGCCACGTAGAACCAACGGGACCGGCCGGCGATCGGGCGGTAGCCGCGGTACCAGTTGTTGGCGTCGGCAGCGGTCCGGCCCGGCTTGAGCCAGCCGCCCGGGGCACTGTCCGCCGCCGTGTACCACTGGGCGAATTGATCGGAATCGAAGCGGCTGGCGGACGCTTTGACCCATTGTCCGGCCCGGAATTCCTCGGCCCCGAATTCGACGATGCGCACGGGGAAATCGAAGTCGTTGTGGACGTCGGTGCGGAAGTCCCAGACGTAGGTCGTGGTGTCTTTGGTGGTGTCTGTCCTGGCGGTGGCAAAAGCAGGCTGAGGCGAGTGGACGATGGTCAGTTGGGAGGTGGGAGCGGGGAAGTCCTGGGCGCTGGCACAAAGAGGCAACAGGGTGCCGAGCGCGGCGCCGAGCAGCAAGCGGATCATGGCTTGTCCTTATCGATGACGATTGGTAAACAGATTTGGATTCGCGGGGATTGTATCAGAAAACCCGCAAGGAAGAAATGCGATTCGGGTTGGGCGCGTTCATCAATTCAACAACATCGTCGCAAAAAACCGCAGCTGTGGCGCCCGGCTGGAAACATCCTCATAGTCGGCGTATACCTTTTCCGCCGTGTACAGCACGTATTCCAGCCCTGCGCCCACATTGGCGCTGATCGGCACGTTCAAGGCCGCGCGGCTGATGCCCAGGAAATGATCCGAATCGGTGCCGTTGACCGTATGGATCACGATCTGCTCGTGGCTGACCCGCAGGAAATGCCAGCCGTTGGCCCCGAATTCGGCGGCAAATTCAGCACTGAACCCCGGGCCGTAATCGTAGGTGCGGCCCGAGAAGGTCTCGTAGTCCGACAGACTGGCGCCGAGGAGCACGACATTGGTGTGCAGTTCGGTGCGAATCTCCAGGCCGTGAGTGGTCTCGTAGCGGGACAGCAGGCCGGCGCCGACACTCTGGGCGGCGAACTTGAACTTGGAATTGTTCACGTAGTCGAAGTGGTGGAACCCGGCCACGATGTGGCTGGACTCGGGTGACTCGGCCAGATAGGTGCCGGCCAGCAAGCCGTCCAGTTGGGCGCGCCCGATCATGGCGGCGTCCTTGAAGTTCAGTTGCAGGCCGAAATTGAAATGGTCGAAGGGTGACTCCATGTCACCGGCAAAGGGGTCGCCATAATCGAATTCGAATTCGACGTAGCCGCCAGTAGTGTCGTTGTTGGCCCACAGATGATCATCCGCCGTCTTGCGGAACCCGAGGTTCATCGTCGAGCGATAGCTGTTGGGGTAGCGCCCGACGGGATTCGCGTGCACCCGACTCCAGTCCCCATCAATCAACCGGTTCAGGCCGCCGACCGGGTCAAGGGCGAAGCCACCCAATTCACTCCATCTGCGGCTACTGCCGCTGGCGGTGTTGTCACGCACGGTCAGGGCCAGGCGGTGCAGCATCTCGCCCAGGGCAATGCCACCCACGCTGGTGGCAATCCAGTCGTTCATCGATGGGTGGTGCACCTCGCCGAAATATTCCCACTGCAGGCTGCCGGCAAAAAGAAACGGCGCCGATTCCCAGAAGGTGTAGCCGTTGCTGCGGGCGGCGTTGAAGTACAAGTTGCCGTGGTAGGGGTGGGAAAACTGGTTCGTGCTGAAACTGTTGTCGTCCCATTCGAAGCCGTTGGTCAGGTTCTCGGCCCAGGAATTGAACCCGATGCGGAAGCCGGGGTTGGTGCCGCCCTCGCGAATATAGCGGTCAAAAAACCAGATCACCGCGTTCAGGCCGGTCACCTCGCCGGCCGCGCGCCAGAAATTCTTCTGCACGATGGCAGTGTCGGTCAGGGCGGAGGCCTGCTGCCAGTCGACGGTCGTCGCGGAAGCGGTGGCCGAGTCGGCGGTGGCCACGGAATTCGCGGTGCCGGCGGCGACAGCACCGTTGGCCGCCAGTATACTCAACAGACAGAGAACAAGAACCGATTTCTTCATCAGTACAACACGATCCCGCCCGTCAACAGGGCGTCGGTTTGGCTGTTGGCGTCGGTGGCGTACTCGTCGAAGACGGTGCTCAGACCCACGGAGCCGATGATTCCCAGATTGTCGTTCATTTTCCAGTCACCCAGCAGGCGGGCCTGCAGGGCGTAGTGCAGCCGGTCATTCTCATCCGGGTTGTCCGACGCCGGGGGGATGATGTGCATGAAGCCCGCGTCGAGGGTCAGCTCCCAGCTGGGCCGAGTCAGCAGCAGATGCCCGTAGTGCCAGCCTACGAAATAGGAGTCTTCCACGTCGCCCTGCATGTCGCCCCGGCCGAAGCTGACCACCGAAGACCAGCCGTTGACCACGGTGCGGAAGCCGATGTTGACCAGTGAAAGGTTCGTGGCGGTGAACAGCCATTCACGACGGTCATCATTGGCCATGTTGATCAGGCCGATGGGCGTGCCGGAGTTCTCGCGGCCAAAGTTCAGCACCCCGATCTGCACGCCGCTGAAGACGCGCGTCAGGTTGACCGCTCCGACCTGGAAGCCGGCCAGGTTGTCGGCGAAGTTCACCAGGCCCAGTTGACCGCCACCCATGTTGCTGTTGGCTGCGTTCAGGAAGGCCGACAGTTGCAGGCCGGCGAAAGCACCGGCATTGACGTTGGCGATCGACGACAGCTGCAGGAAAGTTCCGGCGCCGTCGTTGAGGTTGGCCAGACCGCTGATCTGGGCACCCGCGAAGTGGTTGTGGTTCAGGTTGAGCAGTCCCGCCATCTGCAGGCCGGCGAAGTTGCCTTCGACGTAATTGGTGCCCAGGGTGACAAGAGCGCCGCGGCCATCGGTTTGCAGATGTTGTATGCCGCCGGTGAAGCCGACCCCGGAGAACCGGCCGCCAACCCGATTGTACAGGGTTGTGGCCTGGAAGGCCGAAACGTCACCGCTGCTGACGCCCACGGCACCGTTGAGGTCCAGGGCCGTGATGTTGCGGGAGCGGCCGTACAGCAACGAAAGCCGCACTGAAGCCGAAGCTTCGGGGTTGCTGTTGGTGGCCAGCGGATGCAGGAACTGCAGAGTCAGAAACTGGTGACTGTTGGCCGTCTGGGCCTGACCGGCCGCAGTCCCCAGGACCGATGCGGCCAGCAGAGACAGAAGAATCGTTCGCAACCGCACGGACATGGCCTTCTCTCATCGGGGTTGACTGGGTTTGGCGGAATCCCGCGGATGATACGCACTATTGGACATTGCCACAACAAAATGATTGGGCTACCATGCCGGACATGATGAACCAACGACAAATGCTGCTGGCGGCGGCTCTGGTTGCCTGCGTGGGCGTCGCCGCACCGGCGAACGCGGCTGGACGGAATCATGCGCGCGACGGCTGGCAACTGGGACTTTCCTATGGCTACAGCTCGGGCCGGGTGACCCTGGCTGATGCCCAGGAGGGCACGGCCAGAGGCGGCGCGACGCCCCAGTTGCGGCTGGGTCATGCCGTCGGACGCCACTTTGCCCTGGGTGTCGAGTACAATGGCTGGATGCTCGAAGACGGCGACGCGGACCTGAAATTGCGCGCCAGCCTGCAGCAGATCATGGCGGCGGCGACCTGGTATCCAGGCAAGCCCGAGTCCGCTGCGGGTGGTTTTTATGTGCGGGCAGGAGTGGGTCTGGGTTGGGCCAGTATTGCGGCCATCGAGATTGTCGACCAGATCCAGGAGGACGGCGAGCGCATCGATGAAACAGGATTGGGCCTGCTGGCTGGAATCGGCTATGAGTTCCGCATCTCGCCGGATGTCGCTGCCGGCCTGGGCTTCGGCTTCAACCAGTTGCTGATCGACAAGGATATCTACGACTCGGGTTGGTTCACGCCGATCACCGGCACACTTGCCTGGTACTGGGACTAGTGCCCGGTTGTCGGGCCTCTGGCCTGTCCCATGATTGAACTTCTGTCCATCCTCGTTCCCATCGCGCTGATCGACAGCACGTCCATGGTCTCCCTGGGCATTCTGCCGCTGGTCAACATGCTGGCCGGCCCTCGCTCCTATGAGACCGCCTGGTCGTTTATTCTCGGTCTGTTTGTCTCTTACCTGGTCATGGGACTGGCCTTCATGTTTGGCCTGAGTTCCGTGTTTGAACCCCTGAATGAATGGCTGGAGTATCGCTGGCACAACCCGGAACCGGCGGACTTCGGCCTGGAGCTGCTCCTGGGCCTGGTTATGGTTGTCGCCGGCGGCCGCATTGCCGAGCGCAGGCGTGAACAGCAGGAGAAGAAGAGCACCAGGTCGGGGATGGGCCCGGCCGCGGCCTTTGGCCTGGGCTTCATGATCAACGTCGTGGGCTTTCCCGGTGCCCTACCGTTCTTCGCGGCGGCGGACCAGATTCTGCGGGCCGACATGGTGGGCCTGGATATTGTCCTGGTTGTTGCCTTCTACGTGGCTGTTTTTGTCCTGCCGCTGGTTCTGCTGGTGGCGTTGCAGCGTCTGCTCGGCGCCCGGGGCACCGCGCTGATGAACCGAATCAAGGGGTTCATGGACATCTGGGGGCGGCGAGCCTTCGTTGTCCTGCTGGTTGGCCTGGGCGCCCTGATGGTCGTGGATGCCGGACTTTATTTTCTGCGCGGCGTGCCGCTGCTGCCGACGTAGCTCGAATCTCCTGCACATTTGATTTGATCACCGGGTTTGTTGTATAATCATGTCTCAGTGGGGGCTTCGTCCTGGCGGCCACAGGCTGCCTGTTGTCCGGTAATCGCCTGGAATTAAGGAAATACCATGAGTTACAAGTTCACGCGGGCCGTGTCGTCCACGCTTCTCTGCCTATTGCTCACGGTCATCAGCCTGGGCACGTCCCACGCTGGCGACGACCCCAACCAGTGGCGCCAGGACCTGCTCGAACACCGCCGGCAGGAAGCCCTGAGCAAGGAAAAAATGGCGCGGGGCCTGTTGGCTGCGCAGGCGGACAAGACGGCCAACCAGGACCTGTTCGATGTGCACCACTACAACCTGGAGCTGACCGTCGACAACAATGCCCAGACCCTGTCCGGTGTGGTCACGGCAACCGCCGAGGTGACCGGGGCGTCGCTCAGCACACTGGAACTGAACCTGGCGGCGGGCATGAATGTTTCGGCTGTCACCGCGGGCGGGGCTTCGACTTCGTTCTCCCGCAGCGGCGACCTCCTCAGCGTGACCCTGGATCGCACCTACGCCACCGGCGAAACCGTGACCGTGGGCGTCACCTACAACGGCAATCCCGCCGGCGAGGCATTCGGTTGGAGCAGCCACAACGGCCTGGACATGACCTGGACCCTGAGCGAGCCCTACGGTGCGCGCGACTGGTGGCCGTGCAAGGATCTGAACACGGACAAGGCCGACTCGGTGGACCTGGTGATCACCGTGCCCAACGACATGACCGTCGCCAGCAATGGCGTCCTGTTGTCCGACGTCGACGACGGCACCTGGCGCACCTTCCACTGGCACAGCAACTACCCCATCGCCACCTACCTGGTCTCGCTGGCCATCTATCCGTACCAGGTGTATTCCGACTGGTACACACCCCTGGCCGGCGGCGATCCCATGGAGGTGCAGTTCTTCGTCTATCCGGATCACTTCACCACCGTGCAGACGGACTACGCGCGGACCGTGCCCATGATCGGCGCCTTTGCCGCGGCCTACGGCGAGTATCCGTTCGTGAACGAAAAATATGGCCACGCCGAGTTCACCTGGGGCGGCGGCATGGAACACCAGACGCTGACCAGCATGGGCGGCTGGTCGATGGATCTGATCAGTCATGAGCTGGGCCACCAGTGGTGGGGGGACATGGTGACCTGCGCCGACTTCTCGCACATCTGGCTGAACGAGGGGTTCGCGACCTGGGGCGAGGCCTACTGGGCCGAGCAGAACACGGGCTTCGGCGACTATCAGAACTACATGGCGGCGGCTGCCTACTACGGGCCTGGCACAATCATCGTCGAGGATCCGGCCAACGAGAATATCTTCGATTCGAACCTGAGCTACAACAAGGGCAGCTGGGTGGTGCACATGCTGCGCGGCGTGCTGGGCGACGCGGATTTCTTTGCCGGCCTGCAGCTCTATCGCAGCAATCACCTGTACGGCACGGCCACCACGGCGGACCTGCAGGCGGCTCTCGAAAGTATCAGCGGCCGCGACCTGAGCGCCTTTTTCCAGCAGTGGATCTACGGTGAGTACTTTCCGGTCTACCAGTTGAGCTGGGCCGTGGGCCCGGGGGTCGAGGAGATCACCGTCACGATCGAACAGGTGCAGACCAACGCCGGCGTGTTCACCATGCCGGTGCCGTTGCGCATCACGACCGATCAGGGCACGGTGGATGTCAGGGTGGAGAACGACCAGCTCAGCCAGACTTTCGTGATTCCGGTGACCGGCGTGGTGCAGGGCGTGGACCTGGATCCGGATCACTGGATCCTGCGCCAGACCGTGACCACCGTGACCCAGGCGCCTCTGGACCAGGGTGTGTTGCTGGTCAACGGCGTCAGTTGGGATACCTACGGGGCCGAGATAACCAACGCCTACGAAGCGCGGGCCTTCTGGGGCAACACGCCGATCACTTTCTGGGACACGTTCAGTGAGCCGTTGGGTGGCTATCCCTCCACGCTGCCTGTGGCGGTGGGCCACGGCAGTGTTTCGGCGGACCTGATCGGGAACTACTCGACGGTGATCTGGGTGGGCAACAACTATCTGGGCGATCTGGCCAAGTGGGCCGAGACGCCGATCAAGTCGTACCTCGAAGCGGGCGGCAATGTGCTGCTGCTGACCCGTTGGAGCCAGGCCTTCCTGACCAATGGCCTGGAAACGTACCTGAACGTGACCTTTGCCGAGAACGGGATCACGCTCAGCGACTGTGTGGCGGTGGCGCCGGGTCTGGTGGACATCCCGTTCACCGGGACCCAGAGCTGGAACGATGTGTACCTGAATGCACCCGGGCCGGAGAGCACGGCGCTGTTCCAGGCCAGCAGCGGCCTGCCTGCGCCCCGGATGACCGGCGTCGTGACGATACCGTCCGGCGGTGGCACCTTCCGCGCTGACGGCGGTCGCTTTGCCCTGGTCGCCGGTCGGCCCTACCGCATGAACGCCACCGCCTTGAGCAGCAACGTGGAGTATATTCTGGCCAACCATCTGCTGGAGCCGTACAATCCGGTCTCGGCGGCACCGGGCGACGACCGGGTGCCGACGCGAAGCGTGTTGGGGGCCAATTACCCCAACCCCTTCAATCCGCAGACGCTGATCCCGTTCACGCTGGCGGGCAGCGGTGAGATTGCTCTGGATGTGTACGATGCGCGGGGGCGCCTGGTGCGGCGCCTGGCTTACGGTGAGTTTGCCGCCGGGGCGCACACCGTGCGCTGGGACGGCACCGACGACCGGGGACGGGCCATGTCCTCGGGGACCTACTTTGCCCGGCTCCGGGATGCCGACGAGCGCGTGCAGACATCCGGCCTGGTGCTGATTCGCTAGTCGGGTCAGGCGCCGGACACCCATACCAAAATGCCTGCCGCGGTCAGCAACTGCGGCAGGTTGCCGGAATTCCATGAAAAACAACCACTATTGGTCGCGCCTGCTGCTGGTTCTCGTGATGGGCCAGATGCTGGCCACCGCGGTTGCTTTCGGCCGCACCTACGAAGAAAAGGAATGGGGCCTGGGCATGATCATGCGCGGGGCAACCATTCCGTTTGCCACCGACGAAACACGGGTGGCCAGCCTGGTGCCGATGATGTGGTACGAGGGCGAGCGCGTATTCTTCCTGGGCACCGAGGGCGGGGTGCGGTTCTATACACACGACCGCTGGCAGTTCAGCGCGCTGGGCCGGATGCACTTCTTCGATATCCCGGCCGAGTTTCAGAACGAGTACCAGGGCGATACGGTTGATCTCGGGGTGCGGGCCCGCTACCGGTTCCTGGGTCCCACCTATTTTGATGTCGAAACGATGACCGACCTTGAAGGCAGCGCCTTCGTCAACTTCCGCTACGGCAGTTCGTGGCGTGGCCGCGGGTTTCAGTTCCACCCCTACGCCGAGTTCAAACTCAAGAACCGCCACTACAACAGCTACTACTTCGGTCTGGACCGCACGGCAGTGGCCGGTGGTGGCGACCTGGCGATTGGCTTCGTGGGCACCTACCACTTCGTCAGCAATATCTACGCCTATGGCGCGGCCAAGGTCACCCTGCTGGACCGGCAGGTGCGGAATTCGGAATTCGTCAACAAGGATGGTCTGAGCGAAATCTACCTCGGCCTGGGTTTATCCAACGACCGCGGGAAGCCCCGCCGCCCGGTGGTGAGCAACACGGCCTACTGGCGGGTGGCGCACGGCTGGGCTACGCCGTCGTCGCTGGCCGATATCTTCAACGGGGAGGCGAGCAATGACGAGTTCAACAACCAGCTGACCTCTGTCTTTTACGGCCACCCGCTGACCGATCGGCTGTTTGGCCTGCCGATCGACATGTTCGTCACCGGTGGCCTTGTCTGGCACTGGAAATCAGAGGTGCAGGAAAGCGCCCAGGAGTACGTGGCCAACATCAAGCTCTACTACACGATTCCCCTGCCGGTGCGGCTGCGGGTGGGCGCGGCCGAGGGTCTTTCCTATGTGAACGAGATTCCCTACGTCGAGCGGACCCAGTTGGGCAAGAAAGGCTACGAGCCGAGCAAGTTGCTGAACTTCCTGGATTTCTCGGCGGACTTCAACCTGGGCGATATCACCGGCGGCGAGGCGATGGGCCACTGGTGGCTGGGCTACGGCATCCATCACCGGTCGGCTATTTTCGAGAGCGCCCAGCACTTTGGCCGGATCAAGGGCGGCAGCAATTTCCAGACCGTGTATCTACAGTGGCACTACTAGCCGGTCGGCTACCAATAACGTGAGATTGCGGCAAAGGGTATGTGGTAGTTGACCTTGTTGTAGAACGTGTCCGTCTCGATCTTGCGCGAAAAGTACTCGTAACCCAGTGACAGATCCCAGGCTCTGGCCGGCCGCCAGATGAGCACGCCCTTCAGATCAGCGATCCAATCGTCGGCGATGGCCATGCCGCCCATCCCGGCACCAAGGGCCCAGCGCCGCGAAAAGCGGCGCTCGCCATATGCCGACAGGTACGGGTAGAACACCTGATCATCGACCAGGGCGCTGGCTGTTTCGTCCTCGGTGGCGAGGGTGGCGTAGGAGTACATCACGCCGGCCTCGATTGATCCCTCCAGGCCCCAGTCGGGGGTGTCAGCCAGGGTGTGGTTGTATGCCAGGGTGAGATCATAGAATCGCCACGAAGACTCGAGCGCGGATCCGGCGGGAAAAAGAACGCCCCCAAACCGCACATCTTCAGCGTAGGCACCTTCATCGCGGGCTTCGAACGGTCCGTACTCCAGGGAGAGGGATCCGCGCCGGCTGATCGGCAGCCTGACGTTGATCCTGGCGGTGGTTGTCGGGTCATTGAATCCATTGAGATCCGATAGACGGAAATGGTTCTCGCCCGGCCCCTGGCTGCCGGCGGTGTTGCTGATCACGAAGGCGGGCCCGAAGCCGAAGCGGTAGGAGGCGCCCCGGGGCTTGTCCTCGTCCGACGGGTTGCCGGCCTCTTGGCCGCCGGTGCCGACTGAGATCCGCAGGCCGTAGCCATAGCGGTCAACCGTTGGCACTAACTGCACTTTTCCCGGCAGGGGCGAGACCCAGACCCAGTTCGAAATCAGGCCGATGCTGGCGCCGGCCATGACGTCGTCCCGGTAGTGCCAGCCGGAGTACACGCGCGAATAGCCGGTCCACAGGGCCAGGGCATAGGCCGGGACGCCGAACGTGCGGCCGAAGCGCCCGTCGATAAAGGCTGCTCCGGCAAAAGCGGACATGGTGTGACCCGAGGGAAAGGACGTGCGGTTGCTGCCGTTGGGGCGGGCCTTGCCGGCCGCGATCTTGATTAGGTAGGTGCTGGTCCAGGCCGTGCCGTAGGCCTGGACGAATTGCCGGGTGCCCTCGCGGTCCCAGGTCCGGCCCGAGTCGGGGCTGGTGAAGAACGTGGCGCCGCCGCCGAGAACAGGCAGGACGATTTGCAGGATGTCGCCGCTGTCGCGGATCCAGTCCAATCCACTGTATTCGTTCGTGCCGGCGCCAAAGGCTGGCTGGATTGCCAGGGTCAATAGTGCCAGTATCAGCAGCCCGGTTCTGGTGGTCGACACGGCGCTCTCCTTGTGCGAGCATCATTGGTTCACGGCCAAGCGGCCGGTTGAATGGGCGATGGTCAACGCCAACACGCAGTCGTGTTCAGTTGAACACACCAATGAGCGAAAGGCAATTCGGATGAGACGGCTTCTGTTCCTGGTCCTGATTCTGGCTCTTGTCGCGGGCACCGCGACGGCGGCCGAATGGCGCCTGGGCCTGCAGGGCGGGGCCAACAATTCGGGCCTGAGTGGGGATGTGCCTTCCGGGGTCAGCTTCGGTCGCCGCTCTGCGCCTGCCGCAGGTGCGCTTGTTGAATGGCGTTTGACCGGCGATGTGTGGCTCAGCCTGCAGCCCATGTTTGTCGGGCGTGGTACGACCTCACAAATCACCATCACCGGAGAGGACAAGACAGTGGCCGGGCCGACGGTCGAGCTCGACTATCTGGCTGTACCCGTGCTGGCGCGGATCGTCTCGGGCAACGGGCATACTTACGTCGTCGGTGGCCTGAATCCGGCCTATCTTCTGGATGCCCGACTGGTGGATGGCACGACAACCGAGGATGCCTCGGCCTCGCTGAACAGTTTCGCCATTGCGGCGGATATCGGCTTCGGCGTGCTCGTGCCGGCGGGCCGCTCGCTACTGAGTTTCGAGGTTCGCTACGAGCAGAGCATTCTGAATCTGTCAGCCTCCGGCCAGGAGGAAGGCGAAAACTCGTTACCGGTCCGGTTCCGCTCCAGTGGCTTCCAATTCCTGGCAGGGTTCCTCTGGCCCCTGGGTGGAGAGTGATGGTCATGAACAAGCGCTTCAGATGCAAACTGCGGATCGTGGCCGTTCTGGCCTTGCTTGCCGGCGGTACCGTGACGGCGACAGCCCTGGAACAGCCGGCCGGCAGCCGGCCGAGCCTGTTCGGACACGGGTTCACCGAGTCGGTGGATGTGCCGTCGCCCTTCGTGCGGTCCTTCATCCGCAACCGCCTGGGGGCGGGCAAGGCTTTCGACGTGGCGACACCGGCAATTGATGTGGGCGGCCAGCCCATTGGCGGCAGTGAAGGCGACCTGTTGTTCGCGATCCTGGACTTCGAGTACCAGTATGCCATCAAGCCCTGGATCGCCTTGCGCGGGCGGGGGATCGGTTTCGGCCGGTTCGGCAGCGACACGCGCAGCCTGCTGGCCCAGGGCATCACCATGAGCACCGGCTTCGAGTTCGGCTGGCTGGTGCGGCTGCATGAGCGGGAACGCACGGCCCTGTCACTGGACCTGAGCCTGGCCCAGCGCTCGTTTACGGACATCAATCTCGCCCGGTATATCGACGAGATCATCGCCGGCGATCCGGCGATCCTGGTCCGCAAGACACCGACGATGCGTGGCGGCGCGGGCCTGCGTTTCGCCTGGGCGGCCAGTCCCCTGCTCGGGGTCACGGTCAACGGCAATCTGGGCAACGGCGAATCGGTGGATCGCACCCAGAGCGACAATTTGTTCTGGGGGCTGGCCGGGGCCGTCGATTTTGATTTGAGGACGAAGACCTCGTTGCCCATGAGCGTGGCCCTGGGTCAATCCTACGCGACGTTTCCGGAGTTCGGTGACGACGTGGTTGATGGTGCGTACGTGACGTTCGTGCGTCTGTCCTACCTGGGCCGGGAGGACTTCCTGATGAGTTTGGACGTTTCCTATGAGCACTTGCCGCTGGCCGATGACAAGCCCGCTCTCAACGGCGCCACTTTCACCATCAATCTGCGCTATTATATCTGACGCGGCCGGACAGGAGACACCATGAGCAGACCCCAGCCCACGCCCGGCCACGCCAAACTGGCCCTCTTTGTCGGCACCTGGACCGGCACCGAGAACATGTACCCGTCCCATTGGGATCCCGAAGGGTTCGTCGCCGAAGGCTGCAACACCGGTCGTCTGGCCCTGAACGGGTTTGCCCTGATCAACGAATATGAGCAGCGGCGCGATGGCGAGGTAACTTTTACCGGCCACGGCGTGCTTACCTACGATCCGCGCACGGATCAGTACCAGATGACCTGGTTCGACTGCCTGGGCACCGCGCCCGAGATGTTCGTCGGAAAGTTCGAGGGCGAAGTGCTGACGCTTCTCAGTGACCGCGGTGAGGCGCAGGCGCGCCTGACCTACGACTTTCGCCAGGCGGGGCGCTGGCTCGGCCGCATGGAGATGTCGACTGACGGCAAGTTCTGGAACACGCTGTTCGAATCGGAATACGAGCGCGGCTGAGTTCCTACTGGAAGTACATCGCCCGGAATTTCAGCTCGGTCCCGTCGCTGCCCATGATTGTCAGAAACTCGCCGGCGATATCAGTACTGACCTTGCCATCAAGCGCAGCCAGCAGTGTCCGCTCGGTGTCCATGTCCGGACACGCCATCATGGTCGACATCAGGGGTCCGATGATCAGCTGGCCCTCTTCCAGCAGCCACGACCCGCTGAAGTTGTTGCAGCCGCCGAAGCCCGTCACCCGGTGGTCGGGCCGCAGGATGAGGTGGGTTTCCCGTTCGGTGACCGTCGGCTCGTAGTCGATGTCATCGATGGCCACGAGTTTCCAATAGGTGTTGGTCAGGGTCGTGCCGCCGCCCGGATCGGTCTTCGGGCCCTTGTATGAGCAGCCGGCGAGGATCACCACTGCCAGCACCAGCATCACGACACGCAGCGTTTTCATCCCACACTCCCGGTGTTAAGCGCCTTTTGCCGTAGCCAGGATCTCTGCCAGATCCTCCTGCTTCACGCCCATCATCAATTCCCCGTCCGGATACCTGACGGCCATCGGGCCCTGCTCGCAGCCGCCCAGACAGCCGCTCTGGAAGACGCGGATCCTACCGTCGAGGCCCGCTTCGCGCACCATGCCTTTCAGCTCGTCGCGCAATTCGCGGCCGCCGCGGTTGGCGCAGCACGGTTTGGGGTGGCCATCGGGCCGCTGGTGGGTGCAGACGAAAATGGCGGTGGGAAAGGGCGCGGGAAACTTGAGCATGGCGGACTCCTGGCTCAGGGTTGGCGGAAGGTCAAATCAGACGCGGAACAATATACCGCCACCGGGCCGGATCGCCCACCGGCTCAGTCCAGTTCTTCGAAGACGCCGGCGTCCCGGTTCTTGCGCACGTTGTCCCAGGCAAAGAAGCGGCCGTTCATGGCCACGTACACGCCCACGGGCAACGACTGGGCAAAAGCCAAGGCGCTGCCGAGGTTGAACAGCCCGTCACTGGATCCGAACGCGTAGGGAATCATGGCGCCGGTCAGGATGATGGTCTTGTCGGCCAGCCCCGGATCGGCCAGGTGCTCGCCGAGCAGGCGGGCGGTCTGTTCCATGGTGTCGGTGCCGTGGGTGATGACGATGCGCTGTTGCGGGCACTTGCGGCACTGGCTGAGCACGACGTCACGGTCCTCGTCGTCCATGTCCAGGCTGTCGATCATCATCAGGGTCCGGATTTCCACGTCCAGCCGGCAGCGGCCCAGCTTGAGCATGTCGCGCAGGTGGGTGTCCTTGAACGAGAGGGAGCCGTCGCGCTCGTTGTATTCCTTGTCGAAGGTGCCGCCGGTGACAAAGAGCCTGATCGTAGCGTGCATCTCAATCCTCGTGTTCAGGGCCCGCGCCGAGCACCATCACCAGGCGCTCGCCGTCCAGGGCGGCGTGTTCGAAGACCCACAGCCGATAGTCGAAGCCATCGTTGCGCCGCCAGGCTGCCGTGATCCGCCCGCCCGCCACCGGTCCCACCGTGTCGTTGTCGATAGTGGCGGTAATCGTCAGGTGCCGGAACGCCGTGGGGTAGTCGTCGGTTGCCTGCCGGTTCAGCAGGTGGATCATGTACGAGACCATGCCGGCGCTCGTCACATCGCCATCCTGGTTGATCAGGATGGTGACGACCTGATCGGTGTCCGAGGCGATATCGGCCCGCAGGCGGTCGCCGACGGCCAGGCTATGGCTGGCTGTTCCCCCGAGTTGGCGCAGGATTTCGCCGTAGGGCTTGCCCACCGGCTGGTTCAAATCGCCGTAGATATCCTCCAGAAAAGGCAGAATATCGAAGCTGTCCAGCAGGCCGCGGGCGCCGGCCGTCGAATCGCCGGTGCTGCACACCATGTGGAAATCCCGGGCCAGTTCCGGCAAAAAATCCTCGCAATCGGGCAGAGCGCGCGGCCGACCGGTGATCGGATCGAAGGGGATCAGGGTCCCCGCCATGTCCCACATGATGACTTTGTCGCGGTTTTCCGGCATTTCTGGCTCTTAATCCCTCTGGGTCATTTACTTGGCACAGGTCTGGCATGCCATGTCCGGTTCCGGTCCGGTGGTCCGGTTGTGATCCTGTTCCCAATTGCGGTTTTTGATGTTAGCATGGGGAAGCAAGGGGCACATAATACCCGATCCGCACCCAATCTCCAAATTGTGAAACGACGGAGGAACGCCATGAGAGTATTTGCGAAAGGTCACCGGAATCGGCGGGGCCGTTCTGCGGCCTGCCTGCTCCTGGCCGGACTGGTCTGTTTGCTGGTCGGTGGGGCCGAGCGGGCCGCGGCCCAGGACGTTGAAGAACTGCTGACCCAGGTCGGCGAGGACTACGCGGTGGCCTATTCGTCGCCGTTCCTGTACAGCTTCGGTCCCAACGCCAACAGCAACATGTATTCGACCGCCCACATTCCCTGGACCCGCATCGTATTCGGTATCGGAGTCAAGGGCATGACGACCCAGCTCAACGAGACCGACCAGACCTTCAGCAAGGTCATCGAGAACGTGGATCTGGGCGCCTATGATCCGGCCCTGGCCGGCCAGTTCGGCGACGTGTTCATGTCGGGCCCGACGATCTTCGGCAGCACTTCGACCAATGGTCGCGTACAGGGTTTCTACAATGGCGTCGAGGTCTTCAACGCTGAAACAATTCCCGGTCTGGTCGATTCGCGCTGGTCGCCCCTGGTGGCGCCCGAGGCCTACGTCGGCGGCGTCTTCGGCTTGAAGGCCACCGTGCGCTATCTGCCCGAGATCGATACCGGCAGCTACGGCAAGACCAAGTACTTCGGCTACGGCCTGCAGTGGAATGTCAACGGTATCCTCAAGAACCTGCCGGTGGACATCATGGCCGGGTTCTTCACCCAGGAGCTGGACGTGGGCACGATCTATCAGTCCGAAGCCAGCACCTATTTTGCCGCCGTCAGCAAGAGTTTCACCATGCTGACGGTCTACGGCGGACTGGCGGCGGAGGACTCGAAGATGGATGTGGCCTACGAGTTCATCCACCCGTCCGACCCGACTCTGAACAGTGACGTGAATTTCTCGATCGATGGCATTCAGACCTCCCGGTTCACCCTGGGCGTGACTCTGGATTTCCTGGCCAAGCTCAACGTGGAAGCCGGCTTCGGCAACAAGCTGACTTCCTACTCGGCCGGACTGATGTTCGGACTGTAAACCGCGCACGAAAGGAACAACGACATGAAACACACACACAGATCCCCGTGGCGGGACTATCTGACTTTGCTGATCCTGCCGACACTGCTGATCGGTGCCTTGGCCCTTGGTGGCTGCAGCAACGATTCGGTGGCCCCGCAGGATGAAGTCCCGGCACTGAGTGTCGACGAAGTGGCGAACCAGGCGGGCTGGGTGGCCATGGCCACCGGCATCGTCGGTCCCCAGACCGTCGAGTTCACGGCCAAGTCCGACAAGAACAGCTACGAGTATGCCTTCACCGGCAACGTGGCCGGTGTCGTGCACCTGGACTTCTTCAGCGGCGGCGCCGGCGGCACGTCCGCGACCCCGTCCGAGGCCGACTATGTCGACCTCTACACGGCCGATGGCGCGCCTCTGGTGATCACCGTGGGTATCGAAGGGCTCGAGGGTACGATCCTGCTGACCTTCGCCATGGCGGCGGACCTGGACCGTGCGGCGGACCCGGATGAGGCCACGATCAACGGCGGTGGCACCTTTGCCTCCGGGCCCTATGCGGCTTCGTTCGAGTTCAACGGCGTGGTGGTCGGCAACGGCTCTAGCTACCCGAGTGCCGGCACGATGGTCTTCACGGGCTCCGGCTTCGTCATGACCGTCACCTTCGACGGTGACAACACGGCGAATCTGCTGACCGGCGATGGCCAGGCCTACACGATCGACCTGGACACGGGCGAGGTCACCGAGGCCCTGGTTCCCCAATAGGCGACCAGACCTGATCCCACCAGAAACGAGGCGGAGTCCCGAGGGACTCCGCCTTTTTCACTCCGCTCTGCCCAGACTGCTCCAGTCCGGATCCATCCTGTTTCCTGAACCGAACCCGATCGTCAGATCGTGAGTCGCGGTCCAGTCCGGAGCCTGCGCCCGACACGACTTTGCGCTGCCTTTGATATCAGGCCAGGCAGGTCGGTTCCATTGCGGGCAGGTCTGGTGATATCCGCTCCCGCTCAACTCGAATACTTGCGGAATAACCAGAACCCCATAATGAAACACCAAAAAACCGGATTCAAGGTGATTCTGGGCGGGGCGCGCGGACCGAGTCGCGCAGCAGCAGCGCGGTGAGCACCAGGGCGGCCGCCAAACCGAAGCGCGGGGTGACCGTCTCGCCCCGGAAAACCACGCCCAGGGTGGTGGCGATCAGCGGCTGCAGGAAGATGAACACGGCGACCCGCGTCGCGGTCACCCGCTTGACCGCCCAGAGATTCAGGAAGTAGGTCGCGACCGTGGCGCCCAGGATCACGTAGGCCATGGTGCCGAAATGAACGGCCGTCAATTCTGAGAAGTCCGTGGCCAGCAGGTTGTCGCCCCCATAGATCGCCATGCCCAGGGCCCCGAAGAAGAAGACCACCGCGGTAGCCGCCAGGGGGTCGTTGCGGGCCATCACGCGGCGGCTGATGACCACATACAGGCCGTAGCTCGCCGCGTTGGCCAGCGTCAACAGGTCGCCGACCAGATAGCGGGCATCGAACTGGAAGCGGTCGGCCTCCAGCAGCACCAGCACGCCGGCCACGCCGGCGGCAAAGGCCACAGTCTTGCGCAGGGTCAGCCGCTCCTGACCCGAAAGGGCCGAGAACAGCAGGACGAAAGTGGGAATCTGGCTGCAGATCAGGGCTGAGCGGCTGACCGTCGTGCGCGACAGGCCTTCCAGGAACAGCCCCTGGTTCAGCGCCACGCCAAACAGGCCCGCCACTGCCAGCAAGGCGATATCCCGGCCGGAGGGCAGGCGCCGCCGGCCGATCAAGGCGATGAGGGCCAGGATCAGGAAAGCTGCAGACGTGCGCAGCGACGCCCAGGCCGCCGGTCCGATTTCCGTGACGATGATTTTCGAGGCCAGATAGTTGATGCCGAACAGGACCTGGATCGTGACCAGGGCCAGGCGCACCTGGGCGGGACGGGTTGTCGACGGGTCGGGCAGCAAGGGCGGTGGTCCCTGATTGGAGTGGAAAACGGGGCCGGATTGCTCCGGCCCCGAAATCTAACCCCGCCAACGGCGGATGCCAACACTCACTAGAAGTCGTCGTCCGTCAACGGGATCACCAGCTCCGGATTCGGAGTCGATGCCGGGGCCGGGGACACCGGCGCTGTCTGGTAGGTCGCCACCGGCGGCACCTGGGCCAGAAACTCGTCGGTCGAACCGACACTGGCTGTGGTCGCTGTCGGCGCACCTGATTGGCCCTGGCCGCCCACGATCTCCTGCAAGGTGACAACCATGGTCTCCAGATCCGAGGCCAGACCGGTCATCTCGCGACTGGCCGCGGCCGATTCCTCGGCCGAAGCGCTGTTGGCCTGGGTCACGTCGTCGATCTGGTTGACGGCGCTGTTGATCTGGTCGATGCCCGTGGACTGCTCGGCGGCGGCCACATTCATCTCGTCCACCAGACCGGCGGCGCTCTGCACCCGCTCGGCGATCTCACTGAGGATGACCCGGACCTCTTCGGCCATGGCCACGCCGTGCTCGGCGTTGGCCTGGGACTCGTCGATCAGGGTGCCGGTGCTGCGCGCAGCCTCGGCCGAGCGCCCGGCCAGATTGCGCACCTCTTCGGCCACGACGGCGAAGCCACGCCCGGCGTCGCCGGCGCGAGCGGCCTCGACGGCCGCATTGAGCGCCAACAGGTTGGTCTGGAACGCGATCTCATCAATGGTCTTGATGATGCGCGACGTCTGGTCCGACGAGGCCTTGATCTTCTCGATCGCCTCATTCATCCGTTCCATGGCACTGCGTCCGCGCTCGGCCGCATCCCGGGCCTGTGTGGTCTCCGTGCTGGCCAACTCCGCGTTGTCGGCGTTCTGCCGGGTCTGCGAAGCAAGCTCTTCCAGCGAGGCCGCGGTTTCCTCCAGGGCGGAAGCCTGGCTGCTGGTCCCGTCGCTCAGGGTCTCGCTGGCCGACGCCACCTGGCCCGATGTCCGGGCCAGGGTTGTGCTGCTTTCGCCCAGATCCGCCACAACGCGCGAGACGGGCCGCACGATGATGCGGGACAACAGGAACCAGGTCAGCAGGGCCAGGGTGAGCACGCCGCCGGCACCGATGCCGGCCGACCAGATGATCAGGTGCCAGAGCGCCTGTTTCTGCTGGGCCTGGGTTTCAGCCAGCACCTGGTCCAGATTGGCCCTGGCTTCGTCCGCGATCCGGTTCGCGTTGGTCAGGGACATGCCGATGACCAGGGAGCCGACCGGACTGCCGTCGAAGCTCAGTTCGTGCTGGTAGCTCTTGACGTCGTTGACTTCGGCGGTCTCGGCGGTCAGCGGGGCGCCGTCGGTGCCGTAGAAATTGACAAAGGCAATGTCCTCTTCCTTGGCGGCGGTCGTGGCCAGTGCACCGAGAGCCTCGAAGTCATAGCCGATGATGTACGTGGCCGCGATCTCACCCAGGACCTGGGCCATGGATAGCTGCTTGCTTTCGAGTTGCGCGAAGGCCAGGTCGATATCGGCCTGTTGCTTGGCGCGCATCATGTCGGCAAAGGTCTCGGCCTGCTGCTGCATGCTGTTGCGGTTCTGCACCACCGAAACCGTGCTGCCGGCCACCTGGATGACCAGGATGGCCGCCGTCAGGGCCATGAGGAATTTTGCTGTAACGCCGAATCGTGCCATGGTGTCCACTCCTGTTTGCTTACTGAATGCCGGCGAAAGCGCCGTACTGGATCACGGTCAGGCACTCACGCACGGAACTGTAGTCAGCCGGCGGCGCCCAGCCGACGATCTTGGCCGTCTGTGCGGCCGTGTCGGATGACTGCATGGCCTGCAGGGCGTCAGCTACCTTTTGGGCCAGCCCGGCGTCCGTCGCCGCGGTTGCAGCCATGGGCCACTCGGGGTACAGGCGAGTCGAATGCACAAAGGGGAAGTCGTCCTTGACCTGGTGGATCACGCGGAAGTCGCCCAGGTCGATCTTGCCTTCGTCAGCCATGCGCTCGAGCGTGTCACTGCGCACGCTGCCCGCGTCGCAGGCACCGTTCTTGACCGCCAGCACGACATTGTCGTGCTTGTTGCCGAACATGAACTCGGCGCAGTCGGTCTCCGGATCGATGCCGTTGTCCTTCATCAGGCGCCAGGCCATCTGGGCCCCACCGAAGGACGACTTCTTGACGACCATGAATTTCTTGCCGCGGATGTCTTCAAGCGTGTTGATCGGGCTGTCCTTGCGTACGATGATCACGCCGCCGAATTCACTCAGGGCATTGCCCTTGCGGGAGTTGATCAGCGTAGAGACTGCGCGGCAATCGAACTCCTTTTCCAGTTCGACATAGAAGGCCGAGTTGGCCAGTACGAAGTCGACCTTGCCGCCGGAGACCGAGGGCTTGATCGCCTCGAACTTCAGGGGCACGATCTTGACGGGGGTGCCCAGCTTCTCGGACAGGTACTGGGCGGTTGCGCCCCATTTCTGCATGCATTTGGGGGCGCCGCGCTTGGCCAGCACGCCGATCTTGACCTGGGCCTGGGCCGGTCCGGCCGCGCTCATCGCGAGGATGGCGATAACGAGAAGGCTAGATACGGTCAGCTTCTTCATGGCTCGGTTCTCCTGGTTGGGTT
>JAJRWA010000131.1 GCA_024277025.1 Candidatus Krumholzibacteriota bacterium | reverse complement strand
GATTGTCGAGGCCGTGCAGTGGCGCGACGGCAAGCCGCAGAGCATGTCACGTGCCGAACTGCGCGAGGATCCGCTGGTCTCCGCCACCCTGGCGGCGGATTTCCGGCCGGACCGCACCGAGCGCAAGGAGCCGACGACCCGTATCGTGCAGGGCGTCCAGTTCCTCTGTGACCAGTTCCTGATGGCGGCGGCCGATACTCAGACCGCCGAGCTGCCCGCTGGCCGCATGATCCAGATCACGACCCGGGAAATCGTGGCGGCCGTGCATCCGGAGGTGCCCTTTCTGGGCCTGACCTATGTCTCGGAGCGGGAGCGTTCCGATTCGCGGCTGGACCCGCCGAGCCGCCGTTTCAAGGCCCCGCCGGCCCGGGTGAAGGTTGAAGTGATGGAACTGGTCGCTTTTGGTCACGGCGCGCTGCCCGTTCTTGATCCGGCTGATTGACCCCTCCTGTATCACTGTGGTATAATTATTTGATGATTTCACACGATCTGAAACAGTTTCGGGCCGAGGCGCACGATTTTCTGCTGGGCCAGCAGATGCCTCTGCCGACTCCGGCCATTGCCCGGCGCCTCTTCGGCGCCCGTCGGCATGAAATGCCCGAGACCCAGGTTGTGGTCCGCGCCCTGCTGGCGGCCGATCCGCGTTTCGTCGAAACCCACGATCACTGCTGGTCCGTGGTCGGCTCGCCCCTGCTGCAGAAGAAGCTGGACGAGGCGACCTTTGCCATCGTTGACCTGGAAACCACCGGCAGTGTGATCGGCGTGGATGAGATCATTGAGATCGGCCTGGTCCGGGTGCGCGCGGGCAAGGTCATCGACCGTTTCGAAACCCTGGTCTGGAGTGACCGCACGATTCCGCCCTGGGTCGCGCGCCTGACTGGTATTGCCAACGCGGACCTGGAGGGGGCACCTACCTTCAGCGATGTGGCTGAGCAGATGCTGGGCCTGCTGAGGGACAGTGTTTTTGTCGCCCACGATATCCGCTTCGACCTGCCTTTCCTGCGCTGGGAATTCGCGCGCCGGGGGCTCGTTCGTCCGGTGGTCACCGGGCTGTGCACGCTGGAACTCTCCCGCCAACTGTGGCCGGACCTGACCAGCCGGAGCCTGCCCGATCTGGCCCGGAGTTTTGGGGTGGCCCACGACAACCCGCACCGTGCCGCCGACGATGCCATGGCCACGGCCGGCGTTCTGCTGGAGGCCCTGGCTGCCGCCCGCGATCTGGGGCTGTCCGAACTGGGCGACCTTTATCGCCTGGATGAAGTCCTGGCCGAGCACGCGGCGGCAACCGCGGGTCTGGCCGAACGGGCCGCCGAATCCTGGTCCTGGCTGCCTTCGGGCCGGAAAAAATCCCCACGCCGGTTGACTCTGCACACCACATGTTATAGGATGCCGATCAATATCGAGTTCGATCGCACCATCGGGCCTCTGGGTTGGGGCTTCCGGTCGAACCGACGCTAACCTGAGCCAAGGAGGAGCCAATGGCCAGCGTCAAAGAGGAAGATATCCTGGTTCGCGACGAGAGTTTTGTGAAATACGAAAGGCTGTTGACCAAAGCGGAATCAGAAGGGCGCATCGACGGCCCCAACAAGTGCCTGGTTTGCGGCATGCGCTATACGACCAAAGAAGACGCCGACACCTGCTGCAGGATCAAACCTTGATCCCAACCCGACCCGAAACGACCCGGCAATGAAGTCCCGACAGTTCTGTTCGGTCTGCAAGGACTGGTTTGACATGGAAATCGTCCCCACCAGTGATGGGGACGAGGACGATGGTGTCATCTGGTCACGTTGCCCGCAGTGCCACGGTTTCCTGCCCAGGGTGAGCGGGGGCGATGAGGATGAGCCGGAGACTGCCGGTGACGGGGCCGCCGGGCCGACTGATGCCGTGGGGTCCGACGCGCCCATGCAGTGGGACAGTCCGGCCGATATGATGGCGGCCCAGGAGGCGGGAACAACCGCTGACACGCCGGTCAGTCCTTTCCTGCCCGAGGATGCGGAAGCGCCGGCTGCCGGAGACCCGCCTGCCGAATCCGGGCAGGAAGCCGAACCTGCCGAACCAACTGAGCCCATCCACGAGTATGCGGCCATGCTGGCGGCATCCGATACGGCGGCCGCCACACCGTACCGCCCCTGGGATACGTACGAGGTGGGGCAGTGTGTGCACCATCTGGCCTGGGAAGACTGCGGGGTGGTGGTGGCCAAGGAAGACCTGCCCGGCGGCCGCAAGATCATCAAGTGCTACTTCGGGGAAGCCGGTGTCGTGCGCCTGATTGAACAGGCCCCCCAATGAACCCGGCGCGCTGGAGCCGGCTGGGACCATTGCTGCTCGTCGCGCTGGCCGCCGCTCCGGCCCGGGCCCAGCTCATGCATCTGGATCCGATCCCCTTTTTTACCCCGGCCGACTCGACCAGCCGCCTGGCTCTGGTCGTGGATGTGGATCGCTTTATCGACAACAAGTTCGACTGGTCGGTCAACCGCGTGTTGCTGACGGCGGTGCTGCCGGCCGGCGACGACGCCACGTTCTTCCTGCGTCTGCCTCATCTGACCTTCGACACGGGCACGACACCCCTGAGCGCGCGCTGGCCGTGGGTGATCGGCAGCGAGGCCGAAGATGGTTGGCCCAACGACCAGCGAATCAGCAGTTTCGGCAAGATCGAGGTGGGGGTGACGGGGCCGCTGGTGCTGCCGTTGATTCGCGGTGCCGACTACGGGCTGGCGCTGGGCCTGCCGACGGGCACGGACAGGTCCTATCCGATCTCGTCCCGGAGCATCCCCTTCCGGGTGCAATTGCGCAAGCCGCTGGTGTTGAGCGGTGGGCTGCAGGCCGGGCTCATGGCCGGCTATCTGGTGCATATGGACAGCGGTGGCAATGAACTTGATCCCTTCGCCTTCCCCGGGGGCTATCAGTTGGGGGCTTCCCTGGCCCACTACGGCCGCCGCGGTGCCCGCTGGCAACTGGCCTGGGACTTCCGTGACGAACAGTCCCGTCGGTCCCAGATCATCAGTGTGCAGGGCTGGCTGCCCTGGGCGGCCGACGGCGCGGTCGGGCTGACGGTTGGCCGGGAGCTGCAGGGGTCGCTGGACCGTCCGGCCGAGTGGTACTTCAAGCTTTCGTGGCGTTTGGACAGTCCGAAGTACCGGCAGGGCACCGAGGTCAAGCCGACGGTCAACTAGCAGGCAGGAACTGCCGAGCCGGCATTGCAGATCGCCCTTTCCATCCCGTGACTCCTTGCGAATGACCAACCGGCGCCCGCCGGTCCGGTTGTGACGTGGTACAGCGGCCGGTTCCCCATTGTTTCCCGCGATTGACCGTTGGGTAGCGCTGCGTCGTGCAAGGCCTCTTAATGGGTTGAAATACAAGCATGTTATCCGTGGTATGACCTTTGCGATTCCGGGCCCGTTGTGGTTGAGTGGCCCGTGTACCATGGAGGACATCCCTTGTCTCACGTCTTGCTGGGTGGTGATGAACAAAAACTGAATGCCGTGCGCTGCCTGTTGACCAGGTGGGGCGTGACGGCCGGCCGGTTGGCGTTCGTGGACAACTGTCCCACCGTCCAGGATTGTGACGCGGTGATCATTGAGGGAAACGCCGACCGGTACCGGGACGCTTGCCTGGGCATCTTGCCCGATGGTCCAGGGGGTGCGGCGGGTCCTGCCGCCCCCCTGATTTTCATCAACAGCGAGAGCCTGAACATCGCTTCGTTGCCGGCGGCCTGGCTGGTGCTGGACCGGGTGGACGAGGACGGCGCCAACCTGCGCGCGGCCCTGAATTCGGCGGTGGCTTCGGCCCGCTCCTGGCGCGGCTCCAGCCAGGCTGCCGGTGGCGCAGCTGACGCGGACGGCCAGGATGCCTATCTGCATTTCCTGGGGCATGAACTGCGCAGCCCCCTGACGGCCATCAAGACCTCACTCGAGGTTCTGGAGGGCGAGTTGGGCGGCCTGGACCACAACGGACCTCGTTCCGAATCGGGCCTGAAGATGGTGGGCATCGCGCTGCGCAATGTGCGGCGCCTGCACAAGACCGTCGAATGGAGCCAGGATCTGCTGGCAGCAGGCAATGCCCTTGCGGCCTGCGCACCGCGCGAGGTGGCCCTGGCTGAACTGGCGGTGCGGTTGCAGGGATTGGGTGAGGTGCGCCTGGATGAAGCGGCGGCCGAGCGGGACCTGCAGACGGACCCGGAACTGCTGACGAGTGCGGTGACCCAGATGGCGCGTGCCGTGGGCATGGCCCACCCGGACAGCCCCCTGTCCGTTCGGCTGGGTCTGGGCGGCGATGACGCGGACCTCTGCCAACTGGTTGTGGCGGCGGCCGATGGCGAACACGGTACGGTGGCCCGAGGGCCCGAGCGCACCCGGCTGGTCGTGCCCGCAGCAGAGGACGGCCCGACCGGCGAGTTGGCGCGTCTGGCGCGATTCATGGTGGCGGGCAACCTGCTGGATACCCTCGGCGCCAGGCTGATGACCACGACCGAGGATGCGGCCTGTCCCGCCCTCGTGCTTTGTCTTGCCTTGCAGCCCGCCTTGCAGCCCGCCTAGAGCACCCGCCATGCCGACAATTCTGACGGGTGACTCGGCGCCTGCGGCGTTGTATATTTCCTCCTGCATCCATCATGACCCTTGTCCCTGGCTGCCGAAAGGGCCCGATGTCTTTACCTGATTCCACCGACCGGCCGGATGAAAACGAGCCACTGGCCATGGCTGGCGTCGTGCATGACATCAACCAGATGCTCGCAGTCATCACCGGCCGTGCGGGGCTGTTGCTGAATCAGGCGCCGGATGCCGACTGGGAGCGCCACCTGCGGGCCATCCTTTTGGCCAGCGGCGATGCGGCGGCCATGCTGCGCCGTCTGTCACCTGCCGGCGGCGTCGCGGTGGGTGAGGGGGCTGACCTGCGGACGGTCGCGGAGGAAGCGGCCCTGCTGTTTTGGCCGCAGGAAAAATCAGCCTACAACTGGCGTAACGAAATCGAGCCCGGGCTGGGCACGACGATCCCGGCCCAGATCCTGCGCGAAGTCCTGGCCAATCTGCTGCTCAACGCGCTGGCGGTGTTGCCGGCTGGCGGCGAGGTCACGCTCAGTGCCGCGGCCGGTGGTGAAGGGCGTGTGCGCCTGCGGGTGACCGACAATGGACCGGGGCTGCCGCCGGGCGACCCGGAGCGGCTGTTCGCGCCGGGGGTCAGCGGCAGCGGTGAGACCGGACGGGGCATCGGGCTTGCGGCATGCCGGCAACTGCTGGCGCAAGCTGGTGGGCGCCTGCAGGCCGATCCGACCGGTGGTGCCGGGGCCGTGTTCGTGCTGGACCTGCCGCGGGGCGGCGCAGCCGGCGCGGCAGCGGCCGAGCCCCTGCCGCCGGTGCCGGCGATGACCGTGCTGGTGGTGGATGACGAAGCCGGGGTCCGGGACATGTTGAGTGAAGTGCTGACGGCCTGGGGTTGCCGGGTGCTGGCCTACCGGGACGGACATTCGGCGCTGGCTGGTTACGAACCCCGGTCGGCGGCCGTCGCGCTGATCGACCGCAGACTGCCCGGCCTCGGCGGACTGGAACTTGCTACCCGGCTGCGCGGTACCGACCCTTGTCTGGCCGTCGTCATGATGTCCGGTTGGCAGCAGGCGGATCGGGCGCCGGGACCGGATCCGGCGGTGGTGGACCAGGAAGTGACCAAACCCCTGGAACTGAGTCGCATTCAGGCGATTCTGCTGGCGGGGCACGATTTGAACCAGACGCGGCGCGAGGGGGTCTCGCGCGACTAATTCAGGGCACGCCGATCCGGTGGGGCGGCCAGGGATCGGCCATGATTGGCCACGAAGGGAAACAGACCATGGCGCGAAGAACTCAGTTGCAGGAAAGCGGGTCCAGGCGAGGCCGTTGGCTGGGCTGTCTGCTGGCCGCAGTAGTGGCGTCGTTGATCGGTCTGGGACAGGTTGCTGATACGGCCGCCCAATATGAAGGGGATGATCCGCAGCGCTCGATCAGCATTGTCGAAGTGGACACTCTTCTGCTGCCGGCCCCGGGCGCGGTGACCGGTTTGACCTGG
>JAJRWA010000130.1 GCA_024277025.1 Candidatus Krumholzibacteriota bacterium | reverse complement strand
GAACCTGTTGGCCCTTATTGTCGAACGAAGCGACGAAGCCCATGTACGAACCCTTTGACTTGTCCACCAGATAGAAGCGCCCACTGCCGTAGTAGCTGTCGCCCGCACTTTCGCAGGAGAACATGCCGCCGAACGTGATCTGCTCCTCGGGATGATCGATCGCAAACTCCAGCCGCGGCAGAGGCGTGCCCAGCGTGTCAACCATGACCATCACCGACGGTACCATGCGCATGAATCCGAGCCGTCCGTCACCCAGGTAGCGCATGTTGTACGTGTTGTCGATCTCGCCCGGCCCTTCGCCCTTGCGGCACACAAGGCCTTGATACTGTCCGTCGGCCGAGAACTTGCAGACCTGCTGCTGCTGGGTGTCCAGCAGGTAGATGTTCGCGTGGTCATCGGTGGTCGCCTCCATGATCACACCGAACAGGTAGTCCGCGTCATCATCAGCGCCCGCCCGCCACACTTCTTCGTACTCGATGGTGCTGGACCGCGGGGCCTGCTCCGGGTTGTGAACGGTGGTGATCTCGGCCAAAGCCGGTCCGCCAGCGCAGGCAATCAGGATCATCAGGCCGACCAGAACACGCATGAGAATCTCCCCCGGAATATTGGATAGTTGATTTCAAATGATCATAGCCCCCGACAACACCGCTGACAACAGATAGTGCCCTGAAGAATGTTGACTTTCGGGGTGCAAAAAGGGTAATCTATCGAACGTCAGTTCGAATAAGAGCTCAACCCCCAAAGGCGGCATAACCCAATGTCTTTAGGTCAGTTCCAATTCCACAAACCCAAGACGACCGGTGAAGCCTGCGCCCTTGGCGTCGAATTCGGCCGCCAGGCGGCCTATTTGGCCGGCGGCACCGAGCTGCTGGTGGATCTGCGCTCGGGCCGCAAGTCGGTCGCCCATGTCATCAGTCTCGAGGGTCTGGCCGAGCTGAAACAGATCTCGGTGGCTGAAGGAACCCTGCGCATCGGCGCCCTGGTCCCGCTCAGCGACATCGCTGACTCCCCCCTGGTGAAGGACCACTTCCCCGCCCTGAGCGACGCCATCACAACCATGGCCGGCCGCCAGATCCGCAACCGCGGCACCATGGGCGGCAACTTCTGCTGCGGCGTGCCCTGCAGTGACACGCCACCGATCGCCTGCGCCGCCGACGCCACCGTGGTCGTGACCGGACCGGATGGCGAGCACACCGTCGCCGCCCGCGAGTTTGTCCTGGCGCCCCGCGTCACCGTGCTCAATCCCGGCGAGATCCTGACCGAGATCCGCATTCCGGCCCAGCCGCAAAACACAGGGGCCAGCTTCCAGCGCTTTGCCCTGCGACGGGGATCAGCCCTGGCGGTGGCCTCGGTGGCGGCCTGGGTCCAGTTGGACGGCGGCAAGATCACTGAAGCCCGGCTCTTCCTCGGTTCCGTTGGCCCGACTCCCCTGTCGGCCGTGAAAGCCGCTGAAATGCTGGTGGGCAACTCACCGACAACCGAACTTCTGGCCGCGGCCGGCGCCATGGCCGCCAGCGAAGCCCAGCCCATATCCGATTTGCGCGGCAGCGAACAATACCGCCGCGATGTGGTCGAAGTGTTGACGGCCCGCGCAGTGGCGCAGGCTTGCGAACGTGCGGAGGGGAAACAGTAATGGGGCGCGAAAACAATCAGGCCGTGATGATCAACTTCACGGTCAACGGACAACAACACATCCTGGCCGTGGCGCCGGAGACCACGCTCAAACAGGTGATTCGTGAGGACCTGGGCCTGACCGGCACCAAGAGCGGCTGCGACGTGGGCGACTGTGGGGCCTGCAGTGTGCTGCTGAACGGCAAGGCCGTCAATTCGTGCTTGGTGCTGGCCGCGACCTGTGACGGGGCCGAGATCAAGACCATCGAGGGCGTGGCCGACGGCAACGAACTGCATCCGCTGCAGAAGAGTTTCATCAAGCACGGCGCCCTGCAGTGCGGTTTCTGCACCTCGGGCATGATCATCTCCAGCCTGGAGCTGATCGAGAAAAACCCCACCCCCAGTGAGGCCGAGATCAAGACGGCCCTGGGCGGCAACCTGTGTCGCTGCGGCACCTATCCGCGGGTGATCAAGGCCGTCGGTGACTGGCAGAACTTCGCGGGCGTGCCCCTGGACACCGAGCCGGGCGAACACGACGAACGCGACCAGGAGCGCGACCACAGCGTGGTCGGCAAGGGCGTCACCCGCTATGACGGGCCGGACAAGGTCACCGGCCGCGAGCAGTACACCGCCGACATCAAGCTGCCGGACATGATCCACGGCAAGATCCTGGGCAGCCCCATCGCCCACGGCATCATCAAGAGCATCGACACGAGTGCGGCGGCCGCCTTGCCGGGCGTGCTGGCGGTGATCACGGCGGCTGACGTGCCGAGCACCAAGTACGGCGTCTCGCCCGCCCGCTACGACGAGAACATCCTGGCTGTGGACCGGGTGCGCTACGTGGGCGACGAGATCGCCGCCGTGGCCGCCGAGAGCGAGGCCATCGCCGAAGAGGCCGTCAAGCTGATCAAGGTGGAATTCGAACCGCTGCCGGCATTGTTCGACCCGCGCGAGGCCATCAAGGACGGCGCCGTGCAGATCCATCCCGAAGAAGAGAAATACGCCAACAACATCAACACCAGGGTCGAATGGCACTTTGGCGACATTGACGAGGGCTTCAGGGAAGCCGATGTCATCGTCGGCGACACCTACATCGGCAACCGCACCTTCCAGTCCCCCATCGAGCCCCACGCCACGGTCGCGCGCTGGGAACACCACGCGGGCAAGTTGACGATCTGGTCGTCTTCGATGGCGCCCCACTACCTGCGCCACATGCTGAACCGGATCTTCGAGATTCCCCAGGGCGATATCCGCACGATAACGCCCTGCATCGGCGGCGGCTTCGGCGGCAAGGCCGAGGCCACGCCCCTGGACATGTGCGCGGTGGTCTTCGCCCGGCTGACCGGCCGACCGGTGATGATGAAGTACTCGCGCGAGGAAATGGTCCACCACTTCCGCGGCCGCCACAAGCAGTACATCGACATGAAGCTGGGGCTGAAGAAGGACGGCACGATCACCGCCTGCCAGAGCCACATCCTGCTCGACGGCGGAGCCTACACCTCGTACGGCATCGTGACGGCGTACTATGCGGGTTCGATGGTGCCCACGCTGTACAACATCCCCAACTACAAATACGACGGCTACCGGATGTACACCAACCTGCCCGCCAGCGGCGCCATGCGCGGCCACGGCGTGCCCCAGCCGCGGTATGCCTTCGAGACGCTGCTGGACATGGCGGCGGAAAAACTGGGTCTCGACCCGTTCGATGTCCGGTTGAAGAACGCGATGCAGCCCGACACGCTGACCTGCAACGACCTGGATATTTCGTCCTGCGAATTCACCGCCACTTTGGAGCAGGCGCGCCAGTTCACCGAGTGGGACAGCAAGCGCAAGTCCCTGCCCAAAGGCAAGGGTATCGGTGTGGGCTGTGGTGGGTTTGTTTCGGGCGCCGGCTACCCCATCTATCGCTCCAAGTTCCCCCACTCCAACGCCTTGATCCGGCTGTCGGAAGACGGCATGGCGGCTTCGCTGCACATCGCGGCGGCCGAAATCGGCCAGGGCTGCAACACGATCCTGCCCCAGATCGCGGCCGAAGAGCTGGGCATTCCCTACCACCGCATCTGGCTGGTCGAGAGTGATTCGGTACTCGCGCCCACGGATCTGGGTTCGTATTCCAGCCGCGTGACCCTGATGGCCGGCAACGCCGTGCGCATGGCTGCCGCGGTGGTGAAAGCTGAGCTGTTGAAACTGGCCGGCGAACTGCTGGGCTGTGACATGCACGGCCTGTCCGCCCGCGACGGGCTGATCTTCGTGACCGAGCACCCGCAGGTGAACATCGCCTGGGACGAAGTGGCGCGAAAGGCCTTCTCGCGCGGCGGCCCGGTCACCGGCACCGGCTACTACTCGCCGCCGCCGAATCTGGGCGGCAAGTACAAGGGCGCCGCGGTGGGTACCTCGCCCGCCTACAGCTTCTCCACCGCCGTGTGCGAAGTGACCGTGGATCTGGAAACGGGCTACGTGGACGTGGACAAGTTCTACGATTTCAGCGACTCGGGCACAGTGATCAACCCGGTGACCTTCCACGGACAGGTCGAGGGCGGCATCATGATGGGCCTGGGCGAAACGCTGATGGAAGACACCCTGATCCGGCCGGACGGTTCGCTGGTCAATCCGGACCTGCACGGCTACCTGGTGCCTACCATCGCCGAATCGCCGCACATCATCTCCAAGGCGGTCGAAAGCTACGAGCCGCGTGGTCCGTTCGGGGCCAAGGAAATCGGCGAGGGCTGCCTGCCGCCCATCCTCGGGGCCATCGGCAACGCCATCTACGACGCCTGCGGGGTGCGCATCACCGAGTTGCCCATCACGCCGGAAAAGATCCTCGCGGCGCTGAAGAAGCAGAAAGAGCAAGACCGTGGCTGAAGGCGCACCCCACGACATCCCCACGCCCAGCGGTGGTCAGACCTCGCGCACGGCGCCCAAGCTGGACAAGCTGCTGAGCGTGTCGGCCAGCCTGATGG
>JAJRWA010000129.1 GCA_024277025.1 Candidatus Krumholzibacteriota bacterium | reverse complement strand
TCCCAGGGGCGCCAGCGGATCGTGGTCCGCAATACGACGGTTTCCCACGGTCGGATCCGGGTCGCGGGCCACTATGTGACCAGGCTCAATCATCACGGCCGGATCCGGCGGGTCTGGATTCCGGCCCACTGGGCCCGCATCTGAGCCGAACTGCGGTGCCCCCCCCCCCCGCCGGAAACGCTCCCGGCAGCGGGGGCGTTTTTTTGCGCCCAAACCTCGCAATTTGTCTCCTTTGGCCTTATCCTCTGCCGATGATTTCCGACCGTGGCACCGTGCCAGGATTCAGCTCACAGGACGGACTATGAAATTGGAGAAAAGAAGTGCCGGTTGGGTTTATGGCTTGGTGATGCTGCTGGTGGGCATCGCCGTGGCCGGCCCGGCCCAGGAGGAATTCACCCGCCCGCCGGCCGAGGGCCAGCAACGGGCGCGGGATGCCGTCGCCGCGCCGCACCTGGAGGCCGATGAAGTGGCGCCGGAGCTTGTCTTCGGCCTGATGGCCCAGTACCGGAAAATGAACCTGGACCGAAAATTGCCGGACTTCCGGACGTACCGGGATATTCCGACGCGGAAAGTTCGCTTCTTCAGCTTCCTGCTGCCTCTGGTCCAGGCTGAGAACGCGCGGCTGACGGCCATCCGGACCCGATTGAGCTACATTCATGATCATGTGCGCTGGGGGCGCCGGATCGCCCGCCGTGATCAGCAATGGCTGGCGCAGGTTGCGACCGTCTATCGACTGCAGACGGTTGATCCGGCACGCAGTGATTTCTGGACTGAAGTGTTCGAGCGCGTGGATGGCCTGCCGGAGGATCTGGTCCTCGTTCAGGCAGCCAACGAGTCGGCCTGGGGCACTTCCCGATTCGCCCGTGAGGGCAACAACCTGTTCGGCCAATGGTGTTACCGGCAGGGGTGCGGCATCGTGCCCGCCGGTCGGCCCGCCGGCGCGACCTACGAAGTGGCGCGGTATGTTTCGGTCGGCGAGTCGGTGGGCAGCTATATGCACAACCTGAACACCGGGACCACTTACCAACTGCTGCGCGAACTGCGGGCCCGGATGCGGGCCGAGGGCGAGGACCCGGACGCGGTCGAACTGGCGGCCGGGCTGATGGACTATTCCGAGCGCGGCCTGGCCTACGTCAATGAGCTGCGGGCCATGCTGCGGCACAACGCCTCTATCATGGCGGACGTGCGTGAGCGCGACACGAAAGACGGGAACAGCTGACATGCTTAGACTGACGCGCAATGAACTGCAACGCCTGGCCCGGGAACGCATCCTGGTCCTGGACGGCGCCATGGGCACCATGATCCAGAGCTACGAACTGGACGAGGCGGCGTTTCGCGGCGAGCAGCTGCGCGATCATCCGGTCGATCTCAAGGGCAACAACGACATCCTGAGCCTGACCCGACCCGAGGTGATCAGCGAAATCCATCGTGGCTACCTGGCCGCCGGCGCCGATTTCATCACCACCAACACGTTCAACGGCACGTCGGTGGCCCAGTCCGACTACCGGACCCAGCATCTGGTGCGGGACATCAATCTGGCGGCGGCGAGCCTGGCCCGGGCGGCGTGTGATGATTTCACGCGGGAGAATCCGGACCGGCCGCGCTTTGTGGCGGGTTCGTTGGCGCCGACCAACCGCACCTGTTCCATCTCGCCGGACGTGAGCAATCCCGGCCTGCGCAACATCACCTTCAACGAACTGGTGACCGCGTACGGCGAAGAGGCCGAAGCGCTGCTGGACGGCGGCGTGGACCTGTTGATGATCGAGACGGTTTTTGATCCCCTGAACGCCAAAGCGGCGGTTTTTGCCGTCGGGGAGATACTGCGCAAACGTGGTCTGCACGAAATGCCCGTGTGGATTTCGGGCACGATCACCGACGCGAGCGGCCGCACCCTGACCGGACAGACACCGGAGGCGTTCTGGATCTCATTGCGCCACGCGCAGCCGACGATTTTCGGTCTGAACTGCGCCCTGGGTGCGACGGCCATGCGGCCGTTCGTCGAGGAAGTCAGTTGGGCGGCCGACACCCTGGTTTCCGTTCATCCGAACGCCGGACTGCCCAACGACCTCGGTGGCTATGACGAAACTCCGGACGAGATGGCCGCCATCCTGGCCGAATTCGCCGAGGCGGGACTGCTGAATGTGGTCGGCAGCTGCTGCGGCACCACGCCGGCCTACACCGAGGCCATTGTGCGGGCCGTTGAAGCGTTCGCGCCCCGGGCGGTGCCCGGAAAACGGCCGGGCACCTTCCTGGCCGGGCTCGAGCCCCTGCACATCGACGAGGACTCGCTCTTCGTGAACGTGGGCGAACGGACCAATGTGGCCGGTAGCAAACGCTTTGCCCGCCTGATCCGCGAAGACAAGCTGGAAGCGGCCCTGGAAGTCGGCCGGCAGCAGGTGCGTGGCGGCGCCCAGATCGTCGACGTGAACATGGACGACGCCATGCTGGAATCAGTCGCGGCCATGAGCACCTTCCTGAATGTCCTGGCCAGCGACCCCGAGGTTTCCCGGGTACCGGTGATGATCGACTCGAGCCGCTGGGACGTGATCGAGGCGGGGTTGCAGCGCATCCAGGGCAAGGGTGTGGTCAACTCGATCAGCCTCAAGGACGGCGAAGATGAATTCCGGCGCCGGGCCCGCCTGGTGATGCGCTACGGGGCGGCCGCCATCGTCATGGCCTTCGACGAAGCAGGTCAGGCCGACACCTATGAGAAACGCGTGGCGGTTTGTCAGCGCGCCTGGCGGATCCTGGTCGACGAAGAGGGATTTCCACCCGAGGACATCATCTTCGACCCCAACGTCTTTGCCGTGGCGACGGGCCTGCCCGAGCACAACAACTACGCCGTGGACTTCATCGACACCTGCCGGACGATCAAGGAGACCATGCCCGGGGCCCTGATCAGCGGCGGCATCAGCAACCTGAGCTTCAGTTTCCGCGGCAATGACACCGTGCGCGAGGCCATGCATTCGGTCTTCCTGTACCATGCGATCCAGGCAGGTCTGGATATGGGTATCGTCAATGCCGGCCAGTTGGCGGTGTACGCAGAGATCGACCCGGATCTGCTGGCGGTTGTCGAGGACGTGATCCTCAACCGCAGCCCCGAGGCGACGGACAAGCTGCTGGAGATCGCGGCGGCGACCAAGGGCCAGAAGATCGACCGCAAGGAGGATCTGAGCTGGCGGGAGGGCACCGTCGCCGAGCGCCTGTCCCACGCCCTGCTGACCGGTGAGGCCGACTACATCGAGGCCGACACGATGGAGGCCTACGAGGTGCAGGGGTCGCCGCTCAAGGTCATCGAAGGCCCGTTGATGGCCGGCCTGGACAAGGTGGGTGAACTGTTCGGCGCGGGGAAGATGTTCCTGCCCCAGGTCATCCGCTCGGCCCGGGTGATGAAAAAAGCGGTGGCGGTCCTGGACCCGTTCCTGGAGGCGGAAAAGGACGGCGGCAGCCGCATCGCCGGCAAGGTGCTGATGGCCACGGTCAAGGGTGATGTGCATGACATCGGCAAGAACATCGTTTCGGTTGTGCTCGGCTGCAACAACTACGAAATCATCGACCTGGGCGTGATGGTGCCGGTTGACCGCATCATCGAAACGGCCGTCAAGGAGCAGGTCGATATCATCGGCTTGAGCGGCCTGATCACGCCTTCGTTGTCCGAGATGACCCACGTCGCCCAGGAGATGCAGCGGGCGGGCCTGGACATCCCGCTGCTGATCGGCGGGGCGACGACCAGCCGCGTGCACACCGCGGTGAAAATTGCGCCTTTCTACGAGCCGGGCGTGCTGTACGTGCCGGACGCCAGCCAGGCCGTGGGCGTGGTGGGCGCGCTGATCAACAAGGAGACCCGGGCCGCGACCGTGGACCGGATACGGGCCGACTATGAGCAGGTGCGCCGCGACCGTGCGGCGGCCGACACGGCGCGCAAGCTCATGCCCCTGGCTGAGGCCCGGGCCAACGCGCCGCAGGTATCCTGGCAGGGGTACACGCCGCCGGTGCCCGCGCGGCAGGGCGTGCAGATGGTGGCGGACATGGATCTGGGCCAGTTGCGCCGGTACATCGACTGGACACCGTTCCTGCGGACCTGGCGCCTGCCCGGCCGCTATCCGCAGGTGCTGCAGGATCCGGAGGTGGGCAGCGAGGCGCGCCGCTTGCTGGACGACGCCAACGTCATGCTGGATGAGTTGATCAGCGGCAAGGAACTGCAAGCGGCGGCGGTGTACGGCCTGTTCCCGGCGGCCCGGTCCGGTGACGATCTGGTCCTGTTCGCTGACGAATCCCGGACCAGCGAACTGAGGCGGGTGCCCTTTCTCAGGCAGCAGCGCCGCAGCGCGGGCGGGCGGCCGAATCACAGCCTGGTCGACTACGTGGCCGACCTTGAGACCGGCGTACCCGACTACGCGGGGGCCTTCGTCGTGACCGCGGGCCTGGGCGCCAAGGCGGCCGCCGACACGCGCGCCGCCGCGGATGACGACTACCGCTCGATCATGGTCAAGGCCGTGGCCGACCGCCTGACCGAGGCCTTCGCCGAATATTTGCACCTGAAGGTGCGGCGCGAAGACTGGGGCTACGCACCCGAGGAATCCCTCGACAACGAGGCCCTGATCAGCGAAGACTATCGGGGCATCCGGCCGGCGCCGGGCTATCCGGCCTGCCCGGATCATCTGGCCAAGCGCTCCATTTTCACCTTGCTTGACGCGACGGCCAACATTGGTGTGCAACTGACCGGGAGCTGCGCCATGGACCCGGCCGCGACCGTGGCCGGCTGGTACTTCAGCCACCCGGAGGCCCGCTACTTCGGTCTGGGCCGGATCGGCCGCGACCAGGTGGCCGACTACGCCCGGCGCGTGGGACTGACTGAGGATGAAACCGCCCGCTGGCTCGACGCCAACCTGACCTGAACCGGGGGCCGCCGGCCCCGAAAGTGACGCTCATGCACGTTATAGAACATCTGGACAAGTCGCAGAAGACGCTCTTCAGCTTCGAAATCATCCCGCCGCCGCGGGGCAAGACGGTGCGCGAGATCATCGACATCGTCGAGCAGATCGCACCGGTCAAGCCGCCCTTCATCGACGTGACCAGCCACATGGCCGAAGCGACCTACGAAGAGTTGACCGACGGGACGATCAAGCGCCGGGTGCGCAAGAAGCGTCCGGGCACCATATCGATCTGCGGCATCATCCAGAACCGCTACGGGATCGACACGGTGCCGCACCTGTTGTGCACCGGCTTCACCCGTGAGGAAACCGAAGACGCGATCATCGAGCTGAACTATCTGGGGATCCAGAACGTGCTGGCCATTCGGGGCGACGAGTCCAACTACAACAAGGCGTTGAGCAAGGGCCGCACCCGCAACGTGTTCGCCAAGAACCTGGTCGAACAGCTGGTGGACCTGCGCGAGGCCCGCTACCTCGACGACATCGCCAACAGCGAGCCGATCAACTTCTGCATCGGCGTGGGCGGCTACCCCGAGAAGCACGTCGAGGCGCCCAACTTCAAATCCGACATCGGTTACCTGAAGGGAAAAGTGGAGGCGGGTGCCGACTATGTGGTCACCCAGATGTTCTTCGACAACGCGGACTACCTGGCCTATGTGCGACGCTGCCGCGAGGCGGGTGTCGAGGTGCCGATCATCCCGGGGCTCAAACTGATCGAAAACGTGCGCCAGTTGCGCACGCTGCCCAAGCACTTCCACGTGACCTTGCCGGACGAGCTGGTGGACGAGATCACCGAGTCGCCCAAACACGTCAAGGAGATCGGCCGGCGCTGGGGCCGCAAGCAGGTCGAGGGCCTGATGAACTCGGGCGCCGAGTGCATTCATTTCTACGTCATGAACGATGCGACGCCGGTCGTGGACATGATTCGGGATCTGGTCTGATTCCCGTCCCGGATTCCGCTGTTGCGCTGGACACCTCTGGCGTGTAGGGTTCTTGCGACGAGTCCGTGCGCGATGCCACAAGGATGTGGCTGATTGCTCCACTGAAGGGATTCAGGCTGCGCCCATGACTGTGCCGCAACAGGCCTGCCGCCTGCTTTTTGTCCACCGTGATCCTGCCCTGGCCACCCGCATCCGCGGGATGCTGGCGCCGTTGTGCGATCCCTGCTACAAGGTGGCCCACTTCACCCATCTGCACGATGCCTTGACCTACCTGCGGGTCAGCCCGGTCGATGTGGTGCTGGTCGGTCCCGGGCCTGCGGACGAAGAGTTGCTGAAGGCGGTGCGGCGCCTGAGTGCGGACCACCCGGAAGTGCCGGTGCTGAGCCTGGCGGTCAGTCCCACCCGCGACGAGATGGACGACCTGCGCCAGGCCGGGGCCCGCGAATGCCTGCCGGTCGACGAATTCACTCCCGAGATCTGGACCCGCACCTTTGCCTTCTGCCAGCGCGAGGCCGCCATCAGCCGCGAACTGGCCACGGTCACCGCGCGGCTGGACTGGCTGGTGCACATGGACTCGCTGACCGGTCTGCTCAATCGCAAGGGCATGGAACGCGCCATCCTGGACGAGCTGGCCCGCTGCCGGACGGTCGACGAGGACCTGCTGATCCTGTTGGTGGATCTGGACGATTTTTCACGGGTCAACGCGACGCTGGGACACGGCGTGGGCGACCTGGTGCTGGTGGGTGCGGCGCGGCGGATCAGCGAGTCGGTCAGGGAACAGGACAAGGTGGGGCGCTGCGGCACCGATCGGTTCATGATCGTGTTGCCGGGGACGACCGAGGCCGAAGGCGAGGTCATCGCCGAGAAGATCCGGCTGGCCATCAGTCGCGATGTGATCACTGCCGGCGAGCACCGCCTGACCACGACCGCCAGCCTGGGTCTGACCGCCATCAGTCCGACCAGCCTGAGTTTCGACGAAGTGCTGGCCAAGGCCCACTTCGTGCTGCAGCGGTCCAAGACCAGCGGCAAGAACCGCGTGGCGCGGGCGGCTTCGGTGGCTGCGGTCGGGCTCATTCGGCCCGTGCTCGAGGGGCCGGAAATGATCGCGGCCCTGCTGCGCGGCAATGTGCTGCAGGTCAGCAGCCAGCCGATCGTGAACATGGAGGATGGCCGCATCGTCTCGCGCGAAATGCTCACCCGCGGTCCCGAGGGTCCGCTGCACCGCCCGGACAACCTGTTCCGTTTCTGCCAGGAGAACGACATCCTGCCGGCGGTGGACCTGCGCTGCCTGAAGCTGTGTGCGAAGGCGGCCAGCGCCATGGGGCCGGGCACCCGCTATCACGTCAATATCATGCCGACGACTCTGCTGCAGACAGCGGCCAGTGAACTGATCCGCGTGCTGCTCGACGGGCAGGACGGTGGCGACGGGCACTGCTGCCTGGAGATCAGCGAGCAGCAGCTGCTGGGGGATCCGGCCGTGCTGGTGCCGCCGGTCAGGACTTTGCAGGCGGCGGGGATCAAGGTGGCCATCGACGACGTGGGCTTCGGCAACAGTTGCCTCGAGGGCCTGATCATGCTGCACCCGCAGGTGATGAAGGTGGACAAGCGCCTGGTGCGCGGGCTGGCGGTGGATCCGGAGATGCGGCGCACCCTGGAAAGACTGCTGCGCGTGGCGGACGTGCTGGGGGCCGAGGTCGTGGCCGAAGGCATCGAAAACACCGAGGACTATCACATCCTGCTGGAGATGGGCGTGCGCCTGGGGCAGGGCTTCCTTTTTGGCCGTCCGGCCCCGTGCCAGCCGATTACGGCACCTGATGCTCCGTCCCGGGCAGCGGCTGAGGCGTAGACAGTCACCCTTTTCGCGACCAACCGGATGACAATAATAATCACTATCACTACACTGTGAGTTCTCCCGTCTGCCGACGCGGACGCTCTTATTCAGCACCTCAGGGGGACGCCGATGCGCCCCTTGTTTCAATATGTAGGACCACCACGAACACTTTTTCACGTCGCGCGCTCACCCTGACGCTGGCCGTTTCGCTGCTG
>JAJRWA010000128.1 GCA_024277025.1 Candidatus Krumholzibacteriota bacterium | reverse complement strand
TTGTTTCTCAACGGGGTGTTACCTCCATGTTTAGATGTTTCCTTCGTAAGAACATCCTATCACATGGCAGAATAATCATCCCGTTATTTCTTTATAACTTACCTGTTTTCAGGCGGTAAGGTGTTTTCGGATGGGAACTAGACTAGGGCAGGTTGCGGCGCCACTCCTGCAACTGGCGCCGCAGCCGTCCGTCCCCGGGCTTCAGGTCCACCGCCCGGGACAGGGCCCTGACCGCTGCTTCAGACTCCCCGGTCCCGCGCAGGGCGACGGCCAGATTGACCCATCCGGCGACCTGCTTGCCATCTATCGCCAATGAACGCCGAAAGCTGCGGACGGCCGCTTCAGGTTGGCTGAGACGCAATTGGCAGACACCCAGATTGAGCGCGGATCCGGCCAGCCTGCGGTTGCGGTGCAGCGCCCTGGCGAAGTGTTCACCCGCGGCGGCAAACTGCCCCTCAGCCATTAGGATATTGCCCAGATTGTGGTTCAGGTTGGGGTGATCCGGACGCGCGGCCAGCCCTTGTTGCAGGGACCGGCGCGCACCCGCCGTGTCGCCGGCCAGCTGTTGCAGGCCGGAGGCGGCCAGGCAGAGGTCGCCCCGGCGGGCGGGTGAGACCGCCGTTTCAGCCAGCGCAGCTTCGGCGGCCTGCAGCAAGACCTGACGGGAGGTGTCCTGGCGGTTGCCCCCGGCCGGCAGGATCAGGACACCGCCCGGCCCGGCGGCCGCCACCTGCCAGGCGGGACTGGCGTAGAGGGAAAGGGCCAGCTCATCGAAGGCGCCGCTGGCGAGGGCCAGCACGACTGCGCTAACCCTGGTCCGCCCCAGACTGTTCAGCGCCGTCGGGTCGCCCTTCTTGATCGCCGCGTATTCGGCCAAGCCCCTGGCCGGGAAGGCCTCGGTCCGGCCGTCGACGAAGAGTTTCGCCTCAGTGGTGCCAAGCAGGTAGGCCGCGGCATCCAGGTTGGCGAAAGTGCGGGCCCCCTGGCCCGGGCGCAGGGCACCTGCCGCCTGACTGGGGTACGTGGCCGGAGTCCAGCCGTCACCGAAACGGCGACCAACACCTTCGGCGAGATAGAAGTTGTCGTTGACCACTTGAACCGCCCACCACACCGCACCGACGGCCACGGTAACCGTTGCCGCCAGAGCCAGGCCGTGCCGGGCTCGGGCCGACAGCCGGGGCCAGCGCAGGCGGTGGCGCCACCACGGGGCTGGCCACCCATCGAGGCAGCCGGTATGAAGCAGGATGAAGGCAAGACCGTAAAGGGCAATATTGCGCTGGTTGGCCAGGGCGGCGACCGTCGTGGAGGCCACCAGCACCAGGCGCAGCAGGCTGACCCGCCCCCAGGCCAGCACGGAAAAAACGACGGCCCAGACCAGGCTCACCTTGAACGCCACCAGGGTGACGTCCAGCGAATTGCGGGTTGCCAGTAGCGGCACCAACTCTGAAACCGTGTGGCTCAGGTTGGCGCTGCCAGCGGTGAACTGCCCGAGCGCCCGCACCGGGAAAAGTAGCCCCCGCCACAGGTTCGGGGTGAGCACCAGTGCAGCCAGGCTGATCAGCAGCGGCGCCCAAACGGCTTGCCACGGCCAATTATCGTCCTTTTCGCGGTCAGCGCCTAGAGCCTGCTCGGCCGGCCAGGTGACGATCCTGATCAGAATGACGACCGGGCCGATGGCGGCGAATCCATGGCACTGGGCCCAGGCAAGCACCAGCGCGCCCAGGCGCCAGAGGCGGTGGTCGGACCAGACGGCGGACGGTGCTGGACGCTGATAATAGTGGTCGACCTCGCGCACAAGCAGGACCAGAAAAAGGTAGGAAATGAGCTCCGGCCGCAGATTGAAACGGGGCCACAGCAGCAGCAGGCCGGCGAGTGTGACCAATCCGGTCATGGCTGGCGCCATCGGATGCGCGCCGTTGCGCAAGCGGTCCAGGTTGCCGTCGCCAAGCAGGAGAACAGCCACGAGCGCGAGGATGAGGCCCAGTCGCAGAACGTTCCAGCCGAGCGCAGAACCTGCGGCCAGTGACCCGGCCGGACCCGTCCAGACCGTCAGGACCTGAAACAGCCATTCATGATTCAACCAGGGGAAATCGGGGCTGGAGAAGGAGTAGGTGTTGACGTGGGGAAAGCCCTGGCCGGCCAGAAGGTCCCGCCCGGCCCGCAGGTGAAACCAGATGTCCAGATCAGTCAGGCTGTGCCGGGCCAGCAGTCCGGCCAGGACCAGCACCAGCAGCAGTGACGGGACGCCGAGCAGCCAAGTGTAACTGCGCGGGATCCGCGAGTCGCCCTGGTCGGATGTCAAACGGCTCATCGGGTTCACTCTCGTTCGTGCGAGCGGTCTTCGTGTCCGGGAATCCTGAATCACACTTAACCTAAAATCAACCTCGGCTTTTGCCAGAGAAAACAGAATTCGATTTGACATTGTGACCCGGGGCACAGGGGCTCATTTGACAATATGTCAATTCGATTCCGAGAATGAAAACCTGTTGATGAGAGAACAGGTTTGGTCGTGTTTTAACTTGCTTGATATTAGTGGCTTGCAGAGGCGGGGCCGATGTGTCAACACTCGTCCAGTGTGGTATGGGAATTGATAAGGGAAGGTAAAGAGATCGACCCCACCAAGCGGGAGACAGAACCCGGGGGAATGACCGAAAGCCAAAAAGCAAGAGAAAGCTCTACTGGATCGGCGATTCCAGAACCGGCGTTCACGAGAGGAATATAGATTATGGCAAAGGCTGCCACCAAGACCAACAAGAAGACCGCGGCGCGGAAGACCAAGACTGTTGCCCGCAAGGCAACCGCTGCGGCTGCGGCCAAGACCAGCCGGACAGCCAAGGTTGTCGCGGCCAAGCCCAAGGCTGCCGTGAAGGCCAAGGCCGGGGCCAAGGCGAAGGCTGCGAGCAAGGCGAAGGCCAAGCCCCGGACCCGGGCCAAGGCCGCAGCCAAGAGCGCGACCGTGGCCCCTTCGACCGGGTTGATGAGCAACCTGGATCTCTACTTCCAGGAAGTGAAGGCGTACAGCCTGCTGACCCGCGCCGAAGAGTGCGAACTGGCCCGCGGGATCCACGCCAACGACAGCGAGAGCCTGCACAAGCTGGTCAAGGCCAACCTGCGCTTCGTGGTCTCGATCGCCAAGGAATACGCCCACTACGGCGTGCCCCTGGAGGATCTGATCAACGAAGGCAACCTGGGCCTGCTGAAGGCTGCCCAGCGCTTCGATGAGACCCGCGGCTTCAAGTTCATCTCGTACGCCGTGTGGTGGATCCGCCAGTCGATTCTGGCGGCGCTGGCCAATCACAGCAAGATCGTGCGCATGCCCCTGAACCGGGCCCGCGTCCTGAACCAGATCAAGAAGGCCAGCGGCGAGCTGCAGCAGAAGCTGCGGCGCAAGCCCGAGGCCGACGAGATCGCCAAGGTGCTGGGCCTGTCGGTGGACGAGGTCCGCGACACGCTGCCCCTGATGCAGGATAATTTCTTCCTGGACGATTTCGTGGGCAACGACGAGGACAGCACCTATCTGGACTTCCTGGAGGACACCACCAGCGACGGTCCGGACAACAAGGTGATGGACGACGATCTGAATTCCAGCATCGGGCGGATGCTCGGCGACCTGAAGGAGCGCGAGGCCAAGGTGCTGAAGCTGTACTACGGTCTGGGCAGCGACCAGGAGATGACCCTCGAGGAGATCGGCCAGATCATGGGCCTGACCCGCGAGCGGATCCGTCAGATCAAGGAAGAGGCCTTCGAGAAGATCCGGGCCAGCAAGACTTTCAAGTACATGCATGATTATGCGGACGAACCGCAGGTGTGAGCGAAGCGGCTGGCTCTCAGGGCGAACGGGAACCGGCTGCGCGGGCATTGACAACGAGTGAGCGGAGAGTGGAAGAGGGTTCCGGTGGCACCGGGGCCCTCTTTTCGGTCACGAGTCGTGAGGCTCCAGGGTGACGGCACCGGCGGTGGTCTCGGTCAGGTCAGCGGCAAAAGCCCGCCAGCTGGAATGGGGCAACCAAATCGTCCAACTGACTTCTGCGCCGTAGCTTTCCCGGCGAACCTCTCCCGTGTGCCGGGCCAGCAGGTGCTGCAGGGTCTTCTGCAGGGGATAGGGAAACTGCAGGTTGAACGTGCGACCCTGCTTGACCGTGCGGTGCGTGGCGTCGTCCAGCGCGAGGGCTGCGGCTTCACCATAGGCGCGGGCCAGACCGCCGGTACCGAGTTTTACCCCGCCAAAATACCGCACGACCACGACCACCACCTGGACCAGTTCCCGCTTGCGGATTGCCGCCAGAATGGGCTCGCCCGCCGTGCCGGATGGCTCGCCGGCGTCGTTGCGGTTTTCGGTGACATCCGTCGGTGGTCCCAGACGCCAGCCATGGCACACATGGCGGCTGTCGTGAAAGCGGCGGGCCTGGTCGGCAATAACCTGGCGGGCAGTGTCGGTATCCGGGGCGGGGGCAGCCACGCCGATGAAGCGGGAGCGCTGAACCTTGAGCTCAGCCCGGCCCGGCGAAGCCAGGGTCAGGTAGCTGTCCGGTGGCGGGTTGGCACCTTCAGGGCCGTCAGGGCGATGGTCGCTTGCTCTCATGGGCTCCCAGTCGTGGGATGGACAGATTTCGATCACAAGCTAAGCCGATTCAGGCAAAATCGGAATCGAAGATGTCGCAACTCGGTCCGGCTGTCGCAATGTGTTTAATGGCAGTCATTTAAGAAGATGCCGATGTGGATGTGTTGGCATCAACCTTGCAGTGGCCTTGGCCGGGAGGGCCCGTGTTGGGCTGCCGCCACCGGATCAACCACCGAAAGTGTGTCCTGCCTTGAAGTCGCCACTGGTCAATCCGAACCGGATCGTGGGTCTGTTGGCGGTTGTCCTGACCTTGCTGGCTGTCAGCGCCGCCAGTGGTCAGATCGCCGAGAACAATCCCCGCCTGGCGCTGCCGGCCCGCCAGCTCCAGCGGCCGTATAATGCGCCCGTGTTCATCACCGGCCACCTGGGCTTCGGCGGCAGTTTCCAATACGGCCATGGTGAGCCGAACTATGGCGCGTCCATTGTCTTTCGCCCCGGGTCATCGGCGAATTTCCTGAATTTTCTGCACAACCTGCACAGTGCCATGGTGCTGCGCCTGGATCACCAGCGCCTGGGCCTGGACGGTCGCATCTTTTCCGGCGATCTCATCTTCCGGCGGTATTTCAGCGATCGCGGCAGCGCCGAGACCGAAGTGCTGCCGTTTGTGGGGCTGGGACTGGGGGCCAGTGATGTGAACGCGCCGCCCGGCGACGGGGCCGGCAATTCGCGGTATTGGTCGTACCTGGCCGAAGCAGGCCAGGAGTGGTATTTTCGACCCAATGTCCTGGTTGTCGCGCGCTTTCAGTATCGTCTCTTCAACTACGGTGATGTCTTCGTCAGCACCTGGACTGTCAGTGGCGCGATCGGTATCCCGGTGCCCTGGTAAGTCGCTCGCTGTCCGGCCGAGACAACGGGTGACCCGCTGGACTTCATGGGTTATATTGTCTTATCCCCTGAATTTGCGCCTGCGGGTCTGGCCCGCAGAACCTTCCTGACCCTGGCCGAGGTGTGTCATCATGTTCTCTCGAATAATCTACAGATTTTCTGCTGCAGGGTTGTTGGGGCTGTTCCTGCTGGGCGGCGTCGGGGCCGCACGGGCCCAGGATGAGCTGAGCTACGCTCAATACCGCACTTTGAGCTGGGCGGCCGACCGCATCAATCACATGGCCAAGTTCGAGCCCATCCATGGCGAGACGGGAATGCTGTTCGCGATCGGCGAACGGTTCGGCACCGTGCAGGTGGTCAAGATGGACAGCCGCGGTGCTCAGCGCATCTGGAAGAGCAACCAGCTCAGCGGCGTGCCCGACGAAGTGATCACCGCGGACATGGATGGGGACGGCCTGGAAGATTCCATCCTCTGCCGGACCAGCAGCGGCAAGGTCTACGTCTGGAGTATGGACGGATATGACCTGCTGTGGGAGTCGCTGACCGGCGAGTACACGAAGATTTCGTGTTTCACCACGGCCAATATGGACGAGGACGTTCCCAACGAAATTGTCATGGTGGCCGATGACCGGATTGTGTATATCGACGGGGCCAACTACAGCAAGCAATTCACCAGCATCGACGAGTACCAGGCCACGCAGGTGCGCTGTGGCGATGTCGATGGCGACGATCGGATCGAGATCGTGCTGAATACCGGGCAGGTCCTGGACAGCGTATCAGCGATCGTGGAGTGGGAGGACCAGACCTTCTTCGGCAAGATCGAGCTGTTGGATATTGACGGGGACGGCATTCCCGAGGTGCTGACCGAGAACCCCGGCGACGGCCCGCTCAAGGTGTTCGACGTCGACTTCAAGGCCGAGGTTCGCTTCCAGTAGCGAGCGCGTTGACGTGCGCCAAGCAAAGGCCCGGCCTGGTCGGCCGGGCCTTTGTCCGTCTGGGGCGGGTTGCGTCAGCGGATGCTTTTCATGGCGGCCAGCATCTGGTCAGCCTTGAGGAAGCCGACCGACTGGCCGAGCAGCACCTCACCCCGACTGTCGATGAAGATGACCCGCGGCAATCCCGGCACTTCGAAGTCCTCCTTGATCTTCTCCATCTCGGCATCGTCCGCCACCGTGGCGTCGATCTTGATCGTGACAAATCGCAAGGACTCGGCGGCAACGGCGGGATTCTTCCATACCAGCTTGTCCAGCTTCTTGCAGTAGACGCACCAACTGGCCCAGAAGTCGATCATGATCGGCTTGCCCGCGAGCTTGGCCTGAGCCCGCTGCTCGTCGAGGAACGCCTGCACGTTCTCGCCCGTGTGGATCTTGGTCCACTGCACCTTGGCCGGCGGAACCGGCTGCGCCGCCGGCTGGGCCGTGGCGACGACAACGGCGCCGGAGCGAGCCACCGGTTCCATCACCGTCTGTGCGGCGTGTTCACCGAGGCCGGCGATCGGCGAGGGGAGCAGGAACCCGTACAGCAGGAAGGAGCCGAACAACAGATACATTCCGGCGGCGAACACGGCCAGGCCGAGCCCCTTGCTCGCGCGGGGATACCAGCCCGAGTCTGCGGCCAGCTTGTCGAACGCGCCCATGAACACGGCCACCAGAATCGTGGTGACGCCCACCAGCGGGTAGAAAACGTTGGCCGGCAGGACGCTGCCGGGACGCACGAAGTAGAAGGCCATCGCGACCAGCAGCAGCCCCATTCCGCGCTTGACCGTATCCATCCAGCCACCACTCTGGGGCATTGTGCCGACCAGGGCGGGGAAGGTGCCGACTCCGATCAGCAGCACCCCCATGCCCATCCCGAAGGTAAAGAGGGTGAAGAAGCCAAGGACCCAATTGCCCGTCGTGGCCACCCAGACCAGCAGGGCCGCCAGGAACGGTCCGACACAGGGCGAAGCCACCAGACCGGCGACCAGCCCCATGGCGAAGACGCCGAACAGGCCGCCCCGGCTGCTGCCGCCGGGGCCCTGCAGGCGGTCACGCAGGAAGGCCGGTGCCTGCAGTTCGAAGGCGCCGAACATGCTGAACGAAAGCCCGAACAGCAGCAGGGCGATCGGCACCAGGATGGCGGGACTCTGCATGAAGGCGGTGATGCCACTGAAGACCGTGGCGCTCAGGGCGCCGAGGATGGCGTAGACAAAGGCCATGCCGATGACATAGGTGATGCTCATGATCAAGCCGTGGATGGCGCCCTTGTCCTGACTTTGGGCCCCGATCACGGCCAGGGTGATGGGGATCATCGGGTAGATACAAGGGGAGAGACTCATCAGCAGGCCAAAGCCGAAGACGACCAGCATGAACAGGGGCAGGCCCCTGCTGTCGAGGTAGTTGGCGATCTTGTCGGCGGACCATTCCTCGCCGAAGTCGATGGTCATGTCCTGCCGCCAACTGGCGGATTCAGTAGAGCCGTCGGTCAGGGGAACGGCCACCCGCACCTCGACCACGGCCTGTCCCGGCAACTGGTCCTCGCCGACCGGAGCGGCCCACTCGAAGCGCACCGGATCGTTCGGACCGCTGGGATCGAGGCGGCGCAACGGGTAAGGCGTGCCAAAAAAGACTTCACTGCCCGGGGTGGTGACTTCAGCGGTCACCCGGTCCGCCACGACAGATTGGCCGGACGCGGGTGTCACGGTGATTTCCAGCACCAGATTCTTGCCGATTTCCGCAATATCACCGCTGGGCGTGACTTCGAGGGTGACGGGGCCGGCCAGGGCTTGTCCGGCCAGCAGGGTCAGCCACAGAATGGCCATGATGGGACGGGGGTGGCGAAGATAACTCATCAGCGGGTATTCCTCTGGGGCAATGGTTCCGAAAAAAGGCCCGCCCTTGAGCGGGAGTGCCACATGCGCAATTTACTATACGAAGATATATCCATTACACAAGCGCAGGTTCCCATCAGCGGCTAAATGTTGCATAAATGGCGAACCTGTACGAAACTTGTGCCACGAGAATGAGCACCGCGCATGACGGTGACCGGTACCGCTGCCCGTGACCTGTCCCGGTCGCATCCCTGGAAGGAATTACAGTGCTGAAGAAGCTTCTTACCTATTTGAGTGTCCTGATGTTGATGTTGGCCATCTCGCTGGCGGCCGGTTGCGGGTCAGGCGATGACAGCGCCACGGTGTCCCAGGACCAGAACGCCGCTTCGGGCGGACCGGCGGTTGGCAGCACCAAGGGTTCCCAGGCCCCGGATTTTACGCTCAAGCGCTTGTCCGGCGGCAGCCTGACCCTGAGCGATTTGCGCGGCAAGGCTGTTATCGTCGACTTCTGGGACACCTGGTGCCCGCCGTGCCGCAAGGCTCTGCCGCATCTGCAGGAGTTGAGCGAGACCTACGGCAGTGACCTCGTGGTTGTCGGCGTGGCCCTCGGCCGCGAGGGGCAGGCCAAGGTCGACAGCTACGTCAAGAGCAACGGTCTGACGTTTGAGATGGTAATCTACGACCCCGGCAGTTCGATCCTGAAGGACTTTGGCGGGATTCAAAGTATTCCGACCACGTTCCTGATCGACGCACAGGGCGTGATCCGCGAGAAGTGGGTTGGCGGCGCCCCCAAGAGTTCCTATGAGAACGCAGTCGTCGCTGTGATCAACGACAAGACCAAGGCGGGTTGATGGGTGCAGGCGGTGCTGCTGGTCGGATTGGCGGGAGCGGCGGGCGCCGTTTCCCGCTATGGGGTCGGATTGCTGGCTGAGCGGTGGCTCGGGGTGCAGTTCGCCTTCGGCACGCTGGCGGTCAACATCCTGGGCTGTCTGGCTTTGGGCTACCTGCTGGAACTCGAACGGGGGACCAGCCTGATCAGCCATCCGGTGCGGCTGTTGTTCGCCGTCGGCTTTCTTGGTGCGTTCACGACTTTCAGCACCTTCGGCTACGAGACCGTGCGCTATTTCCAGAGCGGCGCCACTCATCTGGCGCTGCTGAATGTTTCGGCGAATCTGGTACTGGGGATGGGGGCGGTCTGGTTGGGCTTTGTGCTGGCCCGGGCGACGATGCAGGTGGTCTGAAGGAAGCGGGATTCGCGGGCAAAAAAACACCCCTGACTGCGGCGAGGCCTTCAGTCAGGGGTTAGCAGGACTGGATCATTTTCTCAACCACCAAAAGAGGTCAATCAAGGCCACGCCGACCAAAAAATAGGTTTCCGGTGCCATGTTCCCCCCTCCCTTCCTGGTTCGAGTTGTACCACTGCGGACTGTTCGGAGATCGACCGTTGCGGGCGGCACTTTAGGGATATTCAGCCGCCGGCAAAACCTTCGGGATTCGGCCTGCTCCGCGGGTACTTGAGCAAGTTTGGGTCCGGGTTTTCTTTAATTTTGTAAGTTATGTATTTCAAGTATGATAGCGGTTCTGTCATCGGATCTTTCCGGCCCCCCGAAGGCATTCACCTGGGCAAAAACCTTCCCCAAAAGCTCATTCGGGGCGTCAGTCAGGTGATCGGCCACCAGGTTGTGCAGGCGGGGGGCCTCGAAGAACTCGTCATTGGCGTTGCGTTCTTCGGTAAGCCCATCGGTATAGAGGAAAAGGCGGTCGCCAGGAGCCAGCCCTATGGTTCCTTCGCGGTAGTGCGCGGTGGCGTCAACGCCCAGCACGGGCCCGCCCTTGCGCAGTTCCTGGCGGTAGCGGCGGCTGCGGCGGAACAGGACCGGTGGTTCCATGCCCGCGTTGCAGTAGCGGAGCAGTCCGGTCGTCGGTGACCAGAGGCCGCAGAAGAAACAGATGAAGTGCCCCTGGCTGCCAAGGGCGGTGACCACCTCGTTAAGGCGCTTGATCAGCACGCGCGGACCAACGCCGGCCTGGGCCTCCTGGCGGAAAGCCACGCGCACCGAGGTCATCATCAGCGCGGCCGGAATGCCCTTGCCCGAGACGTCGGCGATCGCGAAATACAAGTCACCGGACTCGAGGGTGAAGTAGTCGAAGTAGTCGCCGCCGACCATGCGGCAGGGTTCATTCCGGCCACTGATGGTGAATGTGTCGGCACACAGGGGACCATCGGGCAGCAGATTGGCCTGGATATCGCGAGCGACCTCCAACTCGGTCTCCAGGCGTTTGCGTCCGAGGCTGGCCTGGTACAGCTGGCGGCTCTCGACGAGCGACGCGGCCTGGACGGCCAGCACCCGCAGGTTGGCCAGATCATCCTGGCTGTAGAGAGCGCCACCCTGCTTGGCGCCGAAAGCCATGAAGCCCAGCAGGCGGTCGCCGGTGATCAACGGCACGATCAGCGCAATCTCGAGCCGTGTCAGCAGTTGAAGGGAGGCGGAATCAGCATCGCCGACCAGGAGGCAGTCTTCGATTTCCTCACGGTAGACCGGGCGGCGCAGACGATCGAGCAGGTGCGCCAGTCCACTGCTGGCCGGCAGGAAGAGGGCCTCGGATTCCGGGTGCGAATCGGTACCCCGACTGGGCAGATCGGCCTGGAATCCCGGGTCGGGGCTCGCCACGGGCAGGAACAGGGCGAAACTCTCCGGGCGATACAGAGTACGCAGATTGTCCTGGATGGCTTGCACGACTTCGTCCGGTTCGATCAGCCCAGTCAGGTCTTCAGCCAGGTTGTTGATGGCCCGCCGAGTGGCCCGACGGGCGGGATAGAACGTGTTGTCGATCCAGACCTGGACCAGATTGCGCAGGGGCAGGATCGCCAGACCGCTCAGGGCGGCAATCAGCACGAGGACAGGCCACGTGTTGGCATCGAAGAATCCGGCCAGAGTTGACCCCACGAGCCCAACGATGAGAAAGTAGCCCAGCAGGACCAGCAGGGTGACGAGGCCGTAGACCAGGCTGATGCGCACGACGAATCCCTTGTCCAGGGCGCCGTAGCGCATGATGGCCAGGCCGAAACTGATGGGGACCAGCAGCACTGACAGCGAGAGGTACTGCCAGTGGGGCAGGGGGCTGCCCGGCAGGAAATTGCCGATCACCATGGCCGCCAGGAACGGCAGCAGACCGCAGATCAGTCCCAGCAGGACGACTCTCAGCTTGGACCGCTGCAGCGGGCGGTCACGCCGCAGCACGCGGCGGCCAAAGATAACCAGGCCGGCGATGAAGTAGCCCAGCGAGTATATGGTTGAAACAATCTCAAGCACGGTTTCGGTAGTGCCGCCGGGCGTTGTGAGGCCGGCGGCGTCGAGGCCGGCAATGAGCAGGAACAGAATCCAGCCGGGAACCAGGAGGAGCCGGTATGAGGGGTGGCCGCTGTCGGCCGCATGGTGTCGGCTGGGAAACTGAAGGAAGAAGCGGAGGAAGAAGGCGGGCAGCAGCAATTGCAGCAGCGTGCGCAGCGAGTCCTTGGCCAACATGTAGGTCAGGTTGCCGTGATCCGGGATGTCGACGAGAAAGAAGGCGAAGATCAGGCACAGTGAAAAGAAATTCCGGGCCACGGGATCGGGTCGGCAACGCAGCACCCACCAGCCGATGAACAGGAAGGTCAGCCCCACGACCCACTCGCTGTAGCTGTGAATGAGCTCGGTCTGTGAGGGACGTACCGGCTGGATTTCCACCCGGCGTGATTGTCCGTCGCCGGTGCGCAGCGTGATGGCGACCGGGTGCAGATCGTAGTTGCCTGATTTGGCGGCGTAATACTCGTGCATGCGAGAAAGCGGACGGTCAGCCAGGGCCACGAGCCGGTCACCTGGCGCCAGGCCGCTGCCGGCCGCCGGTCCGTGCGGATCGACCGAGACGACGATCAGGCGGTGAACCTTGAAGCCGTAGTCGGGCTTCCGGGCGATATTGACGACGACCGGGAGAGTCAGCGCAAACAGGAGTGGGGCCAAGACAAACAGGCTGACCAGCCGGGAGATCTTCTCGAAAACGGTTTGCTGATAGACCATTGGTTGTCGCCTGCCGTCCCCATGGGTAGCTTTCGCGATTGGCGGCGGCCCCCGGCGGGGTCGGTACCCGGGGCGGGACCGCTCGCGCTCAGTCTATCACATCGGTGGGGAATTGCGCACCGCATCCTTGGCCCAGAGCGCCGATGGCCGCACCGCTGCCCGGTGTCAGGCACGGGCTGCCTGCTCGCAGGTGGTAGTCACCGCTGGGGGCTGAACAGTAGAGCGGGTCAGACGAGATATTGCCCGCAGCGCGCTGTTGGTCGCTCAGACCCGCTGGCCAGCCGGCACCACTGGTCCTGAATATATTGCTGCGCGCGAGTAGCGGCCGGCTCTCGAGCACATCGAAGAGGGCCTTGTCGCTACCGGTAATGAGGCAGCCGGAGAGCGTGGGGTTGGCCCCGTCCAGACGAAGGACAGTACCTTCCCCATCGGCCGTGTTGCCGTCGAAGGTGCACTGCTTCAA
>JAJRWA010000127.1 GCA_024277025.1 Candidatus Krumholzibacteriota bacterium | reverse complement strand
GGACAAGCCGGTGACGCTTTCGCCGTCCCAGCTTCTGGCCAGCATGCCGGCCGGCGGCAATCTGGACCAGGTCTTCACCGACATCGGCAACCTGTTCGGCATCCCGGCCGGTGCCGTGGACGCGGCCCTGACCAGCACCCTGGCCGACGACGACATCTGGAACGCCAGCCTGCGCGGCCTGTGGCCGTTGTACACGGGCGGCAAGATCGGTGCGGCGGTGGACATCGCCGAGGCCCAGCAACAGGAGGCCGAGTTCCATCTGCGCCTGGCCCGGCAACTGAAGTTCGAGGAGCTGGCCAAATACTACTTCGGGGTGGTGCTGGCGCAGCGGGTGCTCGACACGCGCACCGAGGTGGCGGAGGGACTGGCCCGGCATCTGGACCACGCCATCAAGCTGGAGGAGCAGGGGCAGGTGGCCCGGGTGGAACGGCTGCAGGCCGCGGCGTCCCATGACCGCTCACGGGTCGCGCAGCGCAAGGCTCAGCGTGACCTGGAGATCGCGACCCTGGCTCTGGCGCGGATCGTGCGGGCCGATTCCACGGTCACACCCATCAATGGCCTGTTCACCAACGCCGATCTGCCGCCCGTGCGGGCGTTTGTCGACTCGACCCTGATCCAGTATCCCGGTCTCGGGCTGCTGGACGCCAAGCGGGCCCAGGCCAATGGCCTGATCGCCGTCAACAAGGGCAGCTACTTCCCGCAGGTCTTCGCCTTCGGCAACTACAACCTCTACGAAGAGGATACGATCGTGGGCCAGACGACGCCCGACTGGCTGGTCGGCGTGGGCGTGAAGGTGCCGTTGCTGAGCCCGTCCGGCCGGCGGGATCGCGTGCGCGCGGCCCGCAGCGCGGTGGTCCAGGTGGACCACCTCCGGCTGCAGGCCGAGCGGGACCTGCGGCTGCTGGTGGGGAAAACGTATCGCGAGGCCAGGCAGGCCCTGGAGGAATTCGACGGGCTGGGCACCAGCCTGGAGCTGGCCCAGGAAAATCTGCGCCTGCGGGAGATCGCCTTCAGCCAGGGTCTGTCCACCTCCCTGGATGTGATCGACGGCCAGCTCTTTCTGGCCGGGGTCAAGACCCAGCGCTGGGTGGCGGCCTATCACTATGTCCTTTCCCTGGCCCGCCTGCTGGCCATCAGCGGCGGTCAGGATGAGTTCGCCACGTTCCAGGGCTCCAACACCATCAGGATGGGATCATGAAGAACAAGAATATGATCGGCATTGCCGTCGCGGCCGTGGTTGTCCTCTGGATCGTGTTCGGCTTCTGGCGCGCGTACCACCCCGGCGGCTATCGGCTGCAGGGCCAGATCGAGGCCCGCCAGTACAGCGTCTCGTCCAAGGTGCCCGGCCGGATCGGCGAAGTGCTGGTGCGCAAGGGGGACCAGGTCCAGCCCGGGCAGTTGATCTTCACCATCTACAGCCCCGAGCTGGACGCCAAGCTGGCGCAGGCCCGGGCCGGACGCGACGCCGCCGGTGCCATGGCCCGCCAGGCGGAGAACGGTGCTCGCAGTCAGGAGATCCAGGCTGCGGAGGACCAATGGCGGAAGGCCGCGGCCGCGGCCGACCTGATGGAAAAAACCTACCGCCGCGTGAATACACTGTTCGAGGAAGGGGTCACCTCGGAGCAGAAGCGGGATGAAATCTATACCAAGTGGCAGGCTGCCCTGTTCACCGAGAACGCCGCCAAACAGCTGCACCTGATGGCCCTCGAAGGCGCGCGCGAGGAACTCAGGCAGGCTGCGGCCGACAAGGTGCGCATGGCCGAAGGCATGGTGGCTGAGGTGGAAGCGTACGAAGCCGACACACGCATCGAGAGCCGCTTCGCCGGCGAGGTCGCCCAGGTCCTGCTACGTGAAGGCGAGCTGGCGCCCCAGGGCTTCCCGGTGGTCATGGTCGTCGATATGGACGACGCCTGGGTGGTGCTGCATGTGCGCGAGGACCGCTTGCAGGATTTCAGCCAGGGCACGCGCTTCCAGGCCCGGGTGCCCGCCCTGGATGACGAACTGCACGAGTTCGAAGTGGACCACGTGGCGGTGATGGGTGATTTCGCCACCTGGCGGGCCACCGACACCGGGCGCGGTTTTGATATGCGCACCTTCGAGGTCGAGGCACGACCGACCACGGAACTTGACGGTCTGCGCGTAGGCATGAGCGTTTTGGTGGCCGACTGAGATGACCCGGACGACCGGACAACTGCTCCGACGTGAACTGCGGATCCTGCGGCAGGAGCCCTGGCTGATGGCGACGGCCGTCTGGTTGCCACCGCTGCTGTTCATCCTTTTCTGGTGGATCTTCTCCGCCGGTTCGTCGTTCGATCTGCCGATCGGCGTGGTGGACCTGGACCACACGAGCCTGAGCCGAACGCTCACCCGGCAGTGCGATGCCAGCAGCGTCCTGGCGATCGACCGGCAATTCGCCACGGTGGCCGAGGGTCAGCGCGCCCTGACCGGCGGCGAGATCTACGGCCTGCTGGTCATCCCGGCCAATCTGGCCAACGACACCGTCAAGGGCCTGGCGCCCCAGCCCACGGTTTTCTACAACGGGCAATTCATCCTGATCGGCAAGCAGATCAACGGGGCCATGCAGCAGGTGGTCGGCACGCTGTCCGCCCAGGTGGGCGGGTTGCAGGCTCTGGCCCGGGGCACGGCGCCGCCGGCGGTGGTGGGGCAGGTCGCGCCGGTCAGGGGCCAGATCACGGCGCTGTTCAACCGGCACACCAACTACGCCGAGTTTCTGGTCTCGGGCGGTCTGCCGGCGATCTGGCAGATCCTGATCGTCTGCCTGACGGTGCTGGCGCTGGCCGCCGAAAAGCGGCACGGCGGGCTGGAGCAATGGGCCGGCCGGCAGCCGGTGCGGGCCCTGCTGGTGAAGCTCGCTCCCTACACGCTGTTGCTCTGGCTGCAGGGTCTCCTGTTTCTGGTCGGGATGTACGGCTGGCTGGGCTGGCCCATGCACGGCAGCTGGACGGTGCTCATTCTGGCCCAGTTGCTGACCGTGTTGGCCTGTCAGGCCATGGGCAGCCTGTTCTTTCTGCTGGGCCGGGACGAGGTGCGGGGGCTGAGCCTGGCCGCCGCCTACGCCGCGCCCGGCTTCGCCTTCATGTGCGTGACCTTTCCGGCCACGGACATGGGTTGGCCGGCCCTGGTCTGGCGCTCGCTGCTGCCGGTCACCCACTACATCGAGATCCAGATCCACCAGGCCAACTATGGCGGCAGCAGCCTGGACCTGTGGCCGTCCTTCGCCGCGCTGTTGCTGTTTGCGGTGCCGGCGTCGGTGGCAGTATCTCTCTTGCGCCGGTTCTCGCGGGAGGTGGCCGCATGAGTTGGTGGCAGGTCTGCCGGGCCGAGTTCAAGGCGATCTTTGCCGAACACGCCATCGTCCTGACCGTGCTTGGTGGTGTCTTCTTCTACTCCTTTCTGTACCCGCTGCCCTACCTGAAACAGGTGCCCCGCGAGCAATCCGTGCTGGTGGTCAACCACGATGGCGGCGCCCTCAGCCGCCAGCTCGAGCGCATGGTCGAGGCCACACCGCAGGTGCGGATCAGCGGCCACGCCCAGACCGAGGCCGAGGCCCGGCACCGCTTCCTCGAGGACGGCGGAATCGCGGGACTGCTGGTCATTCCGGCGGGCTTCGAGCGGGACATCCGGCTCGGCCGGAGCCCGGTGCTGGCTTACGCCGGCGACGCGTCCTACTTCCTGGTCTACGGTACGGTGATCGAGGGTCTGGCCACGGCGGCCGGCACCCTGGGCGCCGAAGTCAAAGTGGCGCGCCTGCTGGCTGAGGGGCAGGCTCTGCCCCTGGCCGCCCGTCGGCACACGGCCTTCAGCGTGAATATGCGGCCGGTCTTCAACACGACCATGGGCTACGTGCACTACGTGATCCCGGCCGTGTTCATTCTCATCCTGCATCAGACCATGCTGATCGGCCTGGGGTTGTTGGGCGGCGGGCAGGGCGAAAAGGATCACAATGGCGTACGGGGCTACTGGCAGACCGTGCCGGCCGGTGTCCTGCTGACGGCGCGGCTGGCCGTATTCGGCGCGATCTATCTGGTGCTCACGATGTACTACACCGGCTGGTCGTTTGCCCACTACGGCATCAGCCGCCTGGCGTCGTCGGCCGAGCTGCTGGCCGTCGTGGTGCCTTTCCTGCTGGCGGTCGGCAGCCTGGGCGTGGTCATCGGGCAACTGATTCCGAGGCGTGAGCTGGCCACGCTGCTGGTGCTGCTCTCAAGTCTGCCCCTGGTGTTCTCGGCGGGATTCGTCTGGCCCGTAGCGTCCCTGCCGCGGCCGATCTTCTGGGCGGCCCAGCTGGCGCCCAGCACGCCGGGCATCATGGCCTGCCTGAAGCTGAACCAAATGGGAGCGGAGTTCAGCCAGATTCGCGGGCTGTGGCTGCAGTTGTGGTTGCAGGCGGCCGTGTATGGCGGGTTGGCCTGGTGGTTGCTGCGGCGGCGGTTGGTCGTCAAGTAGGAACCCCGCCTCCCATCGGGAAGCGGGGTTCTTTTTCTGGCTTATGCCAGCGTGGGCCAACCGGGGTTTACCAGCCGCGGTTGCCGCCGCCACCGCCGTAGCCGCCACGGCCACCGCCGCCGCCGCCACGGGGGCGATCCTGAGCCTCGTTCACGCGCAGGGCGCGGCCGCCCATCTCCTGGCCGTCGAGGGCCTGGATCATCGTCTGCAACGAGTCGTCGTCGATTTCCACGAAGCCGAAGCCACGGGGACGACCGGTCTCACGATCATTAATCAGCGCGACGGAGTGCACGGTACCATGCTGGCCGAACAAGGCACTGACTTCGTCTTCGGTGGCGCTGAAGGGCAGGTTGCCCACGTACAGTTTCTTCACGTTCTTCTCTCCAAGTGCCGGCTCTCCGGCTTAACTAGAGCCTGCCCCAGTATAAGCTAACCCAATAATCCCAACAAGTTACAACAGAAAACAATGGGGCAAAACAGCCGAAAAACGGTGTTCTGCCCCAAATCGGTGTGCTATAACCTTAATACCTACAAAAAGGAGCACACATATGGAGATGGT
>JAJRWA010000126.1 GCA_024277025.1 Candidatus Krumholzibacteriota bacterium | reverse complement strand
TCAGGCTTTCGCCCATTGCGGAAGCTTCTCGACTGCTGCCTCCCGTAGGAGTCTGGGCCGTATCTCAGTCCCAGTGTGGCCGGACACCCTCTCAGGCCGGCTACCCATCGTCGCCTTGGTAGGCCATTACCCCACCAACAAGCTAATGGGAGGCGGAACCATCCTTCAACGGCAGCTTCAAAGAGAGGCCACCTTTCACCTTCGAACCATGCGATCCAAAGGTCGTATGCGGTATTAGCAGCTCGTTAGAACTGTTATCCCCCATTGAAGGGCAGGTTTTCCACCCGTTACTCACCCGTTCGCCACTGTACTAGTTCTCCGAAGAGAACGTTCTCGTTCGACTTGCATGCCTAATCCACGCCGCCAGTGTTCGTTCTGAGCCAGGATCAAACTCTCCGTTGTCAAATATCAACAACAGGATTTTTTCCTGTTCTTCGCAAATTATAAACCAGTCATCGTTGACGCGCCGATTCATCCGAGGATGACTCGTCGTGTCGGGATGACTCAAAGAATTGCATTCGGGCCATCGCACGCTATTCTGTTGTCAAAGAACTGAACCGAGCAGTCGTTGCCGCCGGTCCCCTTGTCAGGGGAGAAGCAAGATACTCAGGAGCGGGGTCAGTGTCAACCAGAAAGTTGACTTTTTTTCCGGCTCCGAGCCGCTGTCCTTCTGCGCTTCGAAAAGCCCGTCCGGAAAGCGGTTACCCTCGGTCTGCCTTGCGGCGTTCACTTGGGCAACGGGGGCGCAAGTTATACGCACCCGGTGCCACTGTCAAAAAGAAAATCCATTTTTTTCAACTTTTTTTCGTTTTCCCCAATAGTCGGCCCTGAAAAGGGTTAAACGCCTGTTCTGCAGGGCTTCAGCTCCCCCACACTGTGGCTGGACGGCCACTATTACCCTGTGATCGGGCAGACACAGTCAGTATCCCGCCGGATGAAAGTCGCTCTGGACCCGTCCGGAGGAGTCGAATTTCGACTTGCACGGGAACCCGACGTCTGGCCGGCGACTTGCAAAGGGAGCCCGAGGCGCCGAAGAAGGCTGGACATCGCCGGCCAGCGGCCTGATCTTAGGGACCGGCGGCCGGCCCGCCGGACAGTAGGGAACACTATTTCACTGTGGCACGGAGGCGCCATGCTACGTCTGCTGAACTACACGATCCCCCACCGCGTGATCCGCGGTATCCTCGTCTCGCTCGTCCTGCTGTTTGTCGCCAGCCTGGCCGGCACCATCGCCGGGATCGACTACCTGTCGCGGGATCTGCCTTCCCTGGACGCCCTGCAGTCCATTGAACCCTCAGTCAAGACGGTTATCTTCGCCGCCAACGGCGACACCCTCCGGGAGTTCTACACCGAGAACCGAACCATCGTCCCATTGAGCCGGATTCCGGTCTCGCTGCAGCAGGCGGTCATCTCGGTCGAAGACCGCCGGTTCCACGAACACTACGGAGTGGATCTGCGGCGGCTGGTGGGCGTCATCTGGATCAACCTGACCACCAGCCGCAGCCCCGGCGGCAGTACGCTGACCCAGCAACTGGCCCGCAACCTCTTCCCCAAACTGCTGCCGAGCCAGAAGCGCATCACCCGCAAGTTCCGCGAGTGGATCGTCGCCACCCAGATCGAGTCCATCTATACCAAGGACGAGATCCTGGCCATGTACCTCAACCAGATCTATCTGGGCAAGGGGGCGTACGGGGTTCAGGCCGCCGCTCACACCTTATTCGCCAAGGATGTCTGGGAACTGGGCCCGGCCGAGTGCACGATGATCGCCGGCATGATCCAGTTGCCCGAGCACTACTCTCCGCTGCGGCATCTGGACAAGGCATACGCCCGGCGCTCGACCGTGCTGGAGACCATGATCAGCGCCGGCTACTTGTCGCGCGCGGAAGCCGAAGAAATCGGCGCGACTGAAGTCCAGCCGATAAACGGCGGTGTGGCGACACGAACCCGCGGCGGGTTCGCGGCCTACTTCGTCGAGGAAGTGCGCAAGGACCTGGAACACACGTACGGAGCCACGAAGCTCTATAAGGAAGGTCTCCGGGTCTGGACGACCCTGGTCCCCCAGTATCAGGTGTGGATGGAGGAAGCCCTGGAAGCCCACCTGACGCAGGAAGAGACCGACCGCAAGTATGAGATGACCAAGGCCCTTTACGACAGTCTGGTGACCCTGGGCGAGCGTCCGGAAAAGCTGGAGTACCTGCAGGGGGCGGCCCTGCTGCAGGACGTACGGACCGGCGCCATCCTGGGCATGATCGGTGGCCGGAGCTTCGACGACTACAAGTGGAACATGGCCACGCAGGCCACGCGGCAGCCCGGCTCCATCTTCAAGCCATTCGTCTACCTGACCGCCCTGCAGCATGGTTACATGCCCTGCTCGATCCTGATGGACACGCCATTCGTCCTGGACACGGGAGTCAGCCTGTGGCGGCCCAAGAATTTTGGCGGACGCTTCAAGGGCCCCATGACCCTGCGCTATGCTCTGACCAGATCCGTCAACACACCGACCGCCAAGTTATATCAGGACTTTGGCTTGGCCCCGGTCCTTGAGAATGTGCGAAAACTTGGCTTCACCACCAAGCTGCCGCGCGTCCCCGCCCTGTTCCTGGGCGCCGGGGAGGTCACGTTGCGGGAGGTCGTGGCTGCCTACAGCACCTTTGCCAACCACGGCGTCTACACGAAACAGCACCTGATCACGCGGGTGGAATCCGCCGAAGGGGAGGTCCTGTACGAGGCCCGCATCGAGCAGCGGGAAGCCCTTGATCCAGCCGAAGCCTACATGATGACCAACCTGCTGCAGACCACGATCAAGGAAGGGACGGCCGTCAGTTCGCGCTGGCGCGGCTTCACCAAGAGCGGCGCGGGCAAGACCGGCACGACCAACGAAAGCACCAACGCCTGGTTCTGCGGCTTCACCCCCAGCTTCTGTGGCGGCGTGTGGGTCGGGTTCGACCAGGCCAACCCCATGGGACGCGGCGCCACGGGCGCCCGCATGGCCCTGCCGATCTGGGCCAACTTCATGGGCAAGATCACCGACCGGAAGGGCGAGGAACCGTTCATCCGGCCGCCCGGCATCATCGAGGAAACCGTGTGCCTGCGCAGCGGCATGCTCGCCACTGCGGGCTGCGACTCGACGGCCACCGAAGTCTTCCTTCCCGATTTTTTCCCCCAGGATATCTGCGACCTGCATGGCGGCCAACTTCACAACTTCGAGGGTGTCGGCAAGGATTTTCAGACGCTGGATTCTGAGGATGACGAGTTTTGATTTTGGGCGTCAGGCGGGTGTGGGGATTCGCGCATTTCGCCAAGGGCGCAGCCCGAGGCTAAGCGAATCCCCACACCCGCCTGACGCCCAAAATCGGAGCGGTCGGAGCGCTGGGAGCCCTGGTGGGCTAGGCTAAACGATCCAGGATCAGGTCCCGGGGGGATACGGGTTCGCGGCTGAAGGTCAGGGCGGCCAGAATGCGGTCCGCGGCGGCTTGGGCGCGGGATTTGTCGCGGCACATGATGGTTGCGATGGGATCGCCCTTGGTCAGTTTGTCGCCGATGGCGGGGTGGAAAGTGATGCCGGCGGTCAGGTCCAGGGGGTCCTCCACCTGACGGCGGGCGCCGCCCAGGTCGGCCAGGCTCAGGCCCACCTGCCGGCAGTTGATGCCGGCCAGCCAGCCTTCCTGCGGGGCCGTCAGCTCCAGGGCCACCGGGGCGACATCCAGGCCGAAATCGGCCCGTGCCGGGTCCAGCCGGCCGCCCTGGGCGGCGACCCAGGCCAGCATGGCGTCAAAAGCCTGGCCGGCATCCCAGACCTGGCGCACCTGGGCCAGGGCCGACTCGCGATCGGGCTGCAGGCCGGCCACCCGCACCATGTCAGCGACCAACTCCTCAGTCAGAACCACAAGATCCTGCGGGGCTTGCTCGCGCTGGCACGGACGCAGGGCGTCAAAGGCCTCTATGGTCTCGTTGGCATGCCCGACGGCCTTGCCCAGGGGCTGGTCCATATCCGAGAAGATCACGCTCATACGGCGACCGTAGGCCTTGCCGACGGCCACCAGGGCCTCGGCCAGAGCCCGGGCCTGGTCCAGATCACGCATGAAGGCCCCGGAACCCGTCTTCAGATCGATGACAATGGTCTCCGGACCGGCCGCCAGTTTCTTAGACATGATCGAAGCGGTGATCAGGGGCACGCAATCCACGGTGGCCGACACATCGCGCAGGGCGTAGATGCGGCCGTCGGCCGGGGCGATATTGCCGCTCTGACCGATGATCGCGCAACCCAGGTCACTGGTCAGTTGCAGGAACCGTTCGTTGTCCATGTGGATGGTGTAGCCCGGGATGGCTTCCAGCTTGTCCAGGGTGCCGCCCGTATGGCCCAGCCCCCGTCCTGACAACATAGGCACCTTCAACCCGCAGGCGGCCGCCAGCGGGGCCAGCAGCAGGCTCACCTTGTCTCCCACGCCACCGGTCGAATGCTTGTCGGCCGACGGCCCACCCAGGCCACTGGTATCCAGCTCTTCCCCGCTGCGCAGCATGACACCCGTCAGAGCTGCGGTCTCTTCCGCAGTCATGCCCTGAAACCAGATCGCCATCAGCAGGGCCGACATCTGGTAGACGGGAATCTCGTCGCCGGTGAAGCCGTTGACGGCGAACTCGATCTGTTCGGTGCTCAGTTGGCGGCCCTGCTTCTTGGCCTCGATGATCTCCAGGATGTTCACGGGGTATCCTTCCCTTGGTCGGCATGGTCCTGCTTGTCTTTTTGCCGCAGTTGGTCGGTGAAATCGAAGAAAGCGTGGGGCAACAATTCACTCACCGTCAATTCGAGTACCTCGCCGGCCAGCCCCTGATCACCCACCAGGATGACTTGCATTTCCGGACCGAACTCGAGCAGCACCTGCCGACAGGCTCCGCACGGCGCGGTCGGTGTCGGCCCGTCGGCACAGATGGCAATGGCCACGAATTTATGCTCGCCCTCGGCCACCGCCCGCACCACAGCTGATCGTTCGGCACAGATCGAAAGACCGAAACTGGCGTTCTCGACGTTGGTGCCCAGATAGACCGTGCCCGAGGCGCCGAGCAGCGCGGCCCCTACCCGGAAATTCGAGTACGGCGAATAGCTGCGTTCCCGCTGGGTGCAGGCCACGCGGGCCAGATCTTCGTAGGCTGCGTTCACGTTGGTACTCCTCAGCTCATTTCAGACAGGAAACTGCGGCCCTTGGCCGGCGCGGGGCTGCCGAAGTACTCGGCGATGGTCGCCCCCATGTCCATGAATCCCTCGCGCACACCGAGTTCCTGGCCGCCCGGATGCCCGGACCAGAAGGCCAGCAGCGGCACCTGTTCCCGGGAATGGTCCGTGCTCGGCGTCGTCGGGTCGTTGCCGTGGTCCGCGGTCATCAGCAAGAGGTCGCCGGGCGCCAGACGGTCCAGGAATGGTCCCAGCCAGACGTCGAACTCCTCCAGTCCCTTCTTCATGCCCTCCGGGTCGTTGCGGTGCCCCCACAGCATGTCGAAGTCAACCAGATTCAGCAGCAGCAGGCGGTCCCGGTCCTCGGCGCCCTCAGCGTACAGACGGGCCAGATTGGCCATGCCTTCCTCATTGCTGCGCGAGGCGTGCGAATGATCTATGCCCGCCCCGTTGTACAGGTCGTAGATCTTGCCGATGGAACTCACCTCGACCCCGTGCTGCTGCAGCATCGGCAGCAGCAGTCCCGCCGGCGGATCGACCGAGTAGTCGTGCCGGAAGGCCGTGCGCGTGTAGGCCCCCGGCTCACCGGTGAACGGGCGGGCAATCACCCGGCTCACCTCGTGGGGCGGCTTGAGCATCTCGCGGGCGATTTCGCAGACACGGTACAGTTCGTCCAGGTCGCACACCTTGTCGTGGGCCGCGATCTGGAAAACGCTGTCGGCCGAGGTGTAGACGATCAGCTTGCCCGTGGCCAGATGCTCGTCCCCCAGTTCGGCGATGATCGCGGTACCGCTGGCCGCCTTGTTGCCGATGACGCCGTAACCGGTTCGAGCAGTGAATTCAGCCAGCACCTCTTGCGGAAAACCAGCGGGGTAAGTCGGGAACGGAACGCTGGTCACCAGCCCCATCAGCTCCCAGTGACCGGTCGTCGAATCCTTGCCGGCGCTGATCTCCTGCAGGCGGCCATAAGCAGCCCGCGGCGCCGGTGCGGGTTCCACACCCGGCAATGGATGCAGGTTGCCCAGGCCCAGCGACGCCAGATTCGGCACCTGCAGGCCGCCGACCTGCCGGGCCATGTTGCCCAAAGTGTCGCTGCCCAGATCGCCGTAGGCCGCCGCGTCCGGCGCGCCGCCCACGCCAAGCCCGTCCAATATGATCAAGATGGCCGTTGCCATGACTGTGCACTCCTTGCTGGTTGCCAACACGTGTGGGCCTGATAGGTTAGCCCGCCGACCGGCCTCCGTCAACACAGCTTGGCCTCTGCGCGATCCGGGGTTAGAATGGGACCATGAACAACGACCTCTTTGCTGCATCTGCCGGCGACGACCCGGCCCGGCCCCACGCCCCCTTGGCGGACCGCATGCGTCCCGCCGGCCTGGACGAAATCGTCGGTCAGGCCGATCTCGTCGGACCCAAGGGTCCGTTGCGACTTCTGCTGGAGGCCGACGCCGTACCCTCACTGTTGCTGTGGGGACCGCCGGGCTGTGGCAAGACGACCCTGGCCCGTCTGATCGCCAGTCGGACGGCAGCCCGCTGCCTGGAATACAGCGCCGTGTCCGTGGGCACGAAAGAGCTGAAGGCCGTCATGGCCGATGCCCAGAAGCTGCAACGAGCCACCGGCACCCGGACAATTCTCTTCCTGGACGAGATCCACCGCTTCAACAAGGCCCAGCAGGACGCGCTGTTGCCCTGGGTCGAGCGCGGAGACGTGACCCTGATCGGGGCGACGACCGAGAATCCCAGCTTCGAGGTCAACAGCGCGCTCATTTCGCGGACCCGCCTGTTCGTCCTGACGCCCCTGAAGCCCGAAGATATCCGGTTGCTGCTGGACCGGGCGCTGACCGACCCACGCGGTCTGGCCGGAGCCGTGCACCTGGCCGACGACGGGCTCGAACTGCTGGCCGAGATGTGCGAGGGCGACGCCCGGGCCGCCCTCGGCCAGTTGGAAACGGTGGCCCTGGCCGCCAGGGCCGATGGGATCGGCGCCACTGCGGCCGCTGCCGTGAGCGCCGAGCGGGTCGCCGAGTACATCCAGACCCGGGCCGCCCGTTATGACAAGGCCGGCGAAGAGCATTTCAACATCATCTCGGCCTTGCACAAGAGCATGCGCAACAGCGACGTGAATGCGGCGCTCTACTGGCTGACCCGAATGCTCGAAGGCGGCGAGGATCCGCTGTACATCGCGCGCCGCGTGGTGCGGTTCGCCAGCGAGGATATCGGTCTGGCCGAGCCGACGGCCCTGCGCCAGGCCCTGGACGCACGGGACGCCGTGCACTTCCTCGGCATGCCCGAGGGCGCGTTGGCTCTGGCCCAGGCCGTGGTCTATCTGACGCTTTCCCCCAAGAGCAACGCCCTGTACAAGGGGTACCAGAAGGCGGCGCGCGAGGTGGCGCGCGGGCACAATCCGCCGGTGCCCCTGCATCTGCGCAACGCGCCGACCCGCTTGATGAAAGGGCTCGGCTACGGTAAGGGGTACGTCTACGCCCCCGACACCGCCGACGGTGTGGCCGAAATGAGCTGCCTGCCCGACACCCTGCGGGGCACCGACTACTTCGAACCGGGCCGGCGCGGCTTCGAGGCCGAACTGGCCGAGCGCATGGCCCGGATCAGACGCTGGCACGAACGACGTCAAGAACCAGAAGGGCCGAACGGGCCCGGGGAGGCATAGCATGAAACGAATCGGAGTCCTGACCGGTGGCGGCGATGCGGCCGGCATGAATCCAGCACTGCGCGCGGTCGTGCGCACGGCTTGGCAACACGACGCCGAAGTCATCGGCATCATACGCGGCTGGCGTGGCCTGGCTGAAGGCACCTATGAGACCATGACGCCCGGTTCGGTGAGCGGCATCCTGGACAAGGGTGGCACGGTGCTGCGCACATTCCGTTATCCGGAATTCGCCACCGAGGAAGGCACCGCGCCCGTAGCCAAGACGATCAAGGAACTGAAGCTTGATGGCATGGTGATCATCGGCGGCGACGGCTCGTTCCGCGGCGCGACCAAGCTGACCAAAGAGTTCGGTATCCCGGTCGTGGGCGTACCGGCCACCATCGACAACGACATCCCCGGAACAGACATCAGTATCGGCTTCGACACGGCCCTGAACATCGCCATCGACGCGGTGGACAAGGTGCGCGACACGGCCACCAGCCACGGCCGGATTTTTGTGATCGAAGTGATGGGGCGTTCGTACGGACTGCTGGCGGCCCAGACGGCCATCGCCACCGGCGCCGAGGAAGTGCTGTTGCCCGAGATCCCCTACAAGATCGATGACGTGGCGCGCCGGATCTCGGCCGGATACAAGCGTGGCAAGCAGCACGCCATCATCATCGTGGCCGAGGGGGCGGGCAAGGCCTCGTACGTCAGCTTCGAGTTGCAGGAACGCCTGGCGCGGGACGTGCGCATGGTGGTCCTGGGCCACGTCCAGCGCGGTGGGTCACCTTCAGCCTACGACCGCATCCTGGCCAGCCGCCTGGGGCACAAGGCCACCGAGTTGCTGTTCGAGGGCAAGCACGGTGTCATGGTCGGCGTGGTGGCGAACAAGTTCAAGACCAGTAGTCTCGCCAAGTCGGGCAAAGTCTCGGCCAAAGCCGTACTGCAGGACGCGCGGTTGATGGAGATCCTGGTCTGACCCTGACCACCTCTCGACACGAGAAAGGCTCCTCCGCCTGGAGGAGCCTTGTCTTGACCGTTGGCCTCAGCCGGAAACTAGTCTTCCCGCTTGCTGCCCTCGATGAAGGTGTTGCCGTACTTGAACCAGTTGATCTTCATCGTGCCGACCACATGGCCGAGGCCCTCGTGCTCGATCTTGCGCTCCTGATACTTGTCGTTCAGGCTCAGCAGGGAGAACGAACCGATCAGCGGCAGGTCCTTGTCCAGCATCAGGTGCAGCATCCAGTCCGCACCCGGCGTGACGTCGACGATCTCCAGGGCCGACTCGGGGAAAACCGCATACCAGGCGTAATCCTCGGGCGAGGGGTTGGCCTTGACGCTGTCCGCCAGATCGTGCCGGGGCACGTAGACGAATTTCTCGATACCGGTCTGCACGGGCCTCAGGTCGTCGCCCTCGTTCTCGGGCAGAAAAGTCGAGCGGGCCGCCTTGATGTCCTTCGTCTTCCAGCCCAACTCGGGCAGCGGCGCACCCGGAGTCTCCAGGTCCACCGCGCCGGCGCGCAGCAGGCGCGGCAGGACATAATGCTCGGGCGCCGGCAGACTGTCGGCTTCGACCACGCTATTGCGCTTGATGCGCTGGATCACGAAGTGGGTCGGCTGCGGGCTGAAGGTCTTCTTCACACCGAGCAGCGTGCCGGCCAGGTTGCGGTAGTTGTTCTCGAGGTCCTCGCCGACCAGGAACTCCAGGAGGTTGCCCTCGCGCACGATGGCGGTATTGCCCCGAACGTACTCGAACTCGGGAGCATTGATCTCAAAGAGGAATCCGGCACTCAGGGTGTCGCCCCGGGTGATCCGCCGCAGCGAATCGAATACGTACGGGTCCACGACTTCCTTTTCTCCGCAACCGATCATGCCAACGAGGGTCACAGCCAGCAGCGCCAGCATCAATGCGGAGACCCAACGACGCGGGGAAGAAACACCGAACATGAACCAACCTCCCTAAAAGGTATTCTCTGGTCCCGCAGGTGGGATGCAGGACATCAATCGGATAAGAGCGGCAACCGGCGTTATTTCCGGCAGGATGGAGCCCATCCTACGGTCCGCAAATCGGTGCCGTCAACATCTGCTTTCAGCCTCATGAAATTGGGGCATCGCGGCGGAAAAAGCAAATGGTATCCGCCGGACCCAACGAATGATTCGGGGCCGGCGTCCGCTAGAGCCGGGGCAACTGCCTCGTTACGCCCAGAATCGCCGACTGTTCCAACAGGGCCCCGTCCCACACGGCCTGAAATACCTGCCAATGTTCAGGCAGAAGAATGCCGCCAGTACTGAACAACCGCGAATAGTGGTTGCGGCGTTCGGCCAACCCATAACCGGGCAACTGGCGCCGGGCCAGGCGACCGTCCACGCTCACGGCCCAGACGGCCGCGAAAGCCTCCTGCAGGTGGTCCGGGATGTCCCCGCCCTGCAGTTCACCCCGCCGCAGGTCCCTGACCGTCAGCAGGTGGTGAAACAGGAAACTGTCGGTCCGCTCCGGCGAATAGACGTCCGGGTCGGGAATCCGCGCGGCCGGCGGGGCATCCAACTGGTCCCAGATGGCCCGGACCGGATAGACCGTGGTGTGCAGAGGCTGGTGCCGACAAAAGGAATCGGCGTGACAGGTCAGCGCCAGGGTCGGCCTTCCGGTCCCACCCTCGCCGGGCAGCAAACGGTACCACGCGGAATCATCTCCGGGCAGATCGTCGGCCGTGATCAATACGGCGCTGAACTCGGCGGCCAGTTCCAGGGCGGACAGCGCCGCAGCGAGACGGGGCTCGACCATACGCCACAGGGAACCGGGCAGCCCCTCTCCCTGCAGTGCCGTCTCAGCACCCGCCATCGGCTAGGCCTCGGCAACCATGCGACCGCCGCCGACCGGTTGCAGCTTTGCCGTGAAGTGCCGCAGACTGGGCGGCTCCCAGACGATCTCCAGCCCCCGCAGACGCTCACCGATCTCCATGACCCGGGCGCAGCTCTCAGCCACATAGTCCAGTTGGGTATGGGTGTAGACCCGGCGCGGCACCGCCAGCCGCACCAGTTCCATGGCCGGGTGGACGATCTCGCCGGTGTCCGGATCCCGGTGGTCGAACATCAAGCTGCCGATTTCAACCCCACGCACGCCGCCTTCCAGATACAGCGCCGCCGTGAAGACCTGGGCCGGAAACTCACGCTGGGGAATGTGCGGCAGCGCCTGGCGGGCATCCAGGTACACGGCGTGGCCGCCGGTCGGGCGCAGGTACGGCACGCCCAGTTCGTCCAGCCGTTCGCCGAGCCGGGCGACCTGCCCGATCCGGTAGGCCAGATAGTCGGGGTCCAGGACCTCGCGCAGGCCCTGGGCGACCGCCGCCAGGTCGCGTCCCGCCAAACCGCCGTAGGTTGGGAAGCCCTCGCGCAGGATGAGCAGGTTTGTCGCGTTCTGGGCCATCGTGTCGTCGTTGAGGGCCAGAAAGCCGCCAATATTGACCAGACCGTCCTTCTTGGCGCTCATGGTGCAGCCTTGCCCCAGGGCGAACATCTCGTTGCAGATTTCCTTGATCGACTTGTCGGCGTAGCCCTCTTCGCGCTGCTGGACGAACCAGGCGTTCTCGGCAAAGCGGCAGGCGTCGAAAATCAGCGGCACGCCCACCTTGTCACAGAAGGCCGAGATCTCGCGCACGTTGGCCATGCTCACCGGTTGGCCGCCACCGCTGTTGTTGGTGATCGTCACCATCACGAACGGGATGCGCTCGGTGCCGTACTTCCCGAAGGCCGCCGCGAGTTTGTCCAGGGACATGTCGCCCTTGAAGGGGGCTTCCAGTTCCGGATCCAGGCCGGCCTCGGCGATGCAGTCCAGGGCGATGGCGCCCTGGTGCTCGACATTGGCCCGGGTCGTGTCGAAGTGGATGTTGTTGGGGACGACCGAGCCTTCCTTGAGCGTGGTCGCAAACAGGATGCCTTCGGCCGCCCGGCCCTGATGAGTGGGGATCACATGCTTGTAGCCGCAGATATCCCGCACGGTCGCCTCGAAATCCGCGAAGCTGCGGCTGTAGGCGTAGGCCTCGTCACCGGTCATCAGGGCAGCCCACTGCCTGTCGCTCATGGCGCCGGTGCCGCTGTCGGTCAGCAGATCCACGTAGATCGCCGCGGACGGCACCTTGAACACGTTGTAGCCGGCGTCGCGCAGATGCTGCACGCGCTCCTGTCGGCTGACCCGCTGGATCTTCTCGACGACCTTGATGCGGTAGGGTTCGAAGGTGTGGGCCAGCGAGCGCAGCTGCCTGCCCCCCGGTCGCGTGTCTTTTTCCATGTCACAGGCTCCTGGTGCGGGTGCTCTCGCCAGACCATGAATCGCGGTGCGGCAAAACTAGTATTCGGCGCACAGCAGGACAAGCCCGGTCAAACGGACGATTTCGTTCAGGTGCCGCGCGCTTCGCCCGGCAAAGGTGAGCGCTCCTGATACAGAACCACGGCGCTATCGGTGAGGCGGCCGAGAAATTCGTAGTGCTGGCGGGCCGGTTCGGTGCCCAGGCACAGATAGGCCCCGCCCGGCACCCGGCAGCCCGGCAACCTGGCCGTATCGCTGAGCACCACGACCGGCCGTTGGGAAACCGGTGGCCGCAGGCCCAGATCCGCAGTCATCGTATGCCACCAGGCGCCCCACAAAGGCGTCGACAGCAGTGAGCGCAGGGGCTGATCACCCCAGCGGGCCAGCAGTTCCTCGCAGCGGTGCCGGGACTCGGGCTGCCGCAGGAAGGTGTTGGCCCAGGGCGTGCCCACCAGCCGGCCGACAAACTCGGCCAGCGTCAGTTCGGCATCCGCCTCGCAACCGTCCGCCCAGGCCCGCCAGTCTGCCTGGGCACCGGGTCCGAGCAGCCGCGGCAGCATGAGCTCGGCGGGAACCGGTTCTTCAGTCCCGGATTCCTCAGCCTGTGCCGGTACGCCCCCGGCCGCCCTGGCACCATCGGCACCGCCACCAGCTTCCGGGGTCGTCGTCGCCGCGGGGAAAGCCAGCGCCAGTTCGCCGTTGCGCGCCAGGGCATCAGTCACCGCAGCCAGAATTTCACGGGGACCCGGCAACAACACGGCATCCAGTTCTGCTTCCGGCACAGCCAGCCAGCCGCGTTCACGCAACTGGCCTGACAGGAATTCGAGATCCGCAGCCAACGGAGTCGTCAGGCGCAAGGTCATCGGCAAAGTGCCCTCGGCCCGGGCCGCCACAACCCGGGCCAGGCTCTGCACCAGGTTGGCCGCATAGCCGGACTCGAGGTGACCGCGCTCGTGCCGGCGCGTCCTCCCGCCGGGGGCCAGATCGGCCGGCGCCAGGGCCCGGACCTCGCTCCAGATGGCCTTGCTCAGGCGTCGCTGGCTCGTCAGTTCAATGATTTCGTTGGCCCGCGGGGTGGTCAGGAAAAGGTGCTCCCACGGTTCCAGACTGGCCACCGGATCCGCCGTCATCACCAGCAGCTTGCCCCGTCCCATCTGGGCCACGCGGTAGCGGGTCTCCGCATCGAAGCGCTGCACTTCACACATCACGACCACGGCCGTCTCAGGCCGGGCCAGGGCCGGCAAAGCGTTGGGCCCGGCGGGCACACCACTTCCGCCGGCTGGCACCCGGATGTCCAGTGGTCGGCAATAGCCCCGCTGCAGAAACTCACGCGACATCATGGCCGCCACCGCCTGGTCCGGGCAATAGATCACGATTTCGCCCGGATCCGCTGCCTGATTGAGCGTACGCAGCAGCCCACGCACGACCACTTCATGACGTCCGGTACCCAGCATGCCCTTGAGCACCAGCAACGCCGGGTCGCCAGGACTGCCAGTGACCTGATGCACACGTTCCACCACGGTGTCCAGATCATCGCTGGCCTCCACGCCCGACGACAGCAGGCGCCGGAGTTGCCCCAGCCTCGGCAGTGGTCCCGCCGCCTTGCGGTCGACCCGCCGCGCGGGCAGGTCCACCGGCGCCACCGGGTAGCGCGGCGCCATCTGCGCCCTGAACAAGTCCCAGCCCAGAGGTGACTGGCGAACCGTCGGGCTGTCCGCAACCGTCAACAGATCCACCAGATACAGTACTTCACGGCACGGCGGTCCCAACCAGCGCCAGAGCCCCAGGACAACACCGAGACCCATGAAGTCGCTCTCCTCGGCCCTCAGTTCGGTCAGGCCTGTTTCCACCCGAAAACCGGCACCGGTCTCCAGAGCGGACTCCAGCACATCCCGCACGCGGCCGCGAAACACATCCAGCGCCGCCTGCAGGGCGGGCACGACTTCCTGCAGTGGACCATCCCAGCCCACCAGCCGCGTCGCCGAGTTCAACAGGCCGCGCGGGCAAGTGTAGACCAGCCGGCAGCCGTAGCTGGACCCGGCGGCCACCGCCCCGAGAAACGCATCGACCAGAGCCAGTTCCCGGCGGTCGATGCGCACCGGTGGCTGCTCCAGATCGATGGCGCCCAACAACCCGGGCACTGTCGTCCCGGCGAACCAGAGCGGCAGCAGCACGGCCAGATTCTCGCCCAGTTTGGCCAGGATCGTTTCCAGTTCCGCATAGCGCCTGGCGATGACCAGGGTATGGCCGCCGGACATTCCGTCCGCACCTTCACCACCCGCCGCAGACAGGGAATCCCCATTCAACCGCGCCGCCCAGCGCAGCAGCAGAACCCCTTCATTGACCTCCTCGCTGCTCATGCCACTCAACCGCGCCAGCCACTTGGTCGGCAGCAACTGTCGGTCCGGCGGCGGCGCCACACCGTCGGCTTCTTCGCCTGCGACCGCAACCAGCACCTCGCGCATACGCTCAAGCAGGACGCGCAAGCGCCGGGCCAGTGCCGCCGGTCGATCGGGACAGCCGCAATCCACACAGAGGGGCTTGTCCGGTGTGGCCGCAGCGGGCACCACACCGACGCTGCCGGTGGTGTTGGCCAGACGCGCGCCACACGCACCGGCCAGAAAATCGGCCCAGTTGGCAGCCAGCTCCCGGGCATGCAGCACGACGGCATGAGCGCCGCAATCGAGGATCCCGCGCAGGGCAAGCGCCGTTTCCTGTCCATCACGGACCGCACTGGGCAGCCAGTCCGCCAGGTCATCGGCCACGATGATCTCGGGCGGACGTTCGGCCAGCAACTGGCGCAGACGTGCGTCAGCGAAGTCCTCCGGACCAACCCACAGGACCGGGGTGAGCAGGTCCGGCTCCAGATCACCGCCCCACACCGAGCGACCCGCCACACCACCGTCAGCCACCAGGTCGGCGGCTCCGGCCGGTATCTTGTCAGCGACCACAAGCATCCACCGCGCCAGTTCGCCGCGCTCCCACTGGACGGCCAGATACCGGCTGCTCTGTTCCCAGATGGCAGCCAGATCTCCCACCAGGAGCTGAACGCCGGCGGGTGGCGCGGGGATCGTCGCGACCGCTGAGTCCAAGCCTGGCTCAGCACCCTCCTGGCGAGCCAGCCAGCCCTGGACGATTTCCCGGACCCGGCTGTCGATGGGACCCCCGGAGCCCGCGGTGCCGGGCAAGTCAAAGGTTCGCGCCACCCCATTGGTCGCCAGTTGGGCCGCCAACTCGCCGGTCCACGGCCGGGCACTTGCCGCTGCCGGTGCTGCGGACCACAAGAGGCGCCACCATCTGGTGTCCAGGATGTCCACGCTGCGCCAGTGCCCAGCCATCAGCGAAGCGATCTCCAGGGCACACAGCTTGCGCCGCCAGCCCAGGTAGGCCGCGCGCTCGCGGTCGGCCTCGGCCCAGGCCACGCGCGCATCCTGCCTGGCCCGCGGCACGCCATCGCCGGCCAGGCTGCGCAGGACAGGGACGACCAGCGCCGCCGACGGCAAACCGGGAGCCTCGCGGTCATCGGCCAGGAAATGCCAATCCTGTCCGGCCAGGGCCAGGTCACCGCTGCGAATCTGGCGCCAGAACTCGCCGGTCCGACCGTCACCCGGCAGGCGCACGGTCCCCGCTCCTTCTTCCGCAAACCGGCGGTCGATCCAGGTCACGGTTCCGGCCAACTCGTCGGCAGCGGCCAACCTCGCCTCCGGCCGCACGCCGCGGTCGACCAGCCGCAGTGCCGGCGCCCGCGTATCAGTCAGGCTCAGGCAGTAGGCACTGCCGAAGACCCGCAGCCAGGTGGCCAGCAACTCCTCCAGTTCGGTACGCTGCCAGGCCGCCGCCGACAAAAGGCTCAGATGCCGGCCGCCGCGGCTGTGCAGCAGCTTGTGCAGCTCCTGGATCCCCAAATCACCTTGTTCGTGCAGGGTCCAGTGCACGGCCGCGCTGTCCAGGAAAACCCAGGCCGCGTCGCTCCCTTCGAAGACACCCCACAGGGCATCCAGGGTCGACCCATCGGTGCCCAGATGGGCGCAGGTCCCGGCCACCAGTCCGGCCTTGCGCACGCGCTGGCTGAACTGGCCGCCCCAGGTGCGCAGGGTCTCGGTGTCCAGCGAACCGTCCGCCGACAGCGACGGACGGTCCTGGGCCAGCCCGGCGATTTTTTCCCCGTACCGCTCATAGAGCGGAATGGCGCCGACCGGACGAGGCCGCACCTGCTGAAAATCGAGCAGGTCCCCGTTATGGGTCTCCACCAGGCGGGTCCAGTGAAACAGGGCCAGCAGACCGTCCGACCCGGGCTGGGCCGTCACCAGGAGATCTTCCAGCAACTGGAGGGCTGCGGCCAGGGAATGGACCAGGCCATCACGTGGGATCAACGTGACCGGCCCCATCACGCCACCGGCCACCTGAGCCAGGCTCTCCAGCCGGTCCATCCGGTCCAGCACGACCCGCCACTTCTGCTTGCCGTCCCCCCAGGCCGTCAGCACCGCCGGCGCATTGCCGGTCGTCACTATCGTCAAATCGCTGCGCCCCAGATCAGGCCGGATGCCCACCTCGGCCGCAGCCGACACCCCGCCGGCGGCCGCGTTGTTGCCCCAGCCGAAGGGGTCGGGCCGGGTCCAGAGCAGCGGCAGGGTCCAGGCTTCAAAACTGGCGTCCAGCGCCCGGTCTGCTTCACTGTCCAGGGTCAGAAAACCGTACAGGAAGTCAGAGGCAGGATCGCCACGTCGGGCCATCTCGCCGATACCGGCACGCAGGGAAATATCCGCGGCGGCAACCCGGCTGCGGACCGCCAGAAACATCAGGCCGGCCTGCAGCGCCCCCACCGCGGTGCCCTGCTGCCAGGCGTCCACCAGAGTTGAACTGTGCGGTGGCTCCAGCAGGCTGTGGCCCAGGCCCGGGCGCCATCCCGCACGCCAGGGGCCGGTCTCCGCCAGTGCCAGACGCAGCATTGCCGTTGGCTCCAGGCCGGAGGCAGGCAGGACGCTCTCCATGATCGCGGCCACGAATTCCTCGGACGTCCAGGGCGCCGGCTCAGAGACCCATTGACCCGCGGTCGCCGCCAAAGTCGCTTCATCGGCGGCCAGCAGGCGGCCCGCGCAGGGAGACAGAAAATCTTCCAGGGCTGCGGTGCTCTCGCCCGGTCGCCAGAACGCCAGGTCTCGTGGTTCGTTGTCCCACCAGTAGACAACGGCGACCCGGCCGTCCGGTTCGACCGCAGCCGAGGCCCAGGCCGGTGCCTGTCTCGCCGTCGGATCGCCATCGGGCCGGCGATATTCCAACCGCGCCAGAGCCTCTTCGAAGCGGCCGCCGACCGCACTGCCGGACGCCAGGCCCGCCGACTGCATGGCCCCCAGCGCTTCCTCATAGCGAGGTACCGGGAAATTGACCGCGTGGGTGTTGCCCAACAGCTCGAGCAGACGTACGCGAGCCTCGTCCGGCCGCGATCCGGGTTCCGGATTGACCGCCAGATAGGCCCGATACAATTCCACGCTGGCCGCCGCGCGCCCCAGCAGACGGTCGGCAGTCAGGGCCTCCAGCCAGGCCCGCTCTTCGGCCAGCCGGCCGGTGCTGCCGAAGTAGCGCGCCTGCAGCAGTTGCAGAAACACCTCGGCCCACTCTGCAGCCTCCGGCGAACCCTGCCGCAGATGCCCCTGTTCCACGAAGGATTCGACCAGTTCCCCGCCCTTGCGAGCCATCCACAGGCGGTCTTCTTCGGTCAGCGGCAGATCGTGCCGGACCAGATCGACGCTGAATGGTCGTCCGGTGCGCGCCGCCGCCCGGAACACGCCCCGCAGCAACGGCACCGCCGAAGCCGGCTCATCCTGGAATATCTGGCTGCGAGCGACGAGAAACAGGGCGGATTCCAGAATGGGCTGGTTGGTCTCCGCATCGTCCTCGGGACGCAGTTCGGCCAAACGCACGCCCTCGCGCACGATGTGCTCGCCGCGGCCATTGAAGTCGTCGACGAAGGCGCGGCTGGCCCGCTGCCAGCGTCCGCTCAGACCTTTCGCTGCCGCACCGGCCCGGCGGCTGCCCAACAGGCGCCGCAAGCCATCGCCAATTTTCTCGGTGACAAAAACACGCCCCGGTGAGGCGTCGCGCAGGGCGCAGGCATCCAGATAGCGGCGCTCGGCAGCCGGATAGTCGCCGACCTGCAGGGCATCATCGGCCGCCGCCAATAGCTGCCAGTAGGTGCTGCCGTGCTGGGTGCTTGAGGAGGTGCTCTTTTCCATGGCCGGAATCTATCACGGCGGGCCCGGGACAGACATCAGGAAAATCACAGTCGTCAAAAAACAGCCGGTCAGCGGGTGAGCACCAGCCGGGTCGTCAAGCGCTGTCCACCGGACCGTGCCACCGCCAGATAGGCCCCAGCGGCCAATTGGCGGCCCTGCTCATCCCGGCCGTCCCAGGCGACAACCCCCTCCCCGTCAGCGCCCTGCAGCCGCCGTACGCGCCGTCCCCGCAGGTCGAAAATATCCAGGCGGGTGCCGCCGTCCAGGCCGGTCCCCCGGCTGCGGAACCGAATGCGCCCGCTGCCGGGATTGGGGTAGGCCTGCAACTGGCGCGACAAGACCACGGCGGGCTGGACCGCCGAAACGGACTGGGCCAGCGGATAAGCACCACTGTTGCGGCTGTCGCCGCGCTCGGACCGCCACAGGGGTGCCGAGGTCGCAGTCGTCAGCAGCGGAGCCACTCCGAGCTCACGCTCAACCGTGACCACCTTGAGCAGGAGTCCCTCCGCCAACGGCACCAGCATTCCGCCGAGATAGGACAACGGCGCCTGCTGGGCGCCGCCCAAAGTCAGAGGCTGCTTCTGCACCAGCGGCGAATTTCCGTGGGCCGGCAGCAGCCAGCCGGTCGTGCCGCCCGGCAGTGAGGTGAACCCATAGAGCAATTCACTCCAGCAAACATGGAACAGGACACCGGATTCGGTTTGTACCCCACCGGCCTGACTCCAGGCCAAAGGTGCCGGCAGCAGCAGATTGTCCAGTTGCAACTGGCCTTCGGCGGTGGACGCACCAATGGAGAACCCGGCCAGGTCAACTGATTCGGCGCCACCTGTGGCCAACAGCCGCCCCAGACCCAATGACCAGACAGTCGCGTCCCCGGCCAGCCCATTGTCCGCCAAACCCACGACTGAAACCGCCAGGGTCCCGGCCCCCGACCAGCCGGACACCGACGCCTCGGACAGGGACAGCCAGCGGCCTCCGCGGGGGGCCGGCACAACCGTACCATCGGCTGGCAGAGAGTTTCCCGCGCCATCGAAGACCCGCATGGTCAGTTGTCCACTCAGATTGTCGCGTACCGGCAGCACAATCTCATGCAGACCGTCACCATCGAGGTCGCAGAGAACCGGCGCCACTTCCAGCGGCACCCCCAGGGCCAGCGGCCAGCCGCTGCGCAGATTCAGATTCTCATCCAGAACCCCCAGCCAGCCGTCCGCAAAAGCGATCACCACCGACTCGCCGCCACCGCCGGCCAGACGCCCGGCCGCCGGTGCGAGCGGCAGGTTGTGCCCCAGCGGAATCTCGATTTCCAGCTCCGGACCGGTTCCTGCCGCGGCATTCCACGACCAGGTGCGGGCCCAGCCCAGCTTGTCAACAACCAGCACGCGCCAACCACCAACCGCGTTCTGAAAACCGACCGGCCTGGTCAGTGAACGGTTCAGTTCCAGATCAACCGTCTTGACACTGCCGTCGCCGGTGAAGAAATAGATGGAACCGAACTCGGATGCGGTGACGATTTCATCGCCGCCAACGCCATCCAGATTCAGGGCCACCGGCTGGGTCAACCCGCCTTGACTGGCCGTGGCCGGAAACACGAAGACGGGCCAACCGGGGCGAAAACTCCCGGTCGTGTCCAACACGTTCAGCGAGCGGGCAACCGGATCGACCAGGACCCGCGACGGCACGATCAGTGACGGCCCCGTGAACGGCGCCAGATAGCCCATGTTCGGCGCCCCCGAGCCCACCCCGGGCAGGGTCAGGCCGGCACCTTGGGCAGTGAATGAATCCTCTTCCCGCAGACGCAGGGTCACGCCCCCGGCTCCGGACAGGCGTTTGACCACGACAAAGGCCCAGCTGTCGGTGCCCGGCCGGAAATACCCGAACTCCGAAACGCCGGCGCCATTGACGTCCAGCCGCAGAAGCTGGCCGTCAACACCGACTTCGACCACTTCCACCACGACGTCCAGGCCGGCGGCGGGCACGGCCTCCACCAGATAGCGCACCCCGGGGCTGGTCTCCAGGCGGCGGGCCACCACGGGTTTTTGCCAGTCGCTGCTCAGCGTGTCCGCCTGATCCTGGCCGGGCCGCAGGGGGTCGATCATGGCGTGGACGGCCGCATCCACGCGCAGCAGTCCGAAGCCGCGGGCAGGGTCATTCCCGTTATACGGGGGCAGGGCCAGACTGCCACTGCCGTCCGGCGTTTCGGCCGCGGCCACGTAGGCTGCCGTCATTCTCAGCACGATCTGCCGGGCTTCGACACCCGCGCGATCGTGGGCTGGTGCCAGCCCGTTCTCCAGCAACGCCTCATCCAGCATGAAAGCCGCGCCCGCCACATGGGCCGCCGCCAGGCTGGTGCCGAAGCGTCCGCTGTAGGTATCGTCGGGCTCGTTGTCAGCCGCGACAATGCGCCCGTTCCCCGGCAGCAGACCACCGCCGGGTGCCACCAGATCCGGCTTCTGCTGTCCGGCCAGGCCGCGGCCGCTGTAGGCGCTGACCTCGCCGTTGCTGTTGGCGGCCCCGACGGCCAGCACCTCCGGCAGCGAAGCGGGATAACCCGGACCGGCCGGATTATCACCGTAGTTGCCCATGGCCACCACCGGCAGCAGTCCCGCGTCGACAAAGGCCGCCATGGCCGCGCTGATGCCCGCGTCCACCTCCCAGTTGGCGGCCATCAGCACCGTGCGCACGCGATAGGTCTCGCGGTTGTCCAGGGGCCAGGCACAGGCGGCCAGGAAGTCCCCGGCCCAGGCGTGCCAGGTTTCGTCGAAGTCCCAATACTTGACGATCGTCAAGCGGCCGCCAGGGGCCAGACCGCGGTAGTCCGGGTCGACGGTCCCGCTGCCGGCCACGACCGAGGCCAGGGCCGTGCCGTGGTAGTTGTAGTCCCAGGGCCCCTGGCTGCCGGGAAAGTCATCGGTCACGTCGTGCCAGCCCACGGCGGTGTAGCCCGCGAACAGCGGCCAGCCCCCGCTGGCATCGAACCAGTCGCCGGCGTCACCAACGGCGGGGGGCGGACCATCGAGATCGTCATCCGGCGCGTCCCCCAGATCGCCGTGGGCCGAGTCCATGCCCGAGTCCAGGATAGCCACCGTGGCGGACCAGTCATTGCCCAGGTCCAGGGCTCCGGCCGTCACCCGGCCGACGCCGACCAGGTGGCGGCTGTCCACCAGAGCGGGGACGCCTTCGCGGTCGAGCATCACCGCACAGGCAGGCCCGTCCGCCAGGAACCGGTCCAGCCCGGCCGCATCGACAACCAGCACCGTGATGCCGCCGAAGCGCGACACATCCTGCACGACCCGGCACACGCCCTCGCCGGCCGCGGCGGCCACCGGCGTGCTCAGTTGCCCCGCCGTGGCCCCCAGGCAGAGGATTCGCAGGCGGCCGGCGGCGACCACGGAACTGGCCGGTGCCACGCCATCCGGGAATTCAGCACGGTCGCCGGATTTGGCCGCTCCCGCAGCCGCCGGGCGTTTCGGCTGCGCTGCCTGCTGCAGGGCGCTCCAGGCCGCCTGGCCCCGACGCCAGGCATCGAGCAGGTCCTCAACGCCATTGCCGTCCTGATCAAGATGATTCCGGAAATACTCGCTGGCCGGAGCGGCCAGGGCGTCTTGTCCCCCGACCGCCGGCAGGAATCCTCCGAGCAACAGCAGGGTAAGGGCGAACCCGATGCTCACTGAAGATCCCCACCGACAGGAAAAAGCAGCGCGAGGGGCCGGATGATCGCCGGATGCGAAATTCGGACAATCACGGGCGTCGTGTCGGGCTTTTCCTAAGCGGATTGCGAGCATGTTCGTCCTCAGGGAGTGCGAAGTGTCTACCCGGATTTCCATCCGGGTCAGGCGGGTCAACCGTAGTATGCCCCCCTACGCAACCACGCGGTCGAGGTTACGATCCGGTAGGTCTGCAGGCAGAGCATGGGGTGGGCAGTGTGCCGCAGTCTGCGCACAGCCGGATCCACTGAATGTACGGAGGAACGGTCTGGTGGGCAATATCCCGCCTGATTGCCCTACCCGATCCCGGCCAGATGCCGGATCGAGGCGCCCGCCTGCCGGCCTGCATACTCCACGGCCACCACGTCGAAACGCAGGTCACCGGGGGCCTGGCCCGGGTGTTCGGCCAGCCACTGGACGGCCAGCCGGCGCAAGCGCCGCAGTTGCGCGGGGCCGAGCCAGGCCTCGGCCGGAGCCAGGCTGTGGCCGCTGCGCGTCTTGACTTCGACAAAGACGAGGGTCTCGCCCTGGCGCATGACCAGGTCTATTTCGCCGCCGGGACGCCGATAACGGCGATCCAGGCAGCGGTAGCCGCAGAGTTCCAGGAAGACACAGGCGGTGTTCTCGCCCCATTCGCCGAGGCGGTGGGATTGGGTCATGTCCGAGTCCGGCCGTTCCGGGAGGAAGTGGGCCGGGAATGCAAGAGGCGGGCCGGGCCTGGGCACGGGGCGGCGCTTGATGTTTCGTCTCAGAATCCCGCACGCGTGCTGAGATTCCGTTCACCCAGTCAAATTCAAGGCGACAGCAACTGCTCTTCAGAACAGTTGCCCCTGATCCAGCGCCGCGACCGGCTTGTAACTGAACCGGTGGATCCGGCACGGGCCCAACGCAGCCAGAGCCACCTGATGGGTCGCTGCTCCATAGCCCTTGTGGGCGGCAAAGCCGTACCCCGGGTATTTGCGATCCCACACCGTCATGATCCGGTCGCGAAAGACCTTGGCCAGGATGCTCGCCGCGGCGATGCAGGCACTGGTCGCGTCGCCCTTGACCACCGCTTCGGCGGGCCAGGGCACATCCGGCACCTGCAGGCCATCGACCAGGACCAGATCCGGCGCACAGTCCAGTTTGTGCAGCGACCGCGCCATGGCCCGCAGGGTCGCCTGCAGGATATTGACGCGGTCGATCTCGGCGGGGGATACGGCGCAAGCGCCCCAACTGAGGGCGCTTGCGAGAATCTCGCCACACAAGGCCTCACGGCGCGCGGCAGAGAGTTTCTTGCTGTCATTCAGGTGCGCGGGACACCACTGGTCCGGCAGGATGACTGCCGCGGCGACCACAGGTCCGGCCCAACAACCGCGTCCGGTCTCGTCCACACCGGCCAGCACCAGGCGGTTGTCACCACGGCGCTGCCGGTCATGGGCGACGAGGCTCAACTGGGCGCGGGCATCCACACCCTACCGGCGGGCTTCGCGAATCCTGGCCTTGCGACCGGTGCGGCCCCGCAGGTAGTACAGCTTGGCCCGACGGATCCGGCCGCGCTTCTTGACCGCGATGGAATCGACGTTGGGCGACTCCAGCGGGAAGATCCGCTCGACGGCCACGCCGCCGGAGATCTTGCGCACGGTCACCGAGGCCTCCTTGCCGGTCCCGGCGCGGGCGATGACCGCGCCGATGAAGTTCTGGATGCGGCTCTTGTTGCCTTCCTTGATCCGCACGGCGACGGTAATGGTGTCACCGATATTGAAGTCCGGAAGATCATCCCGCAGCCCATCGGCCCGCATTTGTTCGACGATGTTCATCTCTGCCTCCTGATAGGCCTGCCGGCGGGAAAATCCGCGCCCGTCGCAGGCGTCCAACTCAGCCCGTCGCCGGGCAGGGTAATAATTCATCACAGCGACCGCAGCTCAATCCTGCAGATCCGGTCGGCGTTCTTCGGTCCGCCGGCGCGCCTGGTCGGCCCGCCACTTCTCGATATTGGCGTGGTGCCCAGAGAGCAGCACCTCTGGTACGGACAGGCCCCGGTATTCCGGCGGCTTGGTGTACCACTGACAATCCAGGCCACCGTCGCGCACAGCGGTGAAGCTGTCGTTGTTGGCCGAGTCCTCGTTGTGCAGGACGCCTTCGATGCGCCTGACCAACGCGTCGGCAATGACCAGCGCCGGCAGTTCCCCGCCCGACAGCACGTAGTCCCCGATCGAGACTTCCCGGTTGACCACCAGTTCGATGGCCCGCTCGTCGATGCCCTTGTAGTGGCCGCAGACCAGGATCAGCTCGCCCTTCTGCCGAAGGTCGTCCAGCAGTTCCAGGGTCAGCGCCTCGTCAAAGGTCTCGCCCTGGGGCGTGGTCAGGATCACCGTCGCGTCGTCGTGCTGACGGACGCTCTCGACGGCCTCGACCACGGGCTGCGCCATCATGATCATGCCGGCCCCACCGCCGTACGCGGTGTCGTCGACCGTGCGATGCTTGTCGACCGAGAAGTCGCGAATGTCCACGACCTCGTACCGGACCTGGCCCTGTCGGGCCGCACGGCCGGGGATACTCGTTTCCAGCACGGTGCGCACCATGTCCGGAAAGAGCGTCAGGATCTTGATGCAGGGCACCACGTCCCGTTCAACCTCGCTGGACATCGAACAGTCCTTCCGGCGGATCCACAATCAGGACTCCGCTCAGGTCGTCCTCCGGCTGCAGGATCGGCGCCAGCGCGGGAATCATCAACTGACCGCCCGGCTGCTCCGGATCCGCGACCACCAGCATATAACCGGCGCCCGCCACCCGGACCTCGTCGACCACACCGATCGTCTCGCCCGTGGTGGTCCGGACTTCCCGCTCGAGCCAGCGGAAGGGCAGCCCTCCGTCGGGTTTGGGGAAATCCGCGTCCAGATAGCTGCGGCTCATGAAGCCCAGCACCCGGCCCACCAGGGTTTCGGCCTTGTTGCGGTCATCCACGCCGCTCACCTTGAGCGCCTCGCACGAACCCGCCTGCCGGTGCCGGGTGATTTCCGCCCGCGTACCGTCCTGCCACTGCAGGTAGCCGCTCATGAGCAGCTCCCGGTGGTAGTTCAGCAAGGGATAGAGTTTGACCTCACCCTTCAGACCGATGGCCTTGACCACCTCACCGACTATCACGAATCGGTCAGGACCCGTCTCTGCCGCGGCCGCGTCCACCATGGGCTATTCCACGATCTCCAGCCCGATCCGCTGATCGGTCTTGGCACTGACCGCCATCAGCAGCACGCGCAGGGCCCGGGCGGTCTGGCCACCCTTGCCGATGACCTTGCCCAGATCCTCCTGGTTCACGCGCACCTGGTAGACGTCCCGATCCTGCTTGCGCACGATATCGACGGTGACGTCATCCGGATAGCGGACCAGATTGACCACGACGTAGGAGATGAGTTCGAGAACCCGCTCCTGGCCGATGTTCAGATCGTCGTCCAGATCCAGTTCCAGCTCGGGGCTGCTTTTCTTTTCCTCCGGCGCGCTCATTCGCCGCCCTCGGACTCGTCTTTCTTGGTCTCTTCGGTATCCGCGGTCTCTGCCGCCGGAGCGTCTGCTACAGCCTCTTCGGCTGCGGCGGCAGGCGCTTCCTCGACGGCAGCGGCAGATTCCTCGGCAGCTTTGGCTTCTTCAGCAGCCTTGGCTTCCTCGGCGGCCTTGGCCTCCGCAGCAGCCCTGGCTTCCGCCTCTTCGGCGGCCTTGGCCTCGGCGGCGGCCTTGGCTTCGGCTTCGGCCTCCGCCTTGGCCTCGGCTTCCTCGGCAGCCTTCCTGGCGGCGACCTTCGCGGCGGCAGCCTGCTCGCGCTGGGCCTTGCTGGCCTCGGCGGCGGCGCGCCACTCGGTCATCTTGGTCTCGATCGCGGCTGCATCCAGGCCACCGCGGATCAGGGACAGCCGGTAGAGCACGCCCTCACTGCGCAGCAGACTGCGGGCGGTGTCACTCATGGTGGCGCCCTTCTGCAGCCAGTAGATGATTTCGTCGTCATGAAGCTGGACTTCATGGGGATCGGTAAAGGGGTTGTAGAAACCCAGGTTGGCCAGATAGGCCCCATCGCGCCGCTTGCGGCTGTCCAGAACGACCATGCGGTAGAACGGACGTTTCTTGCGACCCATGCGGGTCAATCGGATCGTCGTTGCCACTATCAACCTCCACTTCGTGTGGTGTCGCGCCCGGCCCCATGCCCGACGCGTGCAAGTTTGGTCAGCTAGCCGCCGAGCATGCCCTTGCCGAAGGCCTCGAGGCCCCCGGCGGAGTTGATCTTGCGCATCATGCTCCGCATGTCCCGGTACTGCTTCAACAGCTTGTTGACCTGCGAGACCGTGGTCCCGCTTCCGCGCGCAATACGCTTGCGCCGCGAACCGTTGATGATGTCGGGCTTGCGGCGTTCGGCGATCGTCATCGAATTGATGATCGCCTCGACCTTGGCGAACTGCTTGTCGTCCACCTTGGCCTTGTCCAGCACGTCGCTGTTCATGCCCGGCAACATCTTGAGGACGCCCTTGAGGGGGCCCATCTTCTTCATCTGCCGGATCTGGCCCTGGAAATCCTCCAGGTTGAATTCGCCGGCGGCGAAGCGCGAGGCCATGTTCTCGGCCTCGTCCAGATCCATGTTCTCTTCGGCCTTCTCGATCAGCGACAGCACGTCACCCATGCCGAGAATGCGTCCGGCCATGCGGTCGGGGTGGAAGACCTCCAGGTCGTCCAGCTTTTCGCCCACACCGATCATCTTGACCGGTTTGCCCGTCACTTCGAGTACGCTGAGGGCCGCGCCACCGCGGGCATCGCCATCCATCTTGGTCAGGATGGCCCCGTCGAAGTCCAGCCGCTCGGCGAACGTCTCGGCGATGTTCACCGCTTCCTGGCCCGTCATCGCGTCCAGGACGAGCAGCTTCTCGTCCATGGGCACCATCTTGACGATGCTCTCGAGTTCGCCCATCAGGGTGTCGTCGATGTGCAGGCGGCCCGCCGTATCGACGATCAGCACGTCGCACTTGTTGTCCTTGGCCTTGCGCAGGCCCAGTTTGACGATCTGGGCGGCGTTCTTGCGCTCGCGGTCCGTGTGCACCGGCACGTCGATGCTCTCGGCGATCACCATCAACTGATCGATGGCCGCCGGGCGGTAGATATCCGCCGCGACGAGCATGGGCCGGCGCCCCTCTTTCTGCAGACGCAAAGCCAGCTTGCCGCAAAATGTCGTCTTGCCCGAGCCCTGCAGGCCCATGACCATCACCGTGGTCATGCCCTTGGTCTGGGCGTTGGCCACATCCAGGTTCAATTCCGCCGTGTGGCCGCCGAGCAGGGTCGTCAATTCCTCGTTGACGATCTTGACCACCTGCTGGGCCGGCGTCAGGCTCCCCAGCACATCCTGGCCCAGGGCCTTTTCCCGGATCGACGCCACCAGCTTCTTGGCCACGCCGTAGTGGACGTCGGCCTCAAGCAGGGCCAGGCGGACTTCGCGCAGAGCCTCTTTGACGTTTTCTTCGGTCAGACGGTCGGCACCGGCCAATTTCTTCATGGTCCGGTCGAGGCGCCTGGTCAGATCCTGAAACACAGCTTACTCCGGGGCGGCAAAAGGCGCCGGACAGCCCCGTCCGGCCTTTGCGCGCACAAAAGGGCAACGATATCAGGGGCCGCACGCCAAGGGAGCAGGCCGCTCTACCGCTGCAACAAGTTGTTGCCAATCAATATGTTGCACGACACAAAAAACCAACGGCAGACCCGGGGCCGGCCCTCAGTTGGACGTGGATCGGGAAATTTAACAGGCTGGGGTGGGTTTGGCAAGGTTTTGCGCCTGTGGACCTGACTGCAGATCGGGGGCTGCGATTGGTATTCGGTCGCCAAAACCGCCAGCTCGCTCTGCTTCCTGCCCCACGAGATGGCGTTCTTGATACCCTTCTTGTTGATGATATTCTTGAGAAATCCCGGCAGCGGACTGCTCAGGCTCAAATCATTGGCGAACCAGGCCCTCGACCAGCCGGCCACCGCCGCCGGTGCAACTTCGCGCCGGGCAGACGCGCCTGTGTGGTGCAACTCTTCTCAAATGAATTTATATTGTCAGTAGGTCCAGTAAGGGAACGATTCGCCTCGGCGGGACGATCATGAAATGGGTGTGCTGCCTGCTCGGCATGTTGGTGATTGGCAATAGCTCCAGCCGGGGCGGCATCGCCCCCCCCACTCCCGCGGCCTGTACACCGGTGGTTCGCTATGTTTCAACCACGGGCTCAGACACGACGGGCGACGGTTCTGCCGGCAACCCGTTGGGCACAATCCAGCAAGCAGTAGAGTTGCCACGGACGGCGACGAGGTTTGGCTGATGCCGGGGACGTTCTCCGGTCCGGGCAACCGGGACATCGACCTGATGGGCAAGGCCATCGTAGTCCGGTCGCAGAATGACGACCCGGGCGAGTGCATCATCGATTGCGGCGGCACACCGGCGAACCCGCACCGCGGTTTCATCGTGGCCAACCTGGAAACCACCGCGACCGTACTGCGCGGGCTGACAATCATGAACGGGTACGCCGAGTTTGGTGGGGGCATTTATCTCGGTGATCCTGCCGACAAGGACGCCATGGTGACCCCGACTATCGAGAACTGCAGATTTCAGAACAACCGGGCGTTGTCCGGCGGGGGTGCCATGTACATCTTCCAGGGGTCATCGCCGCAGGTATCGGATTGCCTTTTCCAGGGGAATTTCGCGCACGATGGCGGTGGGATGTATCTGTACTGGTACAGCAGTGCCAGGTTCACGTCGTGTGTGTTCGATTCCAACACCGCTGTCGTCAATGGTGGTGGAGTCAACGCGATGTGGGAGCAGTTCAACAGCTACATCGACTCACTCTTGTCCTAAACAATTGAAATATTGACGAGGCCCCCCGTGGCCGTGTGAGAATTGGGTTCGACTAAAAATCCTTTTCACAACACGTCCAGGAGGGGCCAACAGATGGTAAAGTCCGCCAGCCTATTCAGTCAACTTCTCAAGCAAATTCCCCGGAATGATTTCGCTGCCCTGGTCAAAAAACACCAAGGCGAACGCGGCGCCAAGGGCTTCACCTGCTGGACTCAAATGACCGCCATGCTGTTCTGTCAGATGGCCCATGCCGATTCCTTGCGTGATATCTGCAATGGTTTGGCGTGCTGTCTCGGCAAGCTTGCGCACTTGGGGATCGGCCGTAGACCAAGCAAGTCCAACCTGTCGTATGCCAATGCCCGTCGGCCTGCGGCCATCTTCGAGGATCTGTTATGGGAAATGACCGATCGGTTCCGTACCCAGGGTCACCTTGGGCCGCGGAAGCACAAGTTCCGCTTCAAAAACAAACTCCTGTCATTGGACTCCACAACAATCAGCCTTTGCCTGAATCTGTTTCCCTGGGCCGAATTCCGCCGCGCCAAAGGCGGCGTCAAAGCCCACGTACTTCTGGACCATGACGACTACTTGCCCTCATATGTCCTGATCAGTGAAGCCAAGTTGCATGATTCCAAGGTTCTCAAGTTATTGAAGTTACAGCCCGGATCAATCGTAGCAATGGACCGCGCCTACAACGACTACCGGCAGTTTGCTCGCTGGACCGAAGACGGAATCTTCTTCGTGACCCGAATGAAGGATAACGCCGTCTACGAGACTATCCATGACCTTCCCGTGCCAACCAATCGAAATATCTTGTCCGATGAAGTGATCCGATTAACCGGATCACAGGCTCAAAAGAAATGCCCCTGCTTTTTGCGCCGTGTCGTTGTTTGGGACCGGGAAAACGAACGCGAGATCGTCCTGATCACCAACCATCTGGACTTCGGGGCCACGACAATCGGGGCCATCTACAAAGAGCGCTGGCAGATTGAACTGTTCTTCAAGGCGCTGAAACAGAATCTGAAAGTCCGGAGTTTTGTCGGCACCAGTGAAAATGCGCTTCGCATCCAGATTTGGACAGCCTTGATCGCTATGCTGTTGCTGAAATGGCTGCACCATCTGTCCAAGGCGGGGTGGTCGCTATCCAACCTGGCGACGATGCTTCGCTTGAACCTCTTTACCTACCGAGAGTTGGCCGACTGGCTTGATGACCCGTTCAATACGCCGCCACTTCTACCAATGCCGGTGCAGTTGGAGCTGGGGCTGCCGTGATTAGGACAGGCTAGCGTGGAGACCAGGACAAAAACGGGCAACCTCATCTGGAAAAACGTAATTTAGGCGGGTAAAATGTTGGGAATTAAGGGGCAGGAAGAGAACCCTGTCCTGTTTAGGACAGCAGTGACATCGACTGTGTCTTCACCGGGAACTCGGCCGCCAAGGGTGGTGGCTACTGCAATCCCGAAGCCAATTCCAAGTCGCACAACGAGACTTCCGGGAGCGCCAGGATCTCTGATTCCTTCCAGAACTGCGAGTTCAGCGACAACACAGCCGACGAGGGCGGAGCCTGCTACCTGAGTGACTGGCTCACCATGTCCTTTACCGGCTGCCGCTTTGATTCCAACACGGCCACGTTGACCGGGGGCGCGGTTTGTGACAGATATTCCCGCAACAGCTACACAGGTTGTACATTTGCCTACAATCAGGCACCCACCGGCGGGGCTCTGACGATTCTGGGGGACGATATCCCGTTCCCCATGACGGGAGTGGTCATCACCGGCTCAACTTTCGCGTACAACGAGGCGACGGTCGGCAGTTCCGTGGCGTTTTCCTACGCAAATCTGTGGGAGTTTGAGCTCCGCAATTGCCTGGTCGTCTTCGGCACGGGAGGCGAGGCAATCAACATCACGGGTCCCGGGACGCCATTGCTTTCCTGCACCGATATCTACGGCAACGCGGGTGGCGATTGGTCCGGGAGCCTCGCCTCTCTCCTGGGGGTCGACGGCAACCTTTCAGTTGACCCCGGTTTTTGTGGTGAACAGGCAGAGTCTGATCCATTCGCCCTGGAGGCCGGCTCACCGTGCGCCGCCGGCAACAATCCCGTGTGTGGCCAGATCGGTGTGCGACCGGTCGGCTGTGACGGCCTGCCCGCCATTGAGAGTGTGTCCGATGTGGCGGCTGACCAGGGCGGCTGGGTCACAGTGACCTGGCGCCGCTGCGGCTATGACCGAGTCGGCTCAACCATCCCAGTCACCGACTACGGCATATATCGCGCACAGGCCGATTCGCTCGATTCACGGCAGTTGGCCGGACAGCCTCGGAAAACTGGGGGCTGGGATCTTGTCGAGCAGGTTGCGGCCGCCCAGTGCAGCACATATCAGGTCGTGGCCCCGACGATCTGCGACTCGACCATCAGCCTGGGGCCATGCGACTCCATCTTCATGGTTTCCGCTTTGACCGCCGATCCCGGGATCCACTTCAATTCTCCGCCGGAAGTGGGCCACTCGCTTGACAACCTCAGCCCCGCCGCGCCGGCGGCTTTCTCGGTCGACTACCGGTACGACCGCAATCAACTGACCTGGGAACACCCCGGCGACGGCGACCTCCTGGGTTTCAGGATCTACCGGATGCTGAGCCCGGCAGATCCTCCTGGCGATAACGCCGTGCCGACGACGACCCTGGCGGCGACAACCTGGTCTGATCCGATGCCCACGCTCGACAGCGACGCCTGGCAATACCGATACTGGCTGGCAGCGGTCGACTCGGCCGGCAACAGCAGCGGTCTTGTGGGTCCCACCGACGTGAGTGGCGTGACCGAACCCGGAATCCCGCCGCGGACGATCCTCTACGACAACGCCCCGAACCCGTTCAATCCAGCGACGATCATCCGCTTTGATCTCGCGGCCGCCGCGAGGGTCGATCTGCAGGTTTTCGATTTGACCGGGCGCCTTGTCGTGACGCTGATCAATGGAGAAGACTTGCTCCCGGGACGTCACCAGTCGCTGTGGCACGGCTTGGACCAACAGGGGCGTGCTGTCGCGTCGGGCCTGTATTTCTGTCGACTGCGGGCCGGATCGCAGACTCAGACCCAGGGTATGTTACTGCTCAAGTAGCCGAAGCTCTTGTGACGATCGTTACCACCTACCCGGCAGTGGCTTGGGCCGCAACCGCTGCAGCCCGGTTCCCAGGATTATGGTCGCATTTGATCGGTCGGCGGTGTATCCATTGCTGGTGCAAGTTATCGTATTGTCCACCAACCCAATCCACCGCCGCCCGAGCGGGCAAGGAGGCTGCAGTCATGTCCCACTCCACCGGGCCGATCGGCATCGCAGCAGCCCTGGTGGTGTCCTTCGTCGTGGCCGCTGCGCCGGCGGGCACTGTTGACCAGCCGTCTGCGACCGGCGAGCCAGTCAGTGTCTCGTGGAGCTTCGACGACGTCTCCACCGGACAGCTGCCCGCGGGCTGGCGGACCGAGTCCACGAACGGCAACGGCGACCCCGCAATCTGGCGGGTCGTCGCGGACAAGGCAGCGCCCACCGGCAAGAAGGTGCTGGCTCTGTTCGACACCAACCGCCATCACGGCAGCACTTTCAACCTCTGTTGGACGGACTCGGTGTCATTTCTCGACGGCGAGATAGCCGTCCGGTTCCGGGCCGACCAGGGCCGGGAGGACCAGGGCGGCAGCGTGATCTGGCGCGTGCAGGATCGGGACAACTACTACATCGCCCGCTTCAACCCCCTGGAAGACAACTTCCGCCTCTACTCGGTCCGCAATGGTTCTCGCAGGACTCTGGCCAGTGCGGAAGTCGCCCTCGCCCCTGGCCAGTGGCACCTGCTCACAATCACCCAGCACGGCAACCGGTATAGCGGAGCCCTGGACGGCAAGGTGCTGTTGACCGGCACGAACGATCTGTTCACCGCAGCCGGCGGGGTTGGCCTGTGGACCAAGGCCGACGCCGCCACCTCCTTCGCTGATTTTTCAGTAGACGCCGGCGGTGGGCAGGAATAACCAGGCAGACCAGCCAAGGGAGTTGGATCCATGGTCAGAACGGACGTCATCGACAAGGTCTCTTCACGGCGCAATATGTTGCTGCTGGTCCTGGTGGCACTCGCCCTGATCCTGCCCGCAGGTTGTGGCCGTGGGCAGAAATCCGATCAGACAGTGACGGTCTACGTCTCGGAGGATCAGGTGTTTTCCGAACCCATCCTGCAGGCCTTCGAGCGGGAAACCGGTATCAGGGTGCGGGCCGTCTACGACACCGAGGAAGCCAAGAGCACCGGGTCGATGAACCGCCTCATCGCCGAGAGGAGCAACCCCCAGGCCGATGTCTATTGGGCCAACGAGCCGATCCGGGCCGAGGTCCTCAAACACAAAGGGATTTCGGTCCCGTATGTCTCCCCACAGGCCAATGACATCCCGGCCACGTTCAAGGATCCGGACGGGTACTGGACCGGTTTTTCCGCCCGGGCGAGGGTATTGATCGTCAACACCGGCATCAAGGAGGCACCGAGCACGATCCGCGCCTACACGGCCTCCCGCTGGCGCGGGAAGTCGGTCATCACCAACCCGCTCTTCGGCACAACGACCGCCCAGATCGCGGCCCTGTTCACGATCTGGGGCGACGAGCAGGCCCGGGCTTTCATGACGGCCCTGAAACAGAACGAGGTGGCGATCTCGACCAGCAACGGCGAGAGTGCCGACTTTGTCGCCGCCGGCCGCTACGACTTCAGCCTGGTCGACAGCGACGACGCGGTCAACCGCATGCGGCAGGGCCGACCCGTGGCCATGGTCTACCCGGATCAGGAGCCGGGAGGCCTCGGTTGCTTCATCGTGCCCAACGCGGTGATGCTCATCAAGAACGGGCCCCACCCGGTAACGGCGCGTCAGCTCATGGACTATCTGCTGACGCGGGAAACCGAACGCCGACTGGCTATTGCCGACTGCGCCCAAATTCCCCTGCATCCGGACGTGCCCATCCCGCCGGAGTTGACGCCGCTTGCCGAACTGCGAGTCATACCCGTCAACTACGCCGACGTCGCCCTCAGGATGGTGGCCATTCAGCCCTATCTGGATCGCTGGCTGGGGCTCTGAGCGTGATGACCAGGCGCCTGCTGCTCGGTTTCATCGTGGCCCTGCTGGTCGGGTTCGGCCTGCTGCCGGTGCTGTCCATGTTCGGGCGGAGTATCTTCGTGGATGGCCAGCTCAGCCTGGCGGCCTACGGCGGCCTGTTGCAATCGACCCGGCAATGGACCCTGATGCGAAACAGTCTGGCGCTGTCGGCCCTGGTCACGTTGCTGACCGTGGTGACCGGCACTCCGCTGGGGATTTTGCTGGGCAAGACGGACCTGCCCGGGCGGCAATTTCTGGCGATGCTCTTTGTGACTCCCTTGCTGGTGCCCCCATATATTTTCGCCGTCTCGTGGTTCGATCTTCTGGGCCCGGATGGCCGCCTCGCCGGTCTGTCCGGCTGCACTTTCATCCTGTTCTCGATCTTCCTGCCGATCCCGATGCTGTTGACCATGGTCTTCCTGCGCACGGTCAATCCACGCCTGGAAGAGGCCGGCCGACTTTGCGCGGCGTGGCCCACGGTCCTGGCCAGGATCACGATTCCTCTCATCCTGCCCGGTGTCCTGCTGGCCGGACTACTGGTCTTTCTCTTGAGTTTCGGCGAATTCAGCGTACCCAATTTTCTGCGTTTCGACGTTTTCCCGGTGGAGAGCTTCACACGTTTTTCGGCGTTCTACGACTTCAAGGCCGCCACCGCCGCAGTGGTTCCCCTGGCTGGGGTCACCCTGATCCTGTTGTTTGTCGAGGCTGTGTTTCTGCGGGACCGCACCTACCTACTGCGCCCATCGGCGACGCCTGAACGCTCACCGGTCATCGCCCTCGGCCCTCATCGCAAGTGGCTGTTCGCCCTGGTGACCGCCGCGGGATTTCTCATCGTGGTCTTGCCGGTCGTGGTGCTGGTCAGCCGCTCGGCGGGCCACGGCAACTACGCCGAGGCGCTCAGGCGGGCCGGCGGCAGCCTCGGTCGCAGCTTCGCCTTCGCCGTCGGCGGAGCCAGCCTGCTGACCGTCTTCGGCTTCTTTACCGGCTACCTGGTCCAGACCCGCGCCCTGCGCTGCTGGCGCGCGGTGGACTCGTTGACTGTCTTCCTCTTCGCGCTGCCGGGCATCGTGATCGGCATCGGCCTGATCAGCCTCTGGAACACGCCCCGGACCAACCTGGTCTATGGCACGTCCGCCATCATCATCATCGGCTATCTGGCCAAGTACACGGCCCTGACCAGCCGAATCATGGTCACCCAACTGGCGCAGATCCCACCCACGATGGCTGAAGCGGCCCAGGTGGCCGGCGCCGGCTGGCTGCGCCGGCTGGCGTTGATTCAAGTGCCCCTGGCTCGGCGGGGTCTGCTGGCCGGCTGGTTGATCGGCTACATTTTCTGCCTGCGGGACACCGACATCACGATGCTGGTCTATCCGCCGGGTCGGGAGACGCTGCCGGTGCGAATCTTCACCCTCATGGCCAATGGGTCGCCGGGGCTGATCGCGGCCCTTTGCGTGATCATGATAGCTGCGGCGGTGGTGCCGATCGGGCTGCTGTGGCTGGTCTCCGGCCTCAGGCAAGGAAAGGTGGTCGAATGAGAATCGTCGATCTGGTTTCCGTCTCGGTTTCCTTCGGAAAAACCAAGGCCCTGGACGACATTTCACTGCAGATTGACACCGGCGAACGCATCGTCATTCTGGGCCCGTCGGGCTGCGGCAAGACCACGATCCTGCGCCTGCTGGCCGGTTTCATCACACCGGACAGCGGCAGTGTGTCTCTGGGCGGCGAGTTGGTCGCTTGCGACCGCCGCCTGCTCAAACCACCGGAGCAGCGTGACCTGGGCCTGGTCTTCCAGGACCTGGCCCTCTGGCCCCACCTCACCGTAGGCGGAAATATTGAATTCGGACTGAAAGCCAGGGGCCTGCCCCGGCCGGAGCGTAAACGCCTGCTCGACGAGGCCCTGACTCTGGTTGGCCTGCGCGACTACGCCGGCCGCAAACCCGCTGCACTGTCGGGCGGCCAGCAGCAGCGCGTGGCCCTGGCACGGGCCCTGGTCCTGACACCAGGCCTGCTCTTGCTGGATGAACCGCTTTCCAGCCTCGATCTGGAACTGAACATCCGCCTGCGCCACGAAATCCTGCGGCTGCACGAAAAGCTCGGGTTCACGCTCGTTCACGTCACTCACGATCGGGACGAAGCCTTCGCGCTGGGCACACGGGTGGTCGTGGTTGCCCGGGGGCGAATCGAACGGGACGGGAGCGTGGCGGATATCCGGAAGTATTATCAGACGGGAGCACCCCGAGCCGAATGAAATCCCCATTCTCACGGACCAGTGGCCACGGCACAATGGTCGCCTACCGCAGGAGTGGTTTTCCATCGAGCCGACGGGCCCAGCCGACCACCAAACCACAGCCTGTCCTGGCTGTCTTCCGGGGTGCAAGGGACGATCCTGTCGCCTGCGACGATCGCGATCCTCAGCGCGAACGAAGCCCACTTCCGGCTCCGCCAGCGCCTTTTTTTTCGATATTTTTTGTCAAAAAACCGATCCGGAACAAAAGAACAAAACAACGGAACATATCAACATATGCCCGGAACACCACCGTTAGCGCTGGAATACGCCCATCCACTATTATTTCCCCACTGCGTTGAGAGCTCCGGCTCAGGCCCACATGTCCGTGCGGTTTCCCGGGCCGGAGCAAGTACAACGCAGACAGGCCATCCGGCCTCCGCCCCAGGAACCGGCCGCCGACTGCGGCAGCCCGACAACGAAAGAGGACTCGAAATGATGAACCAACGGACAATGATCATCTGGCTGACCCTGGCCCTGAGTATCACTCTGGCTGGCGCCGCCGTGGCCCAGGACATTCTGTGGGACCAGACCGCCGGCTACGAAGGCTGGCAGCAGGGCTTCTTCAACGCCATCGCCGGCGCCCCCCCGTTCGGCTCGACCATGTACACGGTCAACGACATCGTCGTGCCGGCCGGTGGCTGGACCGTCGATACCTACCGGATCTACTACGACGGCTTCGACGCTTCGTGGGCCGGCGCCGTCACCTCGGCTGTGCTGTACCTCGAGCCCAAGACCGGCAGCCTGCCCATCGGCGACCCGAGCACCGGCACGACGGTTGCCGTGACGGCCACCATCCTGGGCAACGGCTTCCTGGAATTGACCGCCACGGGCCTGGGCCTGGTCATCGCTGAGGGTGAATACTGGATCGGCCTGACGCCGTTCGCGCCCAATTCGGACAACATCCACGTCAGCGTCCCGGCCGTGGGCGACGACTCCCCGACCTACGACGCCGGCGGCTTCCCCATGCCGATGTGGGGCAGCTGGGCTCCGGGTCTGGACGGCGCCATCCTGATCGAGGGCATGGGCCCGGTGGCCAATGAAGCGGCCAGCCTGGGTACCGTGAAGGCTCTTTACCGGTAACGGCCAGACAGAAGCTGGTTGGACCAAGAGGGACCCGGGCAGCCGGGTCCCTGCTCGTCAGGCACCGACGGAATCAGGCCTCGAAGTCCGAAGGCGCCATGCCGAACTGCTCCCGAAACGCCTTGGCGAACTGGGAAAGGCTGCGATAGCCCACCGAGTACGCCACCTCCGTCACGTTGACGTCCCCCCCGGCCAACATGCCTGCCGCCTTGTTCAGACGCTCGGTGCGCAGGAATTCCCCGGCGGAACGACCTGCGACTGCCTTCAGCTTCCGGTGCAACTGGGTGCGGCTCATGCCGATCTCGCGACAGAGGGCCTCGACCCGGAAGTCCGGGTCCTCCAGGTTGGTCGCGATGATCTCGCGGGCCCGGGTCAGGAAACGATCATCCGCCGAAGGCACCGGATTGTGCGCTCGCCCGGGCCGCGCCACCTCCAACTGGTTGAAGCGCTCAGCCAGCAGCCGGCGCTGCTCGATCAGGTTACGGATCCGGATGCGCAATTCCTCCACATCGAACGGCTTGGCCACATAGTCGTCGGCCCCGATCTGGAACCCTTCCTTCCGGCTCGCCGCCTCGGCCTTGGCCGTCAGCAGAATCACCGGCACGTGGTTGGTCAGGTCGTCCTGCTTCAGGGCCCGGCACAGTTCGAACCCATCCATGACGGGCATCATCACGTCGCTGAGCACCAAATCGGGAATCTCGTCGCGGGCCAGATCCAGTCCCTGCCGACCGTCGGCGGCCACCAGGACATTGAACTCGCCGCTCAACTCCTCGCGCACGTAGCTACGCAGGTCGGCATTGTCCTCCACGACCAGGACCGTCGCCAGATCGTTGTCCAGCACGTCGTCCACTTCATCGTCAACGGCGGCCACCTCGGGCGCCACGGCCACCTCACCGGCCACGGCGGGTCCATCTTCCCGCGCCGGGACCTCCACGCCGCCGGGCGGTGCGGTCAGGTACAGAGGCAGGGCAACGCTGAAGGTTGTGCCCGTCTGGCGATCACTCCGGACGCCCACCTCGCCACCGTGGTACTCGACCAGTTCCTTGACCAGGGCCAAGCCGATCCCCGAACCCAGGTCGCCGAAGTCCGAGTTCTCGACCACCTGGTGAAAGCGGTCGAAAACGTTGGCCAGATCCTCGGGCGGGATGAAAGAGCCGGTGTTGCGCACCGTGAGCGCCAACTGCCGCGCTTGCCCGCCGGTCCGCTGTTCGTGCAACTGCCCCGGCCAGGGGTGTACCGCTTTGGTCGCCGACACGGCCACCGTCAGCGTGACCTCGCCACCGCTGGGCGTGAATTTCATGGCGTTGGAAAGCAGATTGACCAGCACCTTGTCCAGCAGGTCGGGATCGTACCAGGCGGCGTCGGACTGGCCAGGCCAGTTGACGGTCAGGACCAGATGCCTTTGCTCGGCCAGCGAACTGAACGAGGAGACCAGGGCGCGCAGATATTTTTCCCAGTCGCCGTGCCGCCACCGGACCGGCATCCGGTCCGCCTCCAGGCGGGACAGGTCCAGCAACTGATCGATCAACCGCCCAAGTCGGCGCGCGTTGCGGGCCATGGTCCCGAACAGCTCGGGACTGCCGCTGTTGGGATCCTCCTGCAACCGTTGCAGGGGCGACATCAGCAGGGTCAGTGGCGTGCGGAATTCATGGGAGATATTGGTGAAGAAACGCGACTTGAGCTGATCCAGATTCTGCAGGTTGCTCGCCTCGTTGCGCTCGATCTCCAGGGCCATGCGCATCCGTTCGCGGTTCAGCAGGTGCCGGTACACGCCGACCACCAGGGACATGACCACGATCACATAGAACAGGTTGGCCCAGACGGTCCGGTACCAGGGCGGCGCGATGACGATGCGCAGAACCGCCGGCTCTGCGCTCCACAACCCCTCGCTGTTGCTGCCCATGACCGAGAACGTGTAGGTGCCCGGGTTGAGGTTCGTGTAGTGGGCCGCGTTCAGTTCGGTGGCCTCCCGCCAATCCTCGTCGTGGGGCTCCAGGCGGTAGCGGTAGCGATTGCGCTCGGGGTGCGCGAAGTCCAGGGCGGCAAACGTCAGTGAAATGTCGTTCTGCCGGGGACCCAGCTCCAGAACCCGGGTCTCCGGCAGTGACTTGTGCAGCGGCGAATCCGGCGCGACCACCAGCGGCTTGTCGTGCAGCCGTACGTCGGTGATCAGTACCGGCGGCACGAACGTGTTCTGGCGCAGGCTGTCCGGGTGAAAAGAGACCAGCCCCCCGTGGCCGCCAAAGTAGATCCGGCCGGTCGCGGTCTGGCAGGCCGCAAAGTACAGTTCATTGCGCGGCAGACCGTCCCGCTCGTCGTAGACCGTGACCTGGCCTCCCTGCAGATCGGTCCGGGCCAGGCCCATGCCGGTCGAAACCCACAGATCGTCGTTGCGATCGAGAATGATCTGGCCCGCGTAGTCCGACGGCAGGCCGGTGCGGGTGGTGAAAGTGCGGACGATACCCTCGGGTTCGCAGAGCAGGATGCCGGCGCCGGTGCTGACCAGAACCCGCCGACCGCCCGCGGGCACGATGGTACCGACCGAAGCCATCTCGCCGGCCAGGCCGGGCACGGTTCGGAACGCATCGGTTTGCGGCACGAAGACCTGCAAGCCCGCCTTGTCGCTGCCCAACCAGAAACCGCCCGTCTGATCCAGGCAGATCGCCGACAGGTCATCGCCCAGCAGCGAGGTCGAATCGGCGGGGTCAGACCGGAAGGAATGCCAGACGCCGGTCGCGGGATCGTAACGGTGGATGCCCGCCAGCCAGGCGGTGACCCAGATCCGGCCGGCGGCATCGAACTCCATGTCCAGAATGCGGCCAGTGGCCACCGGCGTCGGCGCCCCCGCGAGGATCGGCGGACGGCTGACCCGGCCAGCGGCGCTATCAAACTGCCAGAGCCCCACGTTCGTGCCCACCCACAGGTCGCCGGCAGCATCCTCGATCATGCTGTACACGGTGCGGACCCGGGTTTCCCCGCTGCCGGGAAAATGGAAGCGGTCGAAGCCCGGTTGGCCGGGCCGACGCCGATTGAGCGCCCCACCCCGCCCCGACGGCGTGCGCGGCCCGGTGCCGACCCAGAGGTCACCCGCACGATCCTCGAAGACCGAACCGATAGCCGTCTCGTCGAGGCTGCGCTCGTCCGCGGGATCATGCAGGAATACGTCGAACTTGGAACTGCCCGGGTCGTACTTGTTCAGGCCCGTGTGCCAGGAACCGGCCCAGATGATGCCCGAACGATCGCAGTGGATGCTCAGCACCGGCCCCAGTACGGGAGAATCCGGCCGGTCCGGCTCGTTGACGAAATGGGTGAACCGCCCCGTGCCCGGAATGAACTGGTAAAGCCCAGCCGCCGCCCCGATCCACAAGTTGCCCTGATGGTCCTCGGTGATGCAGACCAGGTAGTTGGGCTCGACAGCGCCCAGATCCGGCCGGGGCTTGAAGACCATGAACCGGCCGTCACCCTTGTGCAGGGCCAAGCCCGCCCGGCTGCCGACCCAGACCCGGCCCTGCGAGTCCCGGAAGATGAAGGTGATGTGATCGCTGGGCAGGCTTTCCGGGTCGTTGGCGTCATGGTGCAAAAGGCGCCACGAGTTGGTGGTGCGGTCCAGCACCGCCAGGCCGTTGTCGGCCGAGCCCACCCAGATTTCCCGCTCGGTCACATCCAGCCCGGTCAGGTCGGCGTCGCGCACAGCCTGCAGCGGCGGCACCGGGATGCGCTCGAAGCGCCTGCCCACCGCCCGGTACAATCCGCCGGTCGTGGAAGTGAACCAGACCCCGTCGGCCGCAGGCTTGATTGCCGCCACACCGGGGCCCGGATGGCCGTCACCGGCGGGAAAGTTCGTGAAGCGGTCCCGCACCGGATCGTACAACGACACGCCGGCCGAGAACGACCCCAGCCAGATGGAACCCGTATCGTCCTCGGCCATGGCCAGCACAAAGCGGATATCGATACTGTTGGAGTCGGCCGGATCCGGCAGGTAGGTCTTCATGCCGGTGCCGTCGTAGCGGGCGACACCGTTCTGGGTAGCGAACCACAGGAACCCGTACTGATCCTGGATGATCGCGCGCACCGAATTCTCGGGCAGGCCGTCGTTGACCGTCAAGTGTTCGAAACGGACCGGTACCGCGGCGGCGGATCCGGCCAGCACCGGCACGATCACCAGCAGCAGGCACTTTGCAAACAATTTCATGGACAGATCCCGGAGCGGAGGACAGGCCGTATTGATCAGGAACCATTGGCGCTGAGTATATCGCATGGGCGGCCGGAATGCACCGCCCATCCTGTTTCAGTAGCGACGCCGACCAAAGGGGAAGGGGTTCAGCATGTCGGCCTCCAGGACATCCAGCGAGTCGGGCGCCAGATGGTCCATGGCCGCCGGGCGCCAGGGTCTGGTCGTCGCGTCAGACACCGGACCGACCGTCTCACCCAGCCTGGCCATCCAATAGCCCTGGTTCCAGTCCTTGTCACGACAGGTACCGACGACGGTGCGTCCGTCGCCGGAAATATCCAGGGCGGCGGTCAGCAGCACGCCCTCGGGCAACTTGGCACCCTGGGCCGCCAGCAGGCGGGCGCAGGACTGCATACCGCCCTGCGCCGACCACACGAAAGCTTCCTGGTCACCCCACAAGGCGTCTCCGCTCCATCCCACAACTGTCCCGTTGTCCGCCACGGCCCGGGCCAGACTGGTGTCGGTGGCCCGACCACTGAGATTGCCGAGACTGACCGGGGCGGTGCCCTGTTGCCAGAAAAAGGCCTGCGGACTGAGGCCGCCGAGCTGGGCCTGGCCGACGACGAACTGGCCGTTGAGGCTGATGTTCAAGGCCTCGCCGGGATGGTCAGCGCCCAGGAAGAAGACCGGCTTCCGCCCGGCCCGCCAGATCACCGGCCGGCGGTATCCGCCCTCATCGCTCTCGCAGAACCCCACGATGACTCGGCCATCGGCCGAGACCGCGGTACCGCGACTATCGCCGCCCGGGACCGCCGGCAATTCAACCAGGCCGCTGGTATTGGACCACCGAAAAGCCCGCTCACCGTCGCAGCCGACCACCTGGCCCACCACCACCGTGCAATCGGCGTTGAGGTCAAAGCCGCCATCAACCTGATGGTCGGCCCCGCAATCGGACAACTCGACCGCCAGGGCTCGTGACGAACCATCCCGGTACCAGATCGTCGGCACAGCCCCGGTGGCACCGGGCCGGGCCGCAACCAGAGCTCCCCCCTCGGCGGCCATGCCCACACCGCCCTGACTGGCCAGCCCGCTGTCCAGCAGGCGGAAACCGCCACTGGCCGTCCACCAGTAGACCGCTCCACCGAGCAGACAGCCCAGGTTGCTGCCGTCCCGCGACAGGGAGAACTCGGCCCACTGGCTTTGACCCGGCGGCTGCAACAGCTCGAAGGTGGCTTTTTCAGCGGACGCGCTCCCGCTCCAGAGCAGGAACGCGACCCAGAGTACTGTGACCCGCTGTCGAATGATGAATTCCTCCCTGGTCGACTACTTGACCAGCATCATGCGGTCGGAATCAGCCTCGCCCCGGTCACCCCGGGCGCGCGAGAAATACATGCCGCTGGCGGCCTGCAGCCCGTTGTTGTCGCGGCCGTCCCAGAGCAGTTCGTTGCGCCCGGCCGGCAGGCTGCCGGTGTGCAGCGTGCGCACCAGGCTGCCCCGAATGTCGAAGATATCCAGGCGCACATCCTGCTCCCGATCGAGCGAGAGCGAGATCGTCGTCGACGGGTTGAACGGGTTGGGGAAGTTGGGCGCGAAGGCCAGACCGGAAGCCGCCGTGGGCAGGGGCACGCTCGAAACGTAGTCCAACGTCACGACAAAGCCCTGGTAGGCAGGCGGATAGGTCCCCTGATCGAAGCCGAATCCGCAGATGGTCCGGCCGTCGAATGAGATCGCGCTGAGGGTCGAGATCGTGAAGTTGGCGGGAAACGTCACGCCGTAGGCCGCGAAGAAGTCCGCGGCCGCCACCATGCCCTCGTTCAGGGTCCAGACAAAGCCCGTGGTCGAACCCCAGGTGAACTCGTTGTATCCCACGGCTATATTGCCGATCCCGGCCACGTCCCGCACGATGGACTGCCCATAGCCCGGGAAAGTCCCCGGCAGCACGCCCAGGATCTGCTCGTCCCAGCCCGTGGCGGTGCGCTGCCAGATGGTCGCCGAGGGAATCGTGGTCAGGGTGTCGGCCGCCACGCCCCAGATCGTGTTCCCGTCGTTGGAGACACCGGTGGCCTCGGTCCAATACTCACTGTGCTGGAGCACCTCGTAGCCGCCGTTTTCCCACACCGTCGGCTGCCAGACTCCGTCGAAGCGCTCGCTCCAGCCCACGACGACCGAGCCGTCGTAGCTGAGGTCGTTGCCGCGGCAATTATTCAAAGGTGTCGTCAGATGCTCGAAGGTGCCGTCGTCCACGTTCCAGGTGTTGGCGTGCGCGGAGCCGTCGCTCGCGCCGGGACGCCAGAAGAAGCCCGTCAGGGTGCTGCCGTCGCCCGACAGGCCCCAGGCGGAGCCCAGCCCGTCGCCGAGCAGGCCGCCCTCCGGCGGGATGGGCGGCATCGAACGCTCCCAGCCGATGCCCTTGGTCCAGATGCCCTGGGTGGCGTACAGGGAATCCGCGGTGATGATGGTCGCCGATACGCGCAAACCGTCATCCGAAACGTCGGGTGTGCCGCCGCCGGAATCGAGATTCCCGGTATGCATGCCGAGGTAGACCGCACCGGTCAGGGCCGTCCAGCGAAAGGTCTCGTAGTTGCCGTCATTGCTGTTGCCGACAACCACGGACCCGTCGGCCGAGATGTCCGAGGGAAAGTTGTCGCCGGTCCAGGCGATGGTCGGCAACGCCGCCGCTGCGCTCGCCAGCAGGCAAACCAGAGCCACGACAATCGTCGTCAGGCCGGTGTTCTTGATCAGGGTCTGTTTCATGTTCTCTACTCCCAGGGTTGGCGTTCCATTGGCGTCATTCAGTACGTTGCCTCCGGGTCTCATCGCACCAGCATCATCTTGCGGGTCTGCACCTCGTGGTCCGCCAGCAGGCGAAAGAAGTACAACCCGCTGGCGGTCTCGCCGCCGCGCTCGTCACGACCGTCCCAGACGATTTCGTGCCGGCCCGCCTGGTAAGTGCGGGCCGCCAGCCGGCGGACACGCCGCCCCTTTACGTCGTACACGTCCAACCGCACCGGTCCGGAACGAACCAGCTCGAACGCGATCGTCGTGCGTGGATTGAAAGGATTGGGTGAGTTTCCCAGCAGACGGGTGGCGACCGGCCGGCCGGCCGGCACGGCTGCCGCGGCGTGGTCGACCACCAGCAGGTTGAGACCCCAGGCATTGAACGTGCCCAGCGCCCCGAGTTGTTCATCGGCAACGGTCAAGGTCCAGGCACCCTGGGGATTCTCGCCCGCAAAATCCGCCAAAGTGCCCGGACCGTCCACAAACAGGGACGCGGGCCAGTTGCCCACCAGGTCGTCAGCCGTGCCCCCGGTCCGGTTGCGCAGGGTTACGGTCGTGCCGGCGGGGCTCGTCAGCCGGACAACCAGTTGCCCCACCGAAAAGTGACTGATGTCCACGTCGATGTTGAGGTCGTGAATGGTCCCGGTCTCGCTGACCTCGATCGCGTCGGTCACCCCGACCGGATCGTTGTCGGGAATCGACAGGCCGGGGTTGGCCGCGTAGCGGGCCTCGACCACCGGCAGCAGGTAGAACTCCACGCCGTCGGTGACCATGTCGTCGGTCACGACGACGCGGCGGGTGGCCGGTGCGTACCCGTCAGCCTCGGCCGTGATCGTGTACGTGCCGCCCCACAGTCCGGACAGCGTGAAACTGCCGTCCGCCGCGGTGACCGTGCTCTGGTTCACGCCGTTGCGCACGGTCACGCCACCGTGGTCCTGCGCTCCGGCCAGGGTCACGCGGCCGGAGATCGAAGCCGTCCCCGGCGCCTCCTTGAACAGGAGATAGGTCAGGACGTTGTCGATCAGGTCCTGGCCATCGGCGGCCGGCGTGATCCGCAGCGGATCGAACGGCAGGTACACGACCTGGCCCGCATCCGGGCTGGTGTTGTCGTCCCGCGCCACGACGCCGCCGCGGCGCGTGCCCGAACCGGACTGCAGCACCATGATGGCGTCGGTGGCGGCCAGCACCATGTCGGCGGCCGTGAAGTCCATGCCGCCCAGATTGTCGATCGTCACCGGCCCGGTGATCCGGTGGGGCCGGTTCAGCAGGGGATGCCCCACCATGGCCGTGGGCGGCCGCAGCACGACGGCGTCCTCTCCCTGGTAGGATTCGATCGGCAGCACCGTCCCCATCAGGTCGGGGTATCCCGGCTGCTCGCCCGCGGCGTAGGCCACTTCGCCCCCGTCGATGACCAATCGGCCGCCGGCCTCGACCCAGGCGACCATCGTCCGGCGCAATTCCGGATGGTTGAGCGGGCCGTAGTTGCTCCCGGACGACACGACCACCGCGTCGTAGGGCAGGAAGCTGCCGCTGCCGACCTGCTCGGCCGGCAGGACGTCGACGTCGAATCCGGCCGCACTGATCCAGGCCGCCAGGTCCGCGGCGCTCTTGTCTGGCGTCGCGCTCCCGGCCGGATCCGCGCGGCCGCTCACCGGCGCGTTCTGGGTGTTCGCCCGGTCATCAACCAGCAGCACCCGGCCCTTGCTGTTCACGATGCTGAAGGAATACGGCCCACTGGTGGTCAGGTTGGGGATGGCCGCCGTATCCCGCGTCACCAGGACGTAGCTGAACACCATGCCCGGCAGGACCAGGGACTGGTCGACCGGAAAATCCAGTTCATAGTGGTCGCCGACCGGCGTCAGGTAATAGGGACCCGATCCGTTCAGGTCGGGGTTGAAAATGACCTCGGCCTGGGCGACCGCCTGGTTGTCGGTGGCGGCCACCACCAGAGTCGGCGGCCAGTTGGCCGGCACCTGGTCAGCCAGACTGACGTGCGCGACGACCGGCGGTGTGGTGTCAACTCCCACGTGAAAGGTGAATACATCGCCGGGCGCCGTGGCCGGCAACCGGCTGGCGACACCACTGCTGTCGGTGGCCACCAGGTAGTATTCCACGTTGGTACCGGTCCGACTCTGGGGTGGGATGGCCCCCGTGTAGTCGTCCCCGCCGACGCCGGACATCGGGACCATCTGCCAGGCTTCGCCGGCCACGCGCCAAGCCACCCACAGGCCGGACTCGTCCAGGCCCCGGCTGCTGGTGATCCGCGCCGTGACCGGATACGAGCCGGTGCCGCCCTCGTTGTCCGTCAAGGGCGTGTGATCAATGGCGGGCGAACCGTGGTTCATGGCGGCCACCGCATCGATCACGCCCCAACCGAAATTGTTGTCCGGCAACTGGGCCCGGCTGCCCGTTTCGCGCAGGGCCTCGCCGATAAGGCGCGGCGTCAGGCCCGGATTCTGTTCCAGCATGAGCGCCGCGGTCCCCGCCACGAGTGCCACCGCGTAGCTGGTGCCGTTGCCGTAGTAGTACATGTCCGGCAGGCCGAAGTAGGCAATGGGTGTGCTCACACCCAGGGCCATCAAATCGGGCTTGATACGGCCGTCGGCCGTCGGACCGGGTCCGCTGAACGAGGCGAACTGGTCGTCCAGATCGACCGCGCCCACGGCGAGCACGTTGCGGCCGTCGGCCGGCGGCAGGATGTGGTTCCACTCGGGGTTGAGCCGCTGGTCACCCACCGCGTTGACGACGCAGACACCGCGCGCCACGGCCAACTCGGCCGCCACCGTGATCAAGGCCGTGCTGCCGTTCAGATCGGCGAAGTCGTACCAGTTGTAGTAGCCGAGACCGCTGACCACGACGTCGGCGCCCAGACCCTCGGCCCACTCCAGGGCGGCGATCCAGTTGTCCTCTTCGGCCGGAATCTCGTCCAGCAGGTCCTCGGTCTTGGCCAGGATCACCGCCGCCCCGTAGGCGGCCCCGATCAGGTTGTCGGCGCTGTAGCCGGCCAGGGCCGACAGGGCGGCCGTGCCGTACAGGACCTGGTCGCGGTGATCGTTCTTGCGCGGACCGACGTACTCGTCGTCGTGGATGAAATCCCAGGTGGCCACGACGTCCAGGTCCCGGAAACACTCATGACCCAGTTCGTAACCCGTATCCAGGATCGCGATCGTCACGCCCGCGCCGGACAGCCCCAGGGCGTGGGCCCCGGTGATATTGGCCTGCGCCAATCCGGTCACGCTCGCCCCGTACGGCAGGCCCCCCAAACTCTTCCCTCCACCGGCCAACTGCTCAGCCATGGCCGCAGATGGTTCCGAACTGAGCTGCGGCTTGGCGCCGCGCCCCCGCCCCACCAGGTCGACCGCCTGCACGAACGGCAGTTCGGCGATGGCGGTGATCTGGTCCCGGGTCGCGGCAAAGCTGGCCGCGTTGAGCCAGCGCGATTCTCGGCGTGGCCGGGCGCCGGTCGCGGCCACGGCTGCCAGATAGCCCGCGTCCAGCGGCAGGTCCGCCGCGTCGACCAACGGCCGGCCACGCGAACGCAGAGTCCGGCGAGCCCGCACCGGCGCCGGCAACTGCGCCGCCAGCGCGTCCAGGGCATTCGCCTGTGCGGCCGCGCTCAAGCCCTTGTCGGCAAATCCGACCCAGATCAGCAGTGGCTCATCACCCGAATCGGCAAGGGCCTGGACGACCTGCGGCGTATATTTGGCGTCGGTGGCCCGCACAGGTCCCGACCCGACCGTCACCGCCAGCAGCAGCACGGCCAATGCGATTGGCATTCTATTGGCAGACATTGTTGTCCTTCCTTGTCGGCGGCGGGTCATCGGACCAGGGCCATGCGTTTGATTCGGGTTTCACCGTCTACCCGCAGGCGGGCGAAGAAGACTCCTGAGGCCGCGTTGCGTCCGGCAACGTCGGTCCCGTTCCAACGCTCGCTGTAGGGACCGGCGGCCCGCACCCCGCTGACCAGGGTGCGCACCAGATGGCCGCCCACATCATAGATGCCCAGTTCGACCTGCGCGGTTTGCGGCAGGCTGAACTTGATATCCGTTGCCGGATTGAAGGGGTTGGGCACGGCCCCCTGGAAAACAAGGTGGCGGGGGAGCCCGTCGCCGACGGCACTCACGGGAGTGACCGTCAACTCCACCGCCACCACTGTGTCGGGATAGGCCGGATCATTGGCAGAGATCACCAGTTCAGCCGCGTGGTTCCCCGGCCAGATCAGACTGGCGTCCAGCTCCGCGGTCAGCAGCTTGACACTGCCCGGCTGGACTGTGCCGACCATGGGCGAGACGCTGAGCCAGTCCGGCGAAGCCGGGTTGCTGCGCACTGCAGTTACCGTAAAATCGAGCGGCGCCCCCCCGGCATTGCCGAGTTTGACCGTGCGGTTCGTGGTGGTCCCGGCATCCATGACCAGGCTGATCAATGTGTCACTGAGAGTCACCGCCGGCAGCGGCTCGACGCCGGTTCCCGGGAATTCGACCAGATCGATCCAGGCAGCATCCATGCCCCCGGCTGCCGCCTCATCCTTGGCATAGACCCACTTGAAGTTGTGGGCTCCGCTCGGCAGGGACACCGTATACAGCGTCCAGTCGATGCTCCCGCTCCAAGTCGCCTCCGGATTGCCGTCGAGATAGAATTTCAGTGTGTCGAAGAGCTCCTCCGTATCAACCCTGTATCGGAACTTCAATTCACCGGCGCCCTGTACGAAGAAGTCGATCGCCAGCTCGGTCACGCACCCGTCGGCGATCGTGCCGGTGCGCGCGCTCATGATACCCTCATAGGCCTGGTCACTGCCCACGGTCCAGACCGCGTCACCGGTCGACAACCAGTCAAAGGTGTCGAAACCTCCGGATTCGAAGCCGTCGATCTGCAGAGGCGGTAGATTGAAATCCAGGGTTTGGCTGGTCTGCATACCGATGTGCTGCAGCGAATAGGCCAGGTTCGGCGCCATGGCCAGAATGTCGTACGCGGCGTCCTCGCCGATCGGTAGCGTCAGTCGATAGGCACCCTGGGCGTCAGTGGTCACCGGCGCCAGCGGTGTGTTCTGGGCCGTGACGGTCGCACCGGCCAGCGGTTGTCCCCCGGCATCGCGCACCGTGCCCGAGACCACACCTGACGGCAGCGGTTCCAGGGCAATATCCAGGTTCAGTTCGCCGCCGCCGGGAATATCCACCACCGGCGCGGTCGTCACGTAGCCGAACGCGCTGACCTGCAGCGTGGCCGGCCCCGCCAAGAGCGTGAACCGGTAGCTGCCGTCCGCCTCGCTGACGGTGACCGCAGTGCCACGCGTATCCGAAATAGTGGCCCCGGCCACGGGGTCCCCCGTTGCCTGGTCCGAAATGATGCCGGCAACCGTGCCGGCGTTGCCCATTACCGTGAGCACCGCCTCGTAGGCGTCGATAAAACCGTGCCCGTAGTCGTTGTCCTCGCCGACGGCACCCTTGTCGATGGCCGTGGACATCAGGACTTCCTTGATTGTCGTGACGTCCAGGTCGGGTGCGGCCTGGCGCATCAGCGCCACCAGCCCGGCCACGTGGGGCCCGGCCATGGACGTGCCGTCCATCACGACGTAGCCGCCCCCGGGATAGGAGCTGTAGATGCTCTCGCCGGGCGCCGTGACTTCCGGTTTGATGGCGTAGGGGCCGCCGCACTGGGACGGGCCGCGTGAGGAAAACTCGCTGATCACGTAGGGCGGGATGGCACTGGTCGAACCCACCGTGAAGCAGTTGGTCGGCGAAGTGGCGCGATTGCCCGGGAAGCGCAGCGTGCCCGCATCCGGCCCTTCATTGCCGGCGGAAAAGGTGACCACGACGCCGGCGGCCTCGCAGTTGTCGATGGCCTCCCAGAATGTCGTGTCACAGGGGTCGGGCACGGCTGATGGCGGCACGCCCCAACTGTTGTGGCACACATCCGGCACGTCGTCGGTGGTGGTGGGGTCGCCGTCCGGGTCGGCCAACCACTCGAAGGCCGCGATCACCGCGATGTCCAGGCCGCTGGAAACGGCAATGGCATTGCTGGCGATCCACTGGGCTCCCGGCGCGACGCCGGTCGTGTCGAAGGCCGACGCGCCCATGATCGTCCCCATGACGTGGGTGCCATGACCGACACCGTCGACCGGGAAGGCCGGTGAGCCCACGCCGGCGATATCCTGCCAGGATTCGGCGGCGCTCGCGAAGTTGCCGCGCCAGCGGCCGGACAACGCCGGATGGGTCGCGTCGACACCCGAGTCCATGTTGGCCACCAGGGTGCCGGTGCCGTCGATACCCAGTTCATGCCAGACGCGCGGCGCCCCGATGGCCGTCACGCCGGACGAAGTGAATCCCGCCGTGCCCTTGTCCCGCGGCAACGGCACTTCCTTGATCATGACCGGCTCGATCAACTCTGGCGTCAGGTCCGGTTCGACGATCCGCACATCCGGCCGGGCCGCCAACTCGCGAATGGCCGCGACAGTGCCGGTGACAGCCACGCCGTTGACGATCCAGTAGGGCCGGTAGCCCACAATGCCGCCGGCGGACTTGTCGGCCATCAGCGACTTCAATAGCTCAGTCTGGCCGGCGTCCGCGACGTCCTGCAACCTCGAGACCACAGCCAGATGCCGCTCGGCCAGGGGCGCACGTTCCAGATGCAAAGCCTTGTCCAGCTGTTGGATGTCGGGCTTGTCCTGCATCACGACCAGCACCTTGATCAGGTCCTGCTCGTTCATGTCATCCAGTTGGGTTTCCAGGGCCGGGGCGAGAACGCCCGCGCCAGCCTGGCCTGCCAGCATCAACACGGCAACGGAGATGATGAATGCTGCTTTCACTTCGACCTCTCATTCTGCGACGTCAATGAAATGGGGCGACGTGAAAGCAGAATAATCAACCGGCGTGTTCCAGCGCTAACGGGCCTGTTTCAATGGTGCGTTGAAACGTGCCAAATCATGTTCCATCGGTAAAAACCATGATTTCCGGCGGATTCTCAGCGGGATACAGGGCGGCGGGAGGCCACTGACGGGCAGCGGCACGACCACGAAAAACCCCGTGTGCGGCGCCAACCAGGCATCTCACACGGGGTCAAAAACAGAGCTCAGAACCGGTTCGCGCTAGACCTGCACGAACTTCGCAGCCGGCGCCCCACAGATCGGGCAATTCTCCGGGGCCTTGCCGAATTCGATGTGACCGCAGATCGGGCACAGGTGGAACTCGACCTCGGTCAGATCCTCGCCCTTGCGGGCGGCCGCCAGCGCCTTGGCGTAGAGAATCGCGTGCACCTGCTCGGCTTCAACGGCGAATTTGAACATGCGCTTGGCCTTGTGGCCTTCGGCGATGGCCTGCTCCAGCATGGGCGGATACATCTCTTCGAACTCGTAGGTCTCGCCACCGATGGCCGCCTCCAGATTGGCCGCCGTGTCACCCACGCCATCGAGGGCCTTGAAATGCCCCGCGGCGTGGATGCGTTCGGCCTGGGCCGTGGTCCGGAACAGGCGCGCGATATTGGGCAGGCCTTCTTTTTCGGCCGCTTCGGCAAACGAGGTGTACTTCTGGAAAGCCTGGCTCTCGCCGGCAAAGGCCTCTTTCAGATTGTCGTTGGTGTTCGGCATGGGAATCCCCTTCGTGTTTGGGTACAAGGCAGCATCCGGTTATCGCTAGCCAAAGTAACACTGAATTGCGAACGAGTCACTCAGGCACCCGGCTCGTTCTTGGCGGCCAGCCGGGTCGGCCTGAGCAGAATCAACCCACGTCCCCATCCCCATCGATGTCCAGCCCATGAAGTTCCTCGAGTTTCTTCACCAATTCACGGATTGTGTCCTGTGTGCCTTTCAGTTGGGTTTCCAGCAACTCCACCCGTTCCTCGATCGACTGGGTCTTCTGATGTTGTCCGTACACGAAACCTGACTGAACAATCTCCCAAAGCAAGCCCATGGTCATCCCTTCCTGTTTGTCGTGCATCCAACTTGTCCCGCGGTTCTTCTGCACTTGTATTGAGCCGGGCTAGGGGCGGCGTGATCGACCCCAAAGCCTTGGCAAAGAGTAAGAAACCACGTCCTCTGGGCGTGGTTTCTTACTTCCACCTCCAGCAACCTGTGACATGCCCTTGAATATCGCCTCGATCTGGGTAACGGCACCTATACTGGGCAGTCAACAACTACGGCTACTTCAGTTGGTCCGCGGCGGGGACGTACACGATCCGCGCCCAGGCGCGTCGCGTCGAACACCTGACCGAGAGTATCCTTTCACACTCGGTGGAGACCGTCGTCTACGACCAGTAGCCGACCGGAAGCATGATTGGCCTCGCGGCGCAAACCGCAGCCCCGTCTCAGTTGAGGCGGGGCTCAATAGACCGCAAAAAACAAATCCCCGCCCACCGGCTCCCGATTCCAGAACGCCTGCCCCTCAGGATAGTAATCCACCCCATCGTCCGACTGGTTCCAGAACAGGGTAAACGGCGAATCCCCCGCCGCGTTGCCCGTCAGATCAAGAATCACCGTCTGGTCGGCGCTGCCCGCCACAGCCGGCAAGACCAGGCTCACCTTTTGGACCTGCCGGGTCAGCGTGACCTGCCGGTTGATCCGTGCCAACATTCGATCCGCCCGCCCCGCGGTGGTCCCGACCACGTCCAATTGCAGGCTGATCTCCTGCGGCCAGGGCCCGGGCGAGCCCACGAGCACCGCCAACCCGGTCAGATCCGTGTCCCCCAGCCGGACCGACTGGGCGACCGAGGTGCCCGGCCCCATGACCGGCGTCGTGCCCGTACGGATGTACTGGCTGACCGCCGGCAATCGTCGCTCCAGCGGCAGGGTCGCCAGGGAATCCGGCCCTCCGGTCCATGGATGCAGCACGCGAAACACGGCTTCAGGTGTTACTAGGAGTGTGTCGGAAAACCCATCCTTTTCCGACACAATTCAGTAGTTGGCCTTTATGATTTCACTCAGGGCAGTATAATCGGCCCATGAAAAAAACAAAAACGCTTTTCCGCCCTTACTCGCCCGATCAGCCATACC
>JAJRWA010000125.1 GCA_024277025.1 Candidatus Krumholzibacteriota bacterium | reverse complement strand
GCTCGTAGTCGCGGGCGATGCCCAGATAGATGAACAGGCAGCCGATGGCCAGCATGGCCAGATTGCCCCAGGCAAAGTTGCCCACGATGCCGACCTGCAGAAAATCCCAGAAGACATCCATGACGGTCTCCGCTTCTGCCGCCTAGGCGAATTCGATGAGGGTCTGGGTCTCGCGCACGCTGTCGCCCGCGGCGACCAGGACGGTCTTGACGGTACCGGAGCGTGGCGCAGCGATGGCGGTCTCCATCTTCATGGCCTCGATGACCAACAGGACCTGATCCTGATTCACCGCGTCACCTGGCTTGACCTTGACCTCCAATACGGTGCCGGCGATGGGTGAAGCCACGCCGTCGACCGTGCCGCCGCCGACCGGCGATTGGACCGCGCCAGCTGCCAGCGGCGCCGCTGCGGGCGCCGGTGCGGCGGCGGCCACAACCGGCGGTGCGCTGGCCGGCAGGGGCGCGGCCGCGCCGCCCATCTCGTCACTGGCGTCGAGAACTTCCACATCCACCTCGTAGGCCACACCATGCACCGTGATCTTCAGCTTCATCGGAATCTCCTTGGGACGCCCAGCCGGGCGACCGGCTAAGAACGTTTGCGGCGAACCGCGTGTGAGCCCTGCAGCGTGAGCCGCCCATGGGCCGACCAGGGTGTGCGTTTGCGTTTGGGGGACAAGAGGCGCCGGATGCGCCGGATACGGAACCGCCCCCGCACCGCCACGGCCGCCGCGGCCGCGATCAGCACCACGGTCGTATCATCAATGGTGGGCGGCTTGCTGAGGGCGGCCTCATCCACGCGCCGCTCATGATCCTGCCAGCGGCCGTCCAACCGCTTGAGCAGGGCGACCACGATCGAGATCAGCGTCAGAACGCCGAAGACGATCAGGATGCCCGCCACTGCCAGCGAGCCCATGTCTGCCGAAATCGAGCCGTGCAAGGTGGCCCTCCTAGAGGGGAATCAGGCCGTGTTTTTTCTCGGGCCGGATGGCGCGCTTGGATTTCAGGATCGCGAGACTGAGCGCGATATAGGCACGGGTCTCAGCCGGTTCGATCACGTCGTCGACCAGGCCGCGGGCGGCCGCCATGTAAGGCGTCGAGAACTTCGCCGTGTACTCGTCCATCTTCGCCTTGCGCATGGCCTCCGGATCCTCGGCAGCGGCGATCTCCTTGCGGTACAGGACATTGACCGCACCCTCGGCACCCATCACGGCGATCTCGGCCGTGGGCCAGGCCGCGGTCCGGTCAGCCCCCATGCTGCGGGCGCACATGGCCAGATAGGCCCCGCCGTACGCCTTGCGCACCACGATGGTGATCTTCGGCACTGTCGCCGCACCGTAGGCGAAAAGCATCTTGGCCCCGTGCCGGATGATCCCGCCGTACTCCTGCTGCACGCCCGGCATGAAGCCGGGCACATCGACGAAGGTGACCAGCGGGATATTGAAGGCGTTGCAGAACCGGATGAAGCGCGCGCCCTTGACCGACGAGTCGATATCCAGCACGCCGGCCTTATGCTGGGGGTTGTTGGCCACCACACCGATCGTTTCACCCTCGATGCGGCCGAACCCGATGATCAGATTCGGCGCGAAGTGGGTCTGCACCTCCAGGAAATCCGAGCGGTCCAGCACACGGGCCAGCACGTCGTGCATGTCGTAGGCGGCGCGGTTGCTCTCCGGAATCAGGCTGTTCATGGCCTCGTCCGCACCGACGGCGTCGTCGTGCCAGTCCTCGATGAAAGGCGGATCGTCCGTGTTGTTGCTGGGCAGGAAACTGAGCAGGCGTTTGGCGATCGCCAGGCCCTCGCCACCGCTGTCGGCCACGAAATGCACGACGCCCGAGTAGTGAGCGTGGCTTTCGACGCCGCCCAACTGCTCGGCGGTGACGTCCTCGCCGGTGACCTGTTTGATCACGCTCGGGCCGGTGATGTACATCTGGCCTTCATGCCGGACCTGGATGATGAAATCGGTCAGGGCCGGCGAATAGGCCGCGCCGCCGGCACAGGGTCCGCTGACAACACTGATCTGGGGCACGACGCCCGAAGCGAGGATGTTGCGGTTGAAGATGTCCCCGTAGCCGGCCAGCGCGCCGACCCCCTCCTGGATGCGGGCCCCGCCGCTGTCGTTGATGAAGATGATCGGATCGCCGGTCTTCATGGCGTCGTCCTGCAGATCACTGATCTTGCGGGCCGTCGCCTCGCCCACCGCGCCGCCCGCCACGGTGAAGTCCTGGCTGACCGCATATACCGGGCGCCCGTCGACCAGGCCATAGCCGGTGACCACGCCTTCGCCAGGCAGTTTCTTGCCCTGCATGCCGAAGTCGGTGCAGCGGTGGGTCATGAAGGGATTGGTTTCCTGGAAGGTGTCCTCGTCGTAGAGCTGGGCCAGACGCTCGCGCGCCGTTCGTTTGCCGGCGGCATGCTGTTTGGCCACCCGTTCGGTGCCGCCGCCCTGGTACAGTTCAGCCTTGCGACGCCGCAGATCCTCGATGCGTTTGTCGGCCATGATCGTCCCCATCCGCGCTAATCTTGCCCCGGACCGACCTCTCGCCTTGCCCGTCCGGGGCCACCATGTCGCTCTCATGAGGGATAGATAATACGTGGGAATTGATTGTCAAATTTTTGACAGGTTATTTCCTGAGAATCTACCATCCGCTCCGGCGACTTGTAACTTCCTTGCTAACTACGCGTTATCAGAACCAGAAAAAGAACTGCAACGAAGCCGCACCCTCCCAGCCAAAATCCTCGAAGCGCCGCGAGTGCCCGCTGTCGACGGTGCGGTCCGCCCCCTCGACACCGGCAAAAGTGCGTTCGGTCGTCTGGTCCCAGCTCTCCCAGATGAAATTGAGGCCCATGGCGAATTCCACGGTCATGAAGTCCAGGGGCCGCCAGGCCGGACGCACCCCCAAGGTCAACACCCAGCGCTCGGTGAAGCGGTCGGACTCCCAGGTGTCGTACTCGCCGACCAGCGAGTCCAGCGTCAGGGCCCGTTCCTGGGAATCGATCCAGTTGTAGACCAGGCCCGAATAGCCGACCAGGGAGAGGTCGCCGCGCCGCGTGACCAGGTAGCCCACCTGCCCCCGCACCCAGCCATGTTCCTCGCGATTGTCCACCGGCACCTGCAGCACCCCGTGCTGGTTGGCCGGATCACTCAGGCGCCAAACCCGCGTCTCGGACTTCACGAGATAATCGTCCGGCCCGGCGGCCACCGACAGCTCCCAACGGCCACCCAGCCAGCGCCGCACCGTCAGGCCATCGTCCCAGCCCAGGCCCCAGCCCCGCTCCGGGCGCTCGCCAGCCAAGGCCTGGCCCGCCATCGCCCCGCCCAGAACCACAACAGCCAACATCAGGACGATGTCCGTCCGCTCAAAATTCTTCATCAATATCTCCTGCTCAAACTACTTCAGATTCTCCGGATTCAAGCCTTCAAGCTCAGGCAGGACGAACAGTCCGTCCTGGCGCACCAGCACGTCATCGAACCAGATCTCGCCGCCGCCCCACTCGGGCGTCTGGATCAGCACGATGTCCCAGTGCTGGGCCGACTTGTTGCCGTTGTTGGCCGCCTCGTAGGCGTTGCCGGGCGTGAGGTGAAAACTGCCGCTGATCTTCTCATCGAACAGCGTGTCCAGCATCGGGGACGTGATATACGGATTGACCCCCAGGGCAAATTCGCCGAAGTACCGCGCGCCCTCGTCGATATTGAGCGCCGCTTCGAGCTTGGACTGGTCGCCGTCGCAGGTCGCCTCGACAATCTTGCCGTCCTTGCAGACGAAGCGCAGGTTGTCCAGGACGACACCGCCCTCCCGCGTCTTGGTGTTGTACTGGATCACCCCGTTGACGCTGTCGCGCACCGGTGCGGTGTAGACCTCGCCGTCGGGGATGTTGCGCCCGCCGTCGCACTTGACCGCGGGCAAGCCCTTGATGCTGAACTGCAAATCTGTGCCCGGCCCCTTGATGTGCACGCGGTCGGTCTTTTCGAGCAGGGCGTGCAGCGGATCCATGGCCTTGCTCATGCGCCCGTAATCCAAAGTGCAGACCTTGAAGTAGAAATCGGCGAAGTCCTCGGTGCTGCGTTCAGCCGCCTGGGCCATGCTCGGGTTGGGGTAGCGCAGCACGCACCACTTCTTCTTCAGCCGGATCGGAATGTGCACTTCGCCCCAGTAGGCCTTGTCGTGCCAGGTCATGCGATCTTCGTCCACGTCGGCCAAGTCAAAGGGGTTGCTGCTGCCGCGTACGCCGATGTAGGCATCGACCGCCTCCATGATCGGCTTGTGGAACTGCCCCCAGGCCGCGAACTGATCCTGGCCGGCGTTCTTGATGAAGCCCCGGCTGAGGGTCTCGTCGTTGTAGTACCAGAACGGCACGCCCCCGTGCAGGGTCGCCACCCGCACCAGTTCCTGCCCCAGTTCCATGGCCTCGAGGCCCTTGATCTCGATGTAGATCTTCTCGCCGGGCTCGAGCTTGACGCTGTAGGTGATCAACTGTTCGGCCAACTGGGTGACGCGCGGGTCCATGGCTGCCTCCTGAGATCGGGAATGTCGCTTTTGAGCCTGCATCATACCCAACGGCGGGTACCTGTCCCACCAAAAATGTGGCCGGAGTTTGCATTCGCGGCAATTATCCTGATATTTTCAAAACCACCCCAACTGCGAGCCGGAGGATGCCATGCGCAGCAATTCGATTCCCGACCCGAAAGAGATCCTGCCCGCGGGCACCGCCGGTTTCGTCGACCATATAGGCATCGCCGTCCGGGATCTGGACGAAGGCATTGCGCTCTACGGCGGTCTGCTCGGACTGGAACTGGAACGGATCGAGGAGCTCCCCCAGGAGAATGTGCGGGTGGCGTTTCTAAGACTGGACCGCCGCGGCGCCCTGGGCCACCTCGAATTGCTGGCCCCGCTGTCGGACGAAGGCAACATCGCGGCCTTCATCGCGCGCAAGGGCCCCGGACTGCACCACATCGCCCTGGCGGCCGACGACATCGGTGTTCTGCTGGAACGCTGCCGCGCGGCGGGCATGCGCCTGCTCGACGAAGAGCCGCGCACGGGCGCCGGCGGCAAGCAGATCGCCTTCCTACACCCGAAGTCCGGTGGTGGTGTCCTGATCGAGGTCTGTGCCGATCCGGACCCCGGTTGAGCCCGGCCGTCCGCGTATCGACCAGCGTCAACGTTTCTGGTAGCGGCCGACTTCGGCATAGGACTGTTTGCCGCGCACCGGCGTGCGGTCGGGTTCGCCGGTCGGGTTCAGCCACGCCGGAACATACCCGCCGCCAAAGGCGTCCCCGAGTTGGTCCCCGCTCTCAACGCCCACATACAACATCTGTGGCCCGGCTTCGGGGCAGCCCTCGATAGTGCCGCAGGACGCCGCTCCGTCAGGATCCAAACCGAACCGCACATTCTCGGGACGCCCCTGGAACATGACCTGCCAGTGGACCAGGAAGGTGCGCCCGTCGACCAGGCGCTGTCCCGGCTGCAGACCGGCAACGACCTCGCCGGTCTTGCGGCCCACGTTCAACACTTTCGTCGGAAAATCCTGTTTGAGGATGAATCCTTCGGCGCCCTCGATGGTCAATCGCAGTTCGAATCCACCGACCCGCAGAAACCGGTCGCCGTCCTTTGCCACCGGATCGACATCGGTCAGCCAGGCATAGACCTCGACCAGGGTCACACCATTCTCGGGCTCGCCGGTCTTCAGCACCTCGACCAGGGAATCGCCCGCGGCGAAGGAAAACCGCACCAGACCATTTTCGCCGCACCACTCGGTCGCCCGGGCCCCCGCCGGCAGCAGCAGCACCGCCGCCGCCAGGGTGGCCAGAGCCATCGTCGAACGCCAAACCTTCGTTCTCATATCGTCTCCTTGCGCGCCGGCGCGCTGTCAACTGCCGGTGCTCGCGTAGTTGGCGGCCCCGCGATGCCACATCCAGACCGCGCCCGAGAATACCACCACACCCACCGGTACTGTCAACAGGGCCACCAGGGGCAACTGCCCACCACCGATGAACCAGGTCGCGGGGTAGAAAGCCACCCAGGCGAACGGCAGCACGAAGGTCAGAAAGACCCGCACCGGCAGGCTGTAGATGGTCAGGGGGTAGCGGCTGAACCGGATGATGTTGTATACCGGAGGCGCCAGTCCCATCCTGTCCTCGTGCCAGAACGACACCGACGTGATCGCCAGGAAGACCCCGGTGTAGACCAGGGCCGCCGACGGTACGAGCACGAGCAGTGCCAGGAAGTCTCCTACCCCAAAGGCGAAATTGAGTTTCATCCCGGCGTAGATCATCACCGCCGTGCCCAGGATGATTTCGTTCAGCCCCGAGACATTGAACGATTCGAACATGACCTGCACCAGCGTATTGACCGGCCGCAGCAGCACGCGGTCGAATTTCCCCCCGATGATGTACTTGTCCGAGAAGCCGTAGAAATTGACGCTGATCAGGTTGAACAGGCCGAGCGGCAGCAGGCTGAAACCGTAGATGAAGAGTACCTGCTCGAAACTCCAGCCGTCCAGCGCCCGGATCTTGCTGAACAGCACCGACAGCACCGTCAGCTGGATCGCCATGCTGAAACTGACGGCCAGGGTATCGACCAGGAAGTCCATGCGGTAGGCCAGGCGCATCTTGACGAACTGTCCGAAGTAGGCGCCGAAGATACGTCCCTGCCAGATCAGGCGCGGCCAGAAACCCTCGGTGCCCCGTTGCGTGCGCAGGTCCATCTCAACCTCCCTGCACGATGACATTGCGGACCGAACGCTGCCAGACAAAACGTCCGGCCACGAACAGGGCGACCGACCACGCCAGTTGCACCAGCAGCACCCGCGCCAGATCCGGTCCCTGGTGCTTGCCCAGATAGATGGTCACCGGGATGTAGCTGACGTACTGGAACGGCAGCCAGTCCATCAGGTGCTGGAACCACAGGGGAAAGAAGGTGAACGGCACCACGACACCGGTCAGGAAATCCATGCTCACCATCTTGGCCCGCATCACGCCCTGGATGTTCTTCATGCCGAAGGCCAGGCAGCCCAACAGGAAGTTGAACTGGCTGTAGATGACCAGGGCCAGGCAGAAACTGACGAACGTCCACAGGTAGAGCATGGGTTCCGGCGGCCCCTGGATCCGGAACAGCGGCACGATCACCACCATGATCGGCAGGGTGAACATGAGCAGCCGGAAGCCCGACTCGCCGATGGCTTCGAACATCATTACGGTTTGCACATGGAAGGGCTTGATCAACAGAACGGCGATCTCGCCTTCCTGAATCTGGCGCGACAGCTCGCGCGCGATGTTGTTGAAGTAGAAGCTGCGGCCGATCCAGCTCACAGCCACGTAGGTGATCATCTCGGGCAGGGTCAGGCCGCCGACCAGGCCGTCCGGACTGTCGGCCACCGCGCTGGCGAACAGGGCGCTGTAGATGTAGTAGTGCCCGGTGACGAAGATCGTGTAGCTGACCACGCCGGTGTAGTAGCGCAGCCGGTAGGCCAGAAACTTGAGGAAGGCCAGGCGCACGAAGTAGCTGTACAGGCCCACCGAGCCGGCGGCCGACCGGCGCCAGGGTGCCAGCCGGCTGGTCGTCGTCTCGCTCATGGGGTCGGCCTGCCCTGTTGGCGGTAGATATCCCGCACCACTTCCTCGATGGGTTGTTCGGCCAGGCTCAGGTCCAGGACGTGGGCGCCGTTGACCAGGCGCTTGATGACTTCGGCGCCGGGCACCTCGGAGCGGTTGAACTCGGCCTGGTGGCGGCGGCCCTCGCCACTGGTCCAGCGCACGGGCAGGTCACCGGTCGTGGCGGCCAGCTCGGCGCTGGTCGCGGTATCGCGCAAGTCCACCGTCAGGCGCACCTTCTGCCCCACCCGGCGGCGCAGATCCTCCAGCTCGCCGTCGAAATGCACGCGGCCCTTGTCGATGATGATCACCCGGCGGCACAACTGCTCGATATCACCGATGTCGTGGGTGGTCAGGATGATCGTCACGCCGTCGCGCTCGCGGATCTCGCGCAGGAACTGGCGCACGTTCTCCTTGGCCACGACATCCAGCCCGATGGTGGGCTCGTCCAGGAACAGCACGCGAGGCCGGTGCAGCAGGGCCGCCGCCAGATCGCAGCGCATCCGCTGGCCCAGGCTGAGCTTGCGCACGGGTTGGTGCAGGTAGTCACCGATGTCCAACAGGTCGTCGAAGATCCCCATCTGGCGTTGGTAGGTCTGTTCGTCGACTTCGTAGATCTTCTGCAGCAGACGGAACGACTCGACCACCGCCAGGTCCCACCACAACTGGGTGCGCTGACCGAAGACCGCACCGATGTGGCGCGTGTACTGCACCCGCTCGCGCCAGGGCACCAGGCCGCCGACAGTGACCTCGCCGCTGGTCGGCGTGAGAATCCCGGTCAGCATCTTGAGCGTCGTGCTCTTGCCCGCGCCGTTGGCCCCTATGTAGCCGACCATCTCGCCGGCCGGGATCTCGAAGCTCACGTCGTCGACCGCGCGCAGCAGTTCGCGGCGCGGCCTGACCAGATCAATCAGGCCGCCACTCACGCCTTCGCGCTTCTTGATCAGCCGGTAGTCACGGGTCAGTCCCCGGACCTGGAGCAGTGCCTCGCTCAAAACGGCAGATCCTCTGGTGGCTCGTCCGCCGGCGTTTCGCCCTGCAGACCGGCCACCAGGCCACGCACTTCGCTGTCGGTCTTCTCCAGCTTTTCACGGCAGACCTGGATCAGCTCGACGGCCCGTTTGACCTCGCTGCCCAGACTGTCGATGTCCACGTTCTCGCGCTCCAGGCCCGCCAGGATCTCTTCGACCTCGGCCACGGCCTCACCGAAAGAGAGTTTTTTGGCCGGCGTGGGCCTTGCCTTTTTTTCCGCCATCTTTTCTGGCCTTTCCCTGCTTGGATTTGCCGGCGCCGCCACCGGGTTGAACAATACTTCTCACTTCACCGTCAACAAAGACCGTCTTCAGGATGTCCCCGGGCCCGACCTTGGCCGCCCGGTCCAGGGACCGGCCGTCGGGCCCCAGGGTGATCGTGTAACCGCGTTGCAGCAGCCGCGCCGGATCCAACAGGCGGGCCTGCGTCTCATAGCCCGCCAAGCGGCGGGACCAGGGCGCCAGCGGCCGCAACGCCTCGCGGGCCAGGCGCTCCTGCTGTTGGTCAAGCCGGGCCCGATCCGTCTGCAAACGCGCCGCGGCCGTACCCGCCAAACCGGCCGACAACCGGCCCAGACGTACTTCGTGGCGGCTCAGGGCGGTGGTCGCGGCGCTGCCCAGCCTGACCCGCAGATCGGTCAAACGTCTCTGACGCACGGCGAGGCTGCCGCCCACGACCTGCTGCAGGCGACCGGCCGCGGCCTGAAAACGCAGCCGGGCCCTGAGCACGGCGCCCCGGGCAGCCTGGGGCAACTGCCCACCTATCGCCAACCGTTCACGGGCCTCGTCCAGCGCGGCGGCGGCGGCGGCCACCAGGCGCGCCTCGGCCTCGGCCACCCGCGCGGCCGCCTCGCCAATGGTGGCGACCAGAAACTCGGCCGCCGCCGTCGGCGTCTTGCAGCTGTGGTGGGCGACCAGATCGGCGATGGACCGGTCGATCTCGTGCCCGATGGCCGTGACCACCGGCAACGGGCAGCGGGCGATGGCCTCGGCCAGGGGCTGCTGGTCGAACCAGCTCAGGTCGGCCCGCGAACCGCCGCCGCGGGTGATCACCACCACGTCCACACCCGCGGTCACTTGCCGGCCCAGGGCCGCGATAACCTCGTCCTGCAGTTGCGCGCCCTGCATCCGGGCCCCTGTCAGGTTGACGATGAAAGCCCAGGGGCTGGCGGCCAGGCCGGTGCGGAAATCCTGTTCCGCGGCACTGCCCGGCGAGGTGATCAGGCCCACGTGCAGCGGCAGTTCGGGCAGCTTGACCGCCCGGTTCAGGCTGAGCAGGCCGTGGGCTTCCAGGTAGGCCAGGGTCTCGCGCCGCCGGGCCTCGAGCCGGCCCAGGGCGAAATTGGTGTCGACACCGACGACCTTCAGGCTCAACTTGCCGAACTTGGCGTAGAAATCGACCTTGCACTCGAGGCAGACCTCGATCTTGTTGGCGAACTGGAAGTCGGGGTCACTGCCGTCCAGGTAGCGGCCCAGGCCGAAGCGCTGACGATCCCAGCCCATGAGCGACACCGAGAGCTGGTACTCGGCCGCCCCGCTGCTGCCGGTCTCGTGCAGTTCGAAATAGATGTGCGTGCGGCGGGCCGCATCCTGGGGCAGCCGCTGGACCTCACCCCGGACCCAGACCGTGCCGGGAAAGGCCCGGGCGATGGCGCCGGAGATCTGTTCGTTCACCTGCCGGACCGTCAGCACCTCGTGCTCCGACCGGGCAGGCGGTTTCAGCAGGCCCGGATCCGGCAGCAGCCCATCATCGTTTTCACGGTAACCGCTCAAATCCTCACCTCCTGCCAGTCGCTGCGCACGAAGATCCAGACCATGCCCACGGCGTAGAGCGTGAACCAGGTCAGCAGGGCCAGCCAGGCCCCCATCAGGCCGCCACCCATGACGATCGCAAAAAGATAAGTCAGCGGCGGCAAAAGTACGAACCCCGTGCCGACGTCGACCATCATCACGGCACAGGTCAGGCCGGCGCCGCGCAACGCGCCGGACAGGGTCAAACCCACCGCGTCGATGACCTGCACCAGTCCCATCAGGCGCAGGATCGGCATCCCCTCGCGCAGCAGACCTTCACTGCTGCTGAACAGCCGCAGAAAAAATGCCGGTGTCGCCAGAAAAAAAACACCGAACAGGCCCATGAAAACCACCGACAGCCCCACCCCGCCGACCGCGGCCCGCCGGGCGCCCACCGGATCCAGCCGACCCAGGCTTTGGCCGACCAGCGTCTGCACCGCCGCCCCCACCCCGACGCCCGGCATGAAGCTGAGCGAAGCGATGCGCAGCACGACGTTTCCCGTGGCCACCGCCAGCGTGCTGACCAGCCCCAGCAGGTAATTGAAGATCACCAGGGCGATGACGATACCCAGGGTCTGGACCGCCGGCGGCCAGGCGATGCGCAGGAACGGCCCGATCAGGCGGCGCTGGAAATTGGTCCGGCAGATCAGGCGAAAACGCCGCCGCGTGGGGCCGTAGACCAGGAAGCCGGCAATCACCAGCGCGGCCAGCAGGGCACTCAGGCTGCTGGCCAGAGCGGCGCCGCCCACGCCCAGGGCGGGCGCTCCCCATTTGCCAAAAATGAAGACCCAGTTGAAGAGAACATTGACCAGATTCATGCCGATACCGACGCCCATGCCGATCCGGGTCCAGCCGATGCCGTCGAAGACCGCCTTGGCCTGAAAAAAGACCAGCAACGGCAGTATGCCGGCGTACCGATAGACCAGATACTGCCGCCCCAGCTCACGGACGGCCGGATCCCTGGTGACCAGGCGCATCAGGGCCTCGGGCCAGACCAGCCCCACCATCATGCAGACCGCGCCGGCGCCCAGGCACACGGTCAGGGCCGTGGTCAGCACCGCGCCCACCTCGTCGTCGCGTCCTTCGCCCACGCGCCGGGCGGTGAACGTCTGGGCCGCCACATCGATGGCCTTGATGGACATGGCCAGGGCCGAGAACAGCAGCGTGGCCACGGCCACGGACGCCAGCTGGGTCTCGCCCAGGCGGCCGACCATCAGCGTGTCCACGAGTCCCATCAGGGTTTGGGAAAGTTGGCCGAGCACCACCGGCGTCGCCATGGCCGCGATGGTCGCCGCCAGTTGACGCCGGCTCAGAGCCGACAGGCGCTGCCCCGCTACCGGGGCAGCGCCGTCACCGTTGGCAGCCGTGTCAGGAGACAAGGATCTGCAGGGTCCGCGCCAGCAGACGCGCGCCGAAGCCCGTCCCGCCCCTGGGGCAAGTGGGCTGGGCCGCCTTCGTATGGGACGGACCGGCGATATCGACGTGGGCCCAGGACATGTCTTCGGCAACGAAGTTGGACAGGAAGGCGGCCGCCGTCTCGGCCCCGCCCTCGCGACCATTGCCCAGATTCTTCAGGTCGCTCCAGGTCCCCTTCACTTCGTCCTTGTACTCGTCGACCAGAGGCAGGGGCCAGACCCGTTCATGAGTCTCGCCGCCAGCCTGGCGCAGAGCGTCCATCAGCACGCCGCTGTTGCCCATCACCCCGGCGAAGTAGTTGCCCAGGGCCACCACACAGGCGCCGGTCAGCGTCGCCGCGTCAACAATGTGATCCGGCTTGTCGCGGCCCGCGTACCACAGGGCGTCACCCAGAATCAGGCGGCCCTCCGCGTCGGTGTTCAGCACCTCGACCGTCTTGCCATTGGCCATGGTCAGCACGTCGGCCGGTTTGATGGCCAGACCATCGGGCATGTTCTCGGCGGTGGGCACCACCACATGGAGGTTGACCTTCAGCTTCAGCCGGGCAGCCGTCAGCACGGCACCCAGCACGGCCGCCGCCCCACCCATGTCGGTTTTCATCAGATCCATGCCCGCCCCGGGTTTCAGGCTGATGCCGCCGGTGTCAAAGGTGATGCCCTTGCCCACCAGAGCAATCGACGGGGCCTGCTTGCCGCCACCCCGGTAGCGGATGCTGATCAGGCGCGGTTCCTGACGACTGCCCTGCCCCACCCCCAGCAGGCCGCCCATGTTCAGCTTCCGGAGCTGCGGCACATTCAGAACCGTGCAGCTGAGACCTTCGGCTTTGGCCATGGCCCGGGAGCGCCTGGCCAGGTCGATCGGGGTCAAGATATTGGGCGGCAGATTGACCAGCTCACGGGCGAACAGGCAACCGGCGACAAAGGCCTCGGCCTCCTGCACCCCGCGACGCAGCGCGACCAGCCGATCGGCGCCGGCGAGCAGCTTCCAGGCCGTGGGGCGGGCCGCGGCCCTGGGCTTGTCGGTCTTCAGGGCCCCGGTGGGCGACAGAGCCATCTCGGCCCCCTCGGCCCAGCAACGGGCAAAACTCTCGTCGTCGAACGCCACCGCCCCGGTGGGCGGTATCGCCACCAGCACCCGCGCACACTTCATGCCGCGCGCCTTCTTCGCCGCCCGGCCGGCCGCCTTGCGGATCGTCTCCAATCCGACCTC
>JAJRWA010000124.1 GCA_024277025.1 Candidatus Krumholzibacteriota bacterium | reverse complement strand
GATGCGTGGCGCGTCGCCGGCCTCCTGCAGGTTGAAGTGGAAATCCACCAGGTTGATGATGATCTGGGCGTGCGCCTGGGGTTGCGTGGCGCCGCCCATCACGCCAAAAGCCAGCCGGAAATCGTTGCCGAGGTTGGCAAAGGCCGGGATGATCGTGTGGAAGGGGCGCTTGCCCGGCGCGTACGTGCTGGCCTGGCCCGTCGCGAGGTTGAACAGCTCACCCCGGTCCTGCAGGCCGAAGCCCAGCCCCTTGGGACACACGCCGCTGCCCATGCCCCGGTAGTTGCTCTGGATCAGCGAAACCATGTTGCCTTCGCTGTCGGCGGTCGTCAGGTAGATGGTGTCACCCTGGTAGAGGGCCGGATTGCCGGCGTCCAGGCGTCTGGCGGCCCGCTTCATGTCGATGAGCGCGGCGCGTTCGGCGGCGTATTCCTTGGATATCAGGCCGGCCACCGGCACCGCGGCGAAATCCATGTCGGCGTAGAAGCGGGCCCGATCCGCAAAGGCGAGTTTCTTGGCCTCGACAAAGGCGTGCACGTAGTCGGTGCTGCCGAAACCCATGGCCGCGACGTCGAAGGTCTCGAGGATATTGAGGATCTGCAGGGCGGCGATGCCCTGGCCATTGGGCGGCAGTTCCCAGACTTCGGCGCCGCGGTAAGTGGTCTTGACCGGCGTGACCCACTCGCTGTGGTGCCGGGCCAGATCATCGGTGGTCAGGAAACCGCCGGCGTCCTGAACGGTCTGGGCGATGACTGTGGCCAACTGGCCGCGATAGAAAACATCGCGCCCCTCGCGGCCGATCAATTCGAGGGTATCGGCCAGGGGCTTGTTCACCCAGATGTCACCCTTGCCCGGCGCCCGGCCGTCGGTGGTGAAGGTCTCCAGGAAATTGGCCTGGTCGCGGCGGGTGGTCACGCTCAACTGCCAGTAGTGGGCGATCAACTCGCTGACGGGGAAGCCTGCCCGGGCGTAGCTGACGGCCGGGGCCAACACCTGGGACATTGCCAGCTTGCCGAACTTTTCGTGCAGTTCGAACCAACCGTCCACACAGCCCGGTACGGTGACCGGCAGGGGACCATAGGGCGGGATGTGGGTCAGCTGGCGGGACTGGAATTCGGCCAGGGTGAGGCTCTGCGGCGAACGGCCGCTGGCGTTCAATCCATAGAGCTTCTCGTCCTTGGCGCTCCAGACGATGGCGAACAGGTCGCCGCCCATGCCGCTGCCGGTGGGCTCCATCAGGCCCAGGGCCGCGTTGGCGGCGATGGCTGCGTCCACGGCGCTGCCGCCCTGCCGGAGAATGTCCAGGGCGATCTGAGTGGCCAGGGGCTGGCTGGTGGCCGCCATGCCGTGCCGGGCAATCACTTCGCTGCGGGTCGCGAAATCGTGGCCCGTGACCCGGTCCCCGGCAGAGGCTGCCGACAGGAAAAACATGACAAGCAGGAACCCGAGGCATAGAATCCGATATATACGAGGGGGAATGCAGCTCATTGGCGCCTCCGTTGTGGACTGTATGTTGGTGCGTATCCGCAGCAGGTGAACGATCATAGTCCAAATGACGGTGTTTGACCAGAATCGTGGCGGAATGAACGCGCTGTTCCTATATCCTCAAGGGTTGAATCCGCAAGACAAAGGAATGTCCCGATGAGTCGTGCGCTGAAAGTTTCGCATATTCTGTTGTTGCTGGCCGCCCTCGCGGTCAGTGCCCGGGCCCAGGACGTGCCGGCCGCCGGCGCCAGGCCCCTGCCGGCGTCGGCCTTTGAGCTCGATGGCTTTGCGGGCCAGGTTGTGCTCGTGGATTTCTGGGCCTCGTGGTGTGCGCCCTGCCGCCTGTCCCTGCCCTGGCTGAACGCCATGCAGCAGAAATACGGCGAGCGGGGTCTGCAGGTGGTCATGGTCAATCTGGACCACAAACCGGGAGCGGCGGCGAAGATGGCGGCGGAAATCGCACCCGGTATCCGGCAGTTCGAGGACCCGGAGGGAGTGCTGGCGGCGCAGTACGAACTGGAGGGCATGCCGAGTTCGTATCTGTACGACCGGGAGGGCAAGCTGATCGCCAGTCATATCGGTTTTCTCAAGACGGAGAGGGAGCCGCGGGAAGATGAACTCGCGGCGGCTTTGAACAGGAAGGAACCCTGATGCGAGTCAAGCAGACAGTCGGTGCGGGCGCGATAGTGATATTGCTGGGGATGACGGGCAGTGGTCTGACCGGCTGTGCGAACCTGGGCGTCAAGCCCTGGGAGCGGGACCTGCTGGCCGAGCCCGGCATGGAAATCGATCCGGACGTGATCATCACGGCCCTGGATGAGCATATCTACTTCAGCAAGGAAGCCTCGACGGGCGGTCTGGGCACGGCGGGTGGTGGCTGTGGCTGCAACTAGGCGGGAAACCGACACGCCGGTCGGCGCGTCCGAGGGCGCGGTCCGGGCGGCAATCATGGGCGCCTGTGGCCTGCTGGGGCTGGCCGGCAGCACGGCCGAGGCCACTGAAGTCAACACGGCGATTCTGGGCTACACGGAGCCGGGCCGGGTCAGCGCCTTCGAAGCCATCGTCAACGGCAATCACCAGTTTGACAGTGGCAAGAGCCTTAATTTCCGGCTCGTGTTCGATGCGTTGACCGGGGCGTCGGCCAACGGTGCGACGCCGGCGTCGTTTACCCAGACGTTCACCAGACCGTCCGGCCGCGGCAGCTACCGCACCGCACCGGGTGACACGCCGCTGGACGACACCTTCCGGGACACGCGCGGCGCCGGCAGTGTGGGTTTGACCATGCCGGTCAACCGGGTGACGAATTTCAGCGTCGGACTCTATGGCTCCGGGGAGTACGACTACGTTTCACTCGGTGGCAACCTGGCGCTGACCAGGGACTTCAATCAGCGCAACACAACCATAGCCCTGCGTGGGGCCTTCTTTCACGACACGATCAACCCCGAGGGCGGGCGACCGGTACCGTTCTCGGCCATGCCGGACGAAGGTACCCAGAAGGCCAAACTGCCCGGCAACGGCACCAAGCAGACAATGGATCTGGGTCTGGGTTTGACCCAGGTGTTCAATCGGCGGACCGTTGTGCACTTCAACTACACATACAGCCATGTGACCGACTACCAGACCGATCCGTTCAAGCTGCTGAGCGTGGTCGATCCGGTCACCGGCGATCCGCGCGCGGCGGACGCCTACCTGTACGAGGGCCGTCCCGACGCCCGCGACAAGCACGTGTTGTTCGGGCGTCTGGTCCGGCATCTGGGGCGGGACATCGTGCATCTTTCATACCGGTTTTTCCGCGATGACTGGGGGGTGCGGTCCCACACCGTGGACCTGACCTATCGCTGGAATTTCGGCGACCGCAAGTTCTTCAAGCCGCACCTGCGCTACTACAACCAGACGGCGGCGGATTTCTACCACCGCTACCTGGTGGATGGTGAAGCCCTGCCGGGGCACGCCTCGGCCGACTATCGTCTGGGCGACATGTACACCGTGACCTATGGCCTGACCCATGGACGCATTGTGGGTGACGATCACGAATTGACGGTGCGGGTGGAATACTACGCCCAGATGGGTGAGAGCCATCCGGCTGACGCCATCGGCAACCTGCGCAACTACGATTTGTTTCCGACGGTCAATGCCCTCATCATGCAGGTGGGCTACAGCTTCAACCTGTTCCAGTAGTGGCGGTGCGGTTGCGTCGGCATGGGATCGGTTGGCAGGGGGACTTCGCGGCCATGGCCAGTCCCTGCGAAATCCTGCTCGCCGTTGAGCAGGAGGCCGCGGCGCGCCGCCTGTGCGAGGCCGCAGCGGTCGAGGCCCGCCGGATCGAGGCCAAGTTCAGCCGCTACCGCAACGACAACATCATCCACGCGATCAATCACAGCGGCGGCCGCCCGGTCGCCGTTGACGACGAAACCGCAGACTTGCTGGATTTCGCCGACCGTTGCCATGAGATCAGCGGTGGGCGCTTTGACGTGACCAGCGGCGTGTTGCGGCGTATCTGGCGGTTCGACGGGTCCGGCCGGGTGCCGTCGCGCAAGGCGGCCAAGGCTTTGCTGCCGCTCATCGGTTGGTCGAAGATATCCTGGCAGCGTCCGCTGGTTTCCGTTCCGCCGGACATGGAGATTGATTTCGGCGGTCTGGGCAAGGAGTACGCCGTGGACCGGGTGGCGACCATGCTGGCCGAGCGCACGCCGGCTGCGGTGTTGGTGAATTTTGGCGGCGATCTGCGGGCTGTGGGGAGCGGCGCCCCCTGGCTGGTCGGCGTCGAGTCGCCGGGTGCCGGGGAGGCGGCCGGCCTGCAACTGGAACTGAAGGTCGGCGCCCTGGCCACCAGTGGCGACGCCCGGCGGTTTCTGCTGCGGGACGGGGTCCGCTATCCCCATATCCTCAATCCCCGCACGGGCTGGCCGGTGCTGCGGGCGCCGCGTTCGGTGACGGTCCTGGGCGACACCTGCACCGAGGCCGGGTTGCTGGCCACCCTGGCCATGCTGCACGGTGACCGGGCCGAGTCCTTTTTGGCGGAACAGGGCGTGCAGAACTGGGTGCTTCGCTGAACGCCGTTCGTGCGTTGTTGATCGCATCGACGGCAGCAGGTAGGATCGGGCCATGAAGAAAAACCGGGCAGCCTGTCGGCCGGGGGCCGGCCTCGTCGCCGGCGTCCTGCTCGTCTGGCTGTCCCTGGCCACCGGCGCTCCGGCCGGGACACTCTTCCGCGAAGTCCACCGGACCGATTTCCCCGCGACCGGCAAGAGTTTCGGTGGCACCTGGGCGGATATCGACCGCGACGGCCGCCTGGATTTCCTGCTCAATCATCACGGCAACGGAGTGGGGCTGTACCTGCAGGGGCCGAGCCTGGGCCTGGTCCGCCAGGACAGCTGCGCTTTTCTGCCCTGCCTTGACATCGACCAACACGGCACTGCCGCCTGCGACTACGATGGCGATGGTGACTGGGACCTGTTCGTCACCGTCGGTGCGGACCGTGGCCAGGGCGCCGGTCCCAACAAGATGTGGATGCTGGGGCCCGATGGCAAATATGTGAACCGGCTGCCGGCCAGACACGACATGGCCGACGCCCGGGCCCGGGGGCGCGGCGCCCTCTTCGTCCGTCTCGATGCCGACCGGTTTCCCGAACTGATCGTCCTGAATTTCCAAACCCCGACCCGCCTGTACCGCTATGACGGCAAACGTTGGCGCGACCAGAGCGAGCCGGTCAACCCGTACCTCAGACCGGATCCGACCCGTGCCGGTTTCAAGGACAGTCGCGGCCTCTATTTCTCGTTGGCCGCGGCCGGGGATCTGGACCGCGACGGACACCCGGATCTGATCCTGGCCGGCGACGGTCATTTCATGTTCCACAATGACGGGTACGGCGGCCTGGTCGAGGTGACGGCAGCGGCGGGCTTGCCCCTGCGGGGCACGACGCTGAAGGACATTGTCCTCGGCGACGTGGACAACGATGGTGATCTGGATGTCCTGTACGTCTTTCGCTACCTCGGTGGAGTCCAGATCTATCTGAACGAAAGCACTCCGGGGCACCTTCGGTTCGTGGCGGGACCGAGTCTGGCCCACCTGCCGCTGGCGCCGGAGCTGAACTCCGCCCTGTTGGCGGATTTTGACAACGACGGCTTTCTGGATCTGCAGGTGATGATGCTGGACCAGGAATTCCACAATCGACCGAACCTGCTGGCACGCGGCGCGGGCGATGGAAACTTCGTTGATGTTTCAGGACAGTGGGGGGCGGGCCGCGGTCGCGGCCTTGCCCTGCGGCGCCTGGCCCATGGATCTGGATCGGGACGGGGATCTGGACCTGCTGCAGATCCATGGTCAGGAGGACTTCCCGGACCGCCAGGGACTTTGCGTCCTGCACGAGAACACAACGGAAAATCCGGGCCTGACCATTGAACTGGCGACGGCGGGCGGGGCTCCGCACGGCCTGGGCGCCGTCGTTGAACTGCACACCACGAGCGGCGTGCAGACGCGCCAGGTGCGCAGCGTGCTGCACTACTGGAACTCGACCGTGGCCCCGCTGCACTTCGGGCTGGGCGCCGCCGCGGGACCGTGGCGGGTGGTCGTCACCTGGCGACCGGGCGACCGGCAGGAGTTCGTGCTGCCGAAAGGGCGGGCAGCCTACCTGTTGACTGAAGGAGTGACGGCGGCCCGGTTGCTGGCCGGGCCGTAGGTCAGGGCTGGGGCACGGCGTCCAACAGCGCCTGCACGACTTTCTCGGCGTCGCGCTGGCGCAGTTCCTCGTAGCGGATGGCCCAGATGTGATCCTGGTAGGCCAGATTGCGCATTTCCAGCAGCAGTTTGTACCGCGCGGGGTTCTGGCGCAGCACGCCGAGATCCTTGCCCGTGGCCCGGGCGCCCGCGCCCATGGCCGGCAGCAGTTTGCGGGCGAACGCACGCGAGGTCTTGTCTGTCCGGTGCCGGTTCTGGAAGTAGAACAACGTGACGACCTCGCCAAAAGCGGACACATTGTCGGCGTGGAAACTCAGGAATACCTGATGGTCGGCCGGCACGCCCTTGAAGGCCCGCCTGGCCACGGCAATGCGCTCGTTGAGATACTTCTGCCCGCCCTTGGGCCAGCTTGACGGCTTGTTGCGCCGGTTCCAGGCGGCGCTGTTGAAGACCTCGTTGCGGTCGTGGACGAAGGTGCTGGTGACCGGCTCGCTTTGCCGCAGCAGATGGTTCGGGCTCAACAGGGTCAGGGTCACGTCGGCACCGTGCAGACGCAGCAGCACGTACACGCGCAGGGCGATGTCGTGCACGTACTCGTCCTCGACGATGTAGAAGACCTTGCCCTTGTCGTCCCTGGCCTTGACGATCGTGCCGGGATCGATGCCGCCGTGACCTGGATCCAGGACAAAGGTCCAGCCAGCCAGCCGGTTGCTCAGGCGGCCCATGCTGTCGACTGTTTTCTCGAACTGGTCCCACAGTTTGCGCGCGTGCCGGTACGCGGTCTGGGGCGATATCCGGCTCTCCTCGAAGTAGTTGCGGCTTTGCTGGCGGTAAGCCCGGGGCGGGGCGTAGTAGTATGGGCCATTGGGCCCCTTGACCATGGGCACGCCGGGCACCGGAACCTTCAACACGCTCCAGTTCAGGCCCTCGGGCGTCTGCCGCTGAGGCGTGCCGGGCACAGGCCTGACCCGCAGGACCTGGCCCGGGTGGATAACCGATCCGTTCAGACGATTCAACTGCCGCAGCTCGCGCAGACTCATCTGGTGCAGGCGGGCGATCTCCGACAGGCTGTCGCCCTTGCGCACCTTGTAGGTGGCGCGCACGGTGGTGACCGTGCCGGTCAGTTTCAATTCCTGCCCCTGATAGATGCGGTCGCTGGTCAGGCCGTTGAGCTGTTTGATCTCGGCGACGGTCATGCCGTAGCTGCGTGCGATCTCCCAGAGGGCGTCGCCCCGCTCGACGATGTGCACGGTACTGGCCACCTGCTTCAGGCGCAGCTTCCGGCCACTGGCGATCACGTCGCTGGTCAGGCCGTTGATCTCCTTGAGCTTCTTGGTGGTCAGGCCGTAGCGCTGGGCGATCTCGCTCAGGGATTCGCCGCTGCGCACCACGTGCACGGCCTCGTCCAGGGGCGTCGGCCGCAGCTTGAGACGTTGTCCGGGCTGGATGGTGTTGCCCCGCAGATTGTTGATCTGCTTGAGCAGGGCCACCGACAAATCGTGCCGCCGGGCGATGGCGGTCAGGTTGTCGCCGCGTTGCACCACGTACCATTCCTGGTCGCGCTGGGGAATACGCAGCCGTTGCCCGATGGCCAGCTCATCACTGCGCAGACTATTCCAGTCGCGCAGCTCCTGCACCTTGACGTCGTACTTGCGGGCAATGAGCGTCAGGTTCTCGCCGCGCCTGACCTTGTGGACCCGCCACTCCTGGGCCAGGGCGGTCACCGTGGGTACGAGCAGCAGTCCGAGCAGACAGCAGAAAACGATATGGCGGATGCGGGTCTTGATTTCGGCTCCTTGCCGTGTTGTCGTTCCGTCAGGCTGGCGGCTGTTCTTCCTCGGCCTCGACAAAGATCTTCCTGACCAGCGGCCACTCGCGCCGGATCTCCCGGTCGAGATGCGCCACGATGTCTTCAATCCGGTCCGCGGTCAGATCGTCCCGGAAATCGAGACTCAGGTTGACGAGGATATACTCCGGGCCCATGTGCAGGGTCAAGACTTCGTTCACGCTCTGGACCCCCTCGGCCGCGGCCGCCAGATTGCCGATGCCGGCAATGCACTCGGGCGTGGCCGCCTCGCCGATCAGCAGGTCCTTGGTCTCGACCGCCAACAGCCAGGCCGTGAAACCCAGGATCAGGCCGATGACCACGGAGGCCGCCCCGTCCAGCCACACCAGTCCCGTCACCTGGCCCAGCCAGATGCCCAGGAAGGCGACCACGATCCCCAACAGCGCGGCGGCGTCCTCGAACAAGACGACAAAAGTCGCCGGGTCCTTGCTGTCGCGCACGGCCTGCAGGTAGCTCCGCGGCCCCTTCGTGCGCCGGAACTCCTTCAGAGCGAAGACCCAGGCTGCGCCTTCGAAAACAAAAGCCAGCGCCAGCACCAGGTAGTTCAGGCGCACGTTGGTGATCGGTTCCGGATGGTTGAGGTGGCGGATACCTTCGTAGATGGAGGCGCCGGCGCCGCCGGCGAAGATCAGGATGGCGACGACGAAGGACCAGAAGTAGACTTCCTTGCCGTAACCGAAAGGATGGGCGGGATCGGCTTGGCGCTTTGAGCGGCCCAGGCCCACCAGGAGCAGGATCTGGTTACCCGTATCGACCAGGGAGTGGATCCCCTCGGAGAGCATGGCCGAGCTGCCGGTCACCGCGGCGGCGCCCAGCTTGGTCGCGGCAATCAGGGTGTTGCCGGCCAGCGCGGCGAAAATGACATTGCGGGAACCGGATTGCGCCATGGTGCCTCCTGCTGCCTGTCGCCCGGGCGCTAGCCCAGCTCGTACTTGCTGATCCGGTACACCAGGACATGCCGGGGAATGTCCAGGAAAACGGCCGTCTTGCTGCGGTTGCCGCCACAGGCGGCCAGGGCCCGCCGAATGACTTCCTTTTCCAGTTCGACCAGCGAGACGCCCGACTCGGGCAGCGGACCGAGGGGCAGGCCGCCCGGTTCGGTAGTCATCGCCGGTGTGGCCGCCGGCGCAACCGTGCCCGCCTGGGGGGCCAGCCGCTGCAGATCGTCGGCCGTGATCGTATCACCGCGGCGCATCAGCACCAGCCGCTGATTAAGGTTCTTCAGCTCGCGGACGTTGCCGCGCCAGGGACGGGCGTCCAGGGCCGCCAGCACCGAGGGCTCCGATGCCACCTGACTGCCCGCGTGCAGGAGCGTGAAGTGGTCCCACAGCAGGGCGATGTCCTCGGGACGCTCCCGCAAGGGGGGCAGACTCATCTGCAGCACGTTGATGCGGTAAAGCAGGTCCTCGCGGAAGCGTCCGGCGGCCACCTCCTGTTCCAGATCGCGGTGGGTGGCGCAGACCAGACGGAAGTCGACCGAAACCGGATTGTGGTCGCCCACCGGGTCGACCTGGCGGGACTCCAGTACGCGCAGCAGCTTGGGCTGCAATTCGAGGGGCAGTTCGGCAATCTCGTCCAGAAAAAGGGTGCCGCCCTCGGCGCCGCGCACCTTGCCGCGGGCGGCCCGGTCCGCACCGGTGAACGCGCCCTTGGCGTGGCCGAAAAGCTCGGATTCCATGAGCTGGTGAGGGATGGCCCCGCAGTTGACGACAACAAACGGCTTGTCCCAGCGGGGGCTCAGGTCGTGGCAGGCGCGGGCCACGAGTTCCTTGCCCGTGCCGCTCTCCCCGACGACAAGCACCGTCGCGTCGCTGGGTGCGGCCTGGCGCAGGTCGGCCATGAAGCGTTTCATCTGCCCCGAGCGGTAGACCAGGCCCGAGTCCACCTGGCGCCGCTTCAGCAGGCCCCGCAGGCGAACGTTGTCCTTTTCCAGGTGCTGCGTGCGCAGGGCCTGCTCGACCGTCAGCTTCAGTTCTTCGCGGGCAAAGGGCTTCAGCAGGTAGGTGAATGCGCCCAGCTGCATGGCTGTCACGGCCTGTTTGACGGTGCCGTGGGCGGTCAGCATGACAACCGGCGGCCCGCCCGCGCCATCGTCCGCTTCGCGGATGCGGCGCAACACCTCCATGCCGTCGATGCCGGGCATCTGGATGTCGCTGATCACGAGGTCCGGATCTTCACCCAGCAAAGTGAGGCCTTCTTCACCGCTGGCGGCAGTCGTCACATCGTGCCCGGCTTCGGTCAGGATGAAACGCACGACCTCGCGCAGGCTGTTGTCGTCATCGATCAGGAGGATGCGGGCCATCACGGTCCTTTCGTCGAAAGTCAGGTCTGATTGGCAACCGGCAATCCGAGCACGACGCTGCCGCCGAGGGTGTAGTCGGTGTCGATGCGCAGGGTGCCACCCAGATCCTCGACGATCCGCAGGCTGGTGGCCAAGCCCAGACCAGTGCCTTCGTGCTTCGTCGAGAAGAACGGTGTACCGAAATGCTCGATGGCCGCAGCTGAGAAACCGGGTCCCGAATCGATCACCCGGCAGACCGCCTCGTCGTCGGTGCGTTCGGTAACCAGGGTCACCTGGCCTGTCGGACCGGCGGCGGCCGCCGCATTGATCGCCAGATTCAACAACACCTGCCGAATCTGTTCCCGATTTCCGATCGCCGGCAGGTGCGTTATGCCTTCGACGGCCAGGGCTGGCGTATCCGGCTGGTGCGCCAGCAACTGCTGCACGGCCTGGGCCTCCGCCGTCAGATCGAACTCTTCGCGCTCACCGGGCTGGCTGCGGGCGTAGGTCAAGAAGCGGGTCAGCACCTGGTTCAGGCGCCCGGTCTCGTTCAGCATGATGCGAAACAAGCCCCCTTTGGGGTGATCCGGGGGGAAGTCGTCACTCAGGACTTCGGCCGAGCCTTGAATGCTGGCCAGGGGGTTGCGGATTTCGTGGGCCAGGCCGGCGGAAAGGCGGCCGACCGCCGCCAGGCGGGCCGTGCGCACGAGCTCGGCCTCCATGTCCGTCTTGTCGGCCAAGGCCCGGCGCAGGTCTTCCGCGGTCTGTTGCAGGCGGCTGCGGGCCAGATCAATGCGGCCGACCAGGATGCCGGTGACAATGCCGACGCCCAGATACAGGGCCATCTCCAGATATTTTTCGACGGCGGTGCCCGGGTCGTGCCCGATCAGGCCGGTGGCATGGGGGACATACAGCGCGACCACCAGCAGCGCCGCGCCCGCACCGCCGGTGAGCTGGCCCCGGAAGGCGGCCAGAATGATTGGGAAGTAGTAGAGGCGCCGGTAGATACCGTGCAGATTGGCGTACCAGGGCACCGTTGTCGTATGGTTGGTGTGGTCATGGACGCCACCGTGGGGTGTCAGGTAGTGCAGGGCGCTGATTACGGCGATCATCGCCAGGACCAAGCCGTACCGGTGCAGGAAATTCCGGTTCGTGTCGGGATTCTCGGGCTGTTCGTCGGTCATTTTCCGGTCCTTGCAAGACGATCCAGATGGGCCAGCATAGCTGGCACACTAGGTGACGTCCCAGCCCGTGTCAACGCCGGGCGAACCCGGCCGCGGGCCCTGTCTGGCACCGACAATATTCTCCATCTTGAACAATATTCTCAAATACTATTGTTGTTCGCGCGGGTGGGTTTTTGTAAGTAGTGTAACGACAGATGGTTGAAGTAGGCATGATCAGTGCTCTAGCGGGAACGTCAACAAATTCGTTATGCACAGGGGTTCAGGACCGCCTCGGACCGGTCGCTGGGCCCTCAGCCAAGGAGCAAGCCTATGTTTTCGAGAAAAGCCGCCCTGTTTGCCATCTTCCTGATGACGACCGCGATTGCCGCCCCGGTTCTGGCCGATGGTGGCGGACACCACGATCACGGCTCTCACAGCCATGACCAGCCGGCGGCGTTTGACGCCATGGTGCAGGATTACCTGGCCATCCAGACCGCTCTGGCCGGCGACAGCATCAAGGGTATCGACAAGCACGCCGCAGCCATCGCCAAGGCGGCCCGGGCCCTGAGTGACGATTTCGATATCGAGGCCACCGGCGTTGAGAGCAAGGATGCGGCGGCTCTGCTCAAGGTGCTGCCCGGTTTGGGCGAATCAGCGGCGGATCTGTCCGAGGCCAAGGATATCAAGGCGGCCCGCGCCGCGTTTGGCGACCTGAGCGAGGCGATGGTGGCCTACCGGGAACTGGTGACCGGCGACGCGCCCAACGTGGCCTACTGCCCCATGGTCAAGAAGAACTGGCTGCAGAACGGGAAAAAGATTACGAATCCCTACTACGGGTCCAAGATGCTGCGTTGCGGATCGATTGTGTCCAAGTAGCCCGAGTCTTATTGTCGGGCTGCCGCAAGTGTGCCGATCCCCCTGGTGCTGGTGCGGTGGCCTGACTCCTCTCTTTCAGCGAGGAGCGCCTCATGTCTGATGCTCAATATACCTGCCCCATGCATCCCGAAGTGATCCAGGACGAGCCGGGATCCTGCCCCAAGTGCGGCATGAATCTCGAGCCGGTCCAGGCTTCGTTGGATGACGGTCCGGATCCTGAATTTCTCGACATGAAGCGGCGCTTCATCGTCAGCACGATCCTCACCATTCCGGTATTTGTGCTGACCATGGCTGATCTGGGGTCGGGTCGGCTGCTACCCGCCTCGGTCTCGGATCAGTTCCTGGTCATGGTGCAACTGGTGCTGACGACTCCGGTCGTGCTGTGGGGCGCCTGGCCGTTCTTTGTGCGCGGCTGGCAGTCGGTGGTGCAGCGTTCCCCCAACATGTTCACCCTGATCGCGCTCGGGGTCGGCGTTACCTATGTCTACAGTGTGGTGGCGGCCCTGTTTCCTGGTCTCTTTCCGCCGGCCCTCAGAAACGAGGATGGCCTGGTGGCGGTCTATTTCGAGGCGGCGGCCGTCATCGTGTCGCTGGTTCTGCTCGGGCAGGTGCTTGAACTCAGGGCCCGCAGCCAGACCGGCGCCGCCATTCGTGGCCTGCTGGAGCTGGCACCGCAGACGGCCCGCCGGATCGAGGCCGACGGTACAGAGCACGACGTGGCGATCGAGGAAGTCGGCGTCGGTGACCGGATCCGGGTGCGGCCCGGTGAAAAGGTGCCGGTCGACGGCATTCTGGTCGAGGGCAGCGGCGTGATCGACGAGTCGATGATCACGGGCGAGCCCATCCCGGTCGAGAAGGGTGTGGGCGACAAGGTGGTCGGTGCCACGGTCAACGGTGCCGGCAGCTTTATCATCGAGACGGAAAAGATTGGCGGCGATACGCTGCTGGCCCGCATCGTCCAACTGGTGTCCGAGGCCCAGCGCAGTCGCGCCCCGATCCAGAAACTGGCCGATACCGTGGCGGGCTATTTCGTGCCGGCCGTCGTGGCCATTTCAGCACTGACTTTCGCGGGCTGGTTTTTCTGGGGCCCCGAACCGGGCTTCGCCTATGGCCTGGTCAATGCCGTGGCGGTCCTGATCATTGCCTGCCCCTGTGCCCTGGGCCTGGCGACGCCCATGTCGATCATGGTGGCCAGCGGCAAGGGGGCGACCCACGGCGTGCTGTTCAAGAATGCCGAAGCCATCGAGGCCATGCGTGACGTGGATGTGCTGCTGGTCGACAAGACCGGTACCCTGACCGTCGGTGCGCCTGTCCTGTCGCACATCGAAACTGTCGCTGACGGCGACGCTGGTCATGTGTTGCGCCTGGTGGCGAGCCTGGAACAGGCCAGTGAACATCCCTTGGCCGCAGCGATCGTCAAGGCGGCGCAGGAGCGTGGTCTGGAACTGCACCAGGTTTCCGAGTTCACGTCCCACACCGGCAAGGGTGTCGAGGGTGATGTCGCCGGGGAAGAAGTCCTCATCGGCAACACGACCCTGCTCGGTGAGTTCGGCATCGACGCGGCCGCGCTTACAGCTCGTGCCGATGAACTGAGAAACGAAGGGGCCACTGTCATGTTCGTGGCGATCGGCGGCGCTTTGGCCGGTTTGGTGGCTGTGGCGGACCCCATCAAGGCAACGACAGCGGCGGCGGTCGGTGCGTTGCAACAGGAGGGCGTGGCCGTGGTCATGCTCACCGGTGACAACCAGGTCACCGCCGAGGCGGTCGCCGGTCGCCTGGGCGTGGACGAGGTCGTGGCCGGCGTCCTGCCGGATCAGAAGGCCGATGTGGTCCGCCGCTACCAGGATCAGGGGCGCGTGGTGGCCATGGCCGGTGACGGCATCAACGATTCGCCGGCCCTGGCCCAGGCCCAGGTGGGCATCGCCATGGGCACCGGTACCGATGTGGCCATGGAGAGCGCCACCGTGACGCTGGTCAAGGGCGACCTGCGGGGCATCATCGTGGCCCGCCAGCTGTCCCACGCGACCATGAACAACATCAAACAGAATCTTTTCTGGGCCTTTGCCTACAACGTGCTGGGCATCGTCCTGGCCACCGGAGCCCTGTATCCGGTCACCGGCCTGCTTCTTTCACCGATGATTGCGGCAGCGGCCATGAGTTTCAGCTCGGTCTCCGTAATCGCCAATTCCTTGCGCCTGAACCGCTTCGAGGTATAGATATGTTGGAGTTTCTGCAAGCAAATTCGTCGTTGCCCAGTCTGCATCCGGCGATCATCCACTTTCCGATCGCCCTGGCCCTGACGGCCCTGTTGTTGCGGTTGGTGCAGGTGGTCAAGCCCAAGCTCGGCCCGGCCGGCTGGAGCGCCAATCTGTTGGGGGCCTTGGCCGCCGCCGGTGCGGGCGCAGCCTGGCTGAGCGGCAGGCAGGCCGCCAATGCTGCCGGCGGCTTGTCGGCGGCGGCGGAAGTGGCTTTGGCGCGCCATGCTGACCTGGCTGGTTGGACGGCGATGCTGCTGACGCTCGCGGCGCTGGTGCCGGTCATCTGGTTGGTGGGGCGCCGCCAGGGGCAGGCAGGTGATCCGAAACTGCAGTCGCTGGTGAACCTCGGGGTCCTTGCGGTAGCCGTCGGGGTGATGGGCTGGACGGCCGACCTGGGCGGAGCTCTGGTCTATGACCACGGCGTGGGCGTCAGGACGGCCGCCGTGCAGGCGCAGCCAACGACTAGTGGCGCCGGGGCAGCCGGGACCGAGGGTGCCGCAGCTTCGACCGAGGCCGTACCTTTCCCTGGGGGACGGGCTGATTGGGAGTTCATGCCCGGCGTGGAACTCAATCTTGCCGTGGCCGGTTCCGGCCTGGTTGCGCTGCCGGACCAATGGGGTGATAGTGTAATCGAGGCCACTCTGGAACCGGGTGATTTCGCGGGCACGATCGCCCTGGTGCATCGTTATGCGGGACCCGATGATTGGGAGGGTTTTGAGTTCACAACCGACGGCGAGGTGCGTCTGGTACGCCAGACCGCTGCCGGGCTTGAGGTCCGGGCCAAATCATCCCTGCTCTTTGCCCGTGAGAAATTCACCATGCGGTCGTCGGCGGTGTCCGGACACTTCAAGGGCCTGGTGGACGACGACGTGGTGGTCCATGGTCACGGTGAGTCGCCCGCCGCGACGGGACAGGTCGGGTTGCTGCTGAATGTAACCGGAAGTATTCGCCTGATATCAATGACGGCGTCCAGTGCAGATGAACACTAACGGTCATCGGACGGTGACCAGGGAAGCGGGAACCATGATTGCCATTGAAGAAACGACCAAGGACGTGGAAACAGCGGTCGCCGACCTGACGGCGGCGGTTACGGCCAAAGGCTACAGTGTGTTGCATGCCTACGACTTGCGGGCCACCCTGCAGAGCAAGGGCATCGACTTCACCCAGGCCTGCCATATCCTGGAAGTCTGTAACCCCCAGCGTGCCGCTGCGGTGCTGGGGCATGATATGCGGATCAGTCTGGCGTTGCCCTGCCGGGTGTGCGTGTACGAGGACAAAGGGAAGACGGTTATCGGCACGATCAAGCCGGCCGAATTGATCGGCGTCTTCTCGGACGAGGAGTCCTTGCGGGAAATCGCGAAACAGGTGGAGATGGATATACTGGGCATGGTGCACGACGCGGTGTGAGATCGTCGCTGGCGTGTCACTTCCCGTCCGGGGTCCCCGGGGCGGCGCCGCACAGGGCCTGCGCCACGGTGAGGCAGAGCAGATCCTTGCGGCAAGGTTTGGTCAGCAAAGCGAAGACACCCATTTCCGCAGCCTGAATCTGCTGCGCAGCGGTTCCGAACGCCGTGAACATGATGACCGGCACCGGGGGGCAACTGCAGCTGGTCTTGACGTGGCGCAGGACATGAAAGCCGTCACCGGGGGCCATGCGCATATCCGTTACGACCAGGTCCGGTTGGATCTGGTCGTATTGCAAGGCGGCCTCGGCTCCGCAGGCTGCCTGGTGTACTTCATGACCGGCCTCGGCCAGGATGAACCCGACGACCTTGCGCAGGCTCCGGTCATCATCGACCAAAAGTATTTTTCCCATGCTGGTTTCCTTCCCGCAGCGGAGTTCCGGTGAGTCCGGTTTCGCGAGCGACGAATATTCTTGAATCTGTTCAATAATGGGCGTCGATCCGGGGCTGGCTTCTCGCCGCACCAGTCTCGTTACCTGCGGCCCTTCAGCGGTTTTGGCTGCTGAATGGCGATTCGTGTCTACCGGTGTGTTGCCAGAATCGTGCACAAGTGGCCAGTGGGACAAAGGGCCGCAAACGCGCTATTGCGGGTGCCGCCG
>JAJRWA010000123.1 GCA_024277025.1 Candidatus Krumholzibacteriota bacterium | reverse complement strand
GGCGCTGCATGGCGACCTGTTCTGGCACGTGATCTGGGGTCGGGTGGTGACCGGAACGGCGTTCCAGGCGGCGGAGACTTCGGCGACGCACGGACATATGTATTACCTGGGCGTATTGGGCGCCGGGGCCTGGCCCTGGACGCTGCTTGTACCGCCGGCGCTGGCAGGATTGGCGGCCGGCGGCTGGCGCCGCTGGCGGCAGTGGGTGCCCTGGCTGATGCTGGGCGTGCTGCTGGTCTTTGTGACTGTATCCCAGCGCAAACTCTCGTGGTACGCGATTCCCGGCTACGCGGCGCTGGCCCTGCTGGCCGCTGGTGCGGTGGAGCAAGCGTGCGGCAGTCTGGCTGGTCGTTGGGGCGGCTGCTGGCCGGGATGGTGGGCGCTGGCCGCGGGCGTGGCCGCACTGGCGGGGACGACCGCGTCCGGCTTCGTGCTGGGGCCGGCCTATCAGGTGCCGCTGGATTGGTCGTTTATCGGTGTCGTGCCGTGGCTGGGTGCCGGGTTGCTGGTCTCGGCGGCGTTGGCCGTAGGAGCGGTGCTGTTGCCCCGGCTGCGGTTGGCGGTGCTGGTAGGTGCGGGGCTGGTGCTGGTCACAACCGGTGCGCGCAACGTTATGGTTCCGGTGTGGGCGCCGGGAGATCCGCCCGCGGTGGCCGGGCTGGCCGCGGTAGTGAATCCACGCCTGGGACCGGATGATTCCGTGCTACTGGGCGTGTCGGGCGATGGGCCGCGGGATGATGTCAGTCTCTACTACTTGCGGAGGATCGGAGAACGGCCTGGACGTGTCGTGACGCCGGGTGCGGCGTGGGACGAGGTCTGTGGCAAGGAGTTCAGCGGAGCGGTTGTCCTGTCGCGTGAGCGGTATCGGGTATTGAGCGCCGGGGCGACAAGTGCGCAACCGCTGCTCCTATTGGGCCATGGGGGGCGGTTTGTTGCGGTGGGAACAACCAGGTGATTCCTAGTGAACCAGAATCGTATGTCGCAGGCCAGTAGGGGCCTGATGCAAAACCCTTGCAGGTTCATTTGTTCACAAGTAGTATCGACCCGAATCCTGGTCAGCCGCCGGATTCAATTCCTGTGTTAAGGAGATAGCGCAGATGAAGTACTTAACTTTCTTTTTTGTTGCTGCTGCCTATTGTAGCAGTGCTACTGCTCAGGTGCTCGACGTTCCGAACGGCTATATGCTCAATGGGGGTGGAGGGTACGTTGTTTCCGGAGCCCCCGACGGTTCGCTTGATTCTCTTGATCAGTGTCACATGAATGGAGCGTCAGCAGACGGCACTATCGCCGTTCGTGTCCAGGTCAATGGTTTGCCCGCCCAAGGAGTCGCAAAGGAACGGATCCGGCTGGTTGTCGGTGATTGGACGGCAATACCACAGGTGTGGCGTCTTTGTCCAACTTATATCAATCCCGACGCCGATTCAGATGCGTCTGGAATGATGTATATTACTGGTCCTATTGAACTTAAGGGGGCTCAGGTGGGGGGGGATTTACGTTCTTCCTCTCCTATGAAGAGTATCCAGGGTCTGGAAACTACACACGTTTCAAGAATGGCAATGAAATCGAGTTTAGATCTACAGATCTGAGTGGTGATGGTGTCGTAGATCTCACAGACACCGTCATGTTTACCAATCTATTCAATAACGGGGTCTACGACTCTCAAATCGACTACAATGCCGACGGTGTTGAATCCTTGGCTGACGTCACGTTTATTTCCGCCTCGAATGGAGCCACGTGCCCGTAAGGCGCGCAGATTGGTCTGTGTGAAATAAGCAATTGAACAATGGTCCGGTGGCTGACCTTGACACAACTGTTGCACGACGCAATTTGAACTTTTTTCCCGCAGAGTTATGGGAGTACAGATGTTCTGCGTAGGAATCCCATTCTCTGGTTGCTATGACAATGTTCATGTGCACCCGTAGCCGGTTGCCCCGCTCTCGTCGGGGGACATACTTGACTCTCCTGATGATGTTTGCGGCGGCGACCTGCCGCCTGTTGTTCTTTTTGCAATCCCGATCAGCCCCCACGTTTCTTGAGCCGATTGTTGATAGCCGAACATACCACGACTTGGCTATGATGCTCGCGTCAGGGGAGAGCCCGGGTGACAGGTTGCTATGGCAGGGTGTCTGGTATCCGCTCTACTTGTCCGGTGTCTACGCAGTATTTGGCGCCTCCATAGTGGCCGCGAAGGCGATTCAAATCCTGCTTGGCTTGGGAACCGTCTACTTGACCTATCTCTCCGGACTGAGATTCGGGGGAGTACGGCTAGGCTTGTTGTCGGGCTGGATTGTCGCCCTGTACGGGCCTCTTGTCTTTTTTGAACAACAGCTACTTCCAACCGGGACAGCTGCTTTCGTGTCGGCTGCCCTGACATATGCGGCGATTCGACTGTGGGATTGCAGAGGACGGACACAATGGTTCCTGTTTGGAGTTATTGGTGCGCTGAGTGTCTATGTACGCCCAACGATGATTCCTGTTGCGATTGGCCTGCTTGCTCAATTGTTCAGGGCGGTCTGGCGCGACCGTCAGCGACTTGCCACGGTCGGTGCCTATCTTGCTGGTGCTCTGGTTGTGGTGTCAATAATATCAGGATTGGTTTGGCAGGAATGCGGCCGACTTGGGATTGTTCCGGAATCTGGGCCGATAAACGTTTTCATTGGGAATAATCCGAACTCGGACGAGACGATTCTGATCCGGCCTGGAGAAGAGTGGGCGAAACTCCTGCGAAGGCCGGAGAACAACGGGTACCCGCCTGGAGTGAAGGGAGGCAACGAGTATTTTAGGAGAGAAGTGATTCGTTTCGTCTATGGCAGTCCTCTCCGTTTCCAGGGCGGACTCGTGAACAAGTCCCTGGCACTTGTCACCTCGCGTGAACTGCCCCGCACTGTAGACATCTACTTCCATCGCCAGTGGTCCGAATGTCTGGCCGTGTCCGTGTTTCGAATTGGTGAGTGGGGATTCCCGTTTCGTGTCTTGTTTCCCTTCGCCGTTCTGGGTCTGATCACGGACTGGCGCCGATATCGGAGCGGTCCCATCTTGCTGGTCGTGGCATTTCAGGCGCTGAGTATCGTCTTGGTTTTCTCTGCGGCTCGATACAGGATCGCAATCATCCCTGGCCTTGCAATCATGGCTGGATCTGGAGCACTGGCGTTGATTCGAAGCATTCGTTCTGGTGCATGGAAGTCCGGTGCTTTGTCGGGTCTGATAGTGGCAGCCGTCCTCGTCTTACAGACGCTACCAGGACCGTTCCCTCAGGAAACCGAGAGCATCGCAGATGATTTGTACTTTGAAGTTGGCAAAGGTCTCTACGAGAAAGGCCTGTGGGAGTCATCCAAGCACTTTTTGGTGGAGTCTATCGCGCTGGATCCAGGTCGCCACGCCAGTAGGCAAGTACTTGGAATTGTCTTGGCAGAACTTGGAGATTGCGACGGTGCAGTCGACCAGTTGCTCATGGTCGATAGTGGATGTGACAGTCCAATGCGACAACAGGTCAAGTTGGCTCGAGAGCAGTTCATTCTGGGAAAGAGCTTCGACAGGATTCCAGAGTAGATCGTCCCAGAGCACCCTTGTCTGCGGGCAGGAGCAAGATCCATGAGACATGACGTTGGGCAAGCTTCATCGATCGCGACGGCTGCGATCCCAGGTGTTGTCATTGCGATCACAGGTTTCTACCCGACTTTGGGAGCTTGGTGGTTCCACGACGACTGGGTGTTTCTGGCCGATGCCGCGGGCCTGGCCGACAAGGGCAGCGACCTGGTGCGATTTGTCTTCTACAAGGTCTATTGGCTGACCATGTACGGTGCCTTCGGCGCCAATCCGATTCCCTACGCCGTGACCCGGATCATCGCCCACATTCTCTGTGCGGTTCTGGTCGTGCTGATCGGCACCCGGTTGCGGCTGTCCTGGCTGGCATGCGCCGTGGCCGGCGCGGTTTTCGCGGCCAGCCCTGTGGGATTTGAATGTCTCTATTGGGGTACCGGCATGGTGGAGCAGATGTGCGCGCTGTTCGGCCTGCTGACGATATACCTGTTGTTGCGCCCGGAGCGCCGCCTTCTGGGTGCCGCGTTCGTCACCGCTTTCCTGGCCATTTTCAGCAAGGAAGCCTGCTTCTTTCTGCCGGCGATCTGGGCCTATGCGGCGCAGCGACGGGGTACCCGGATGTGGCTCAACGTGCTGGGCACCGCCCTGCTGACCCTGGGTGTGATCGTCACCCTCCGGGTCACCGGCACCGATCTTGTGCAGTCCGGGGACTACCATCTGGCCCTGACCTCGCTGCCGCGGGTGTTTCTCACGCTCGGATTCTGGCTGGTCGCACCGGCACCGCTGATGCGCGGCCTGGAACTGCACTCGGTGATCATCGCGGTCGCGGGACTGGTGATGTGGGGCAGTTGGGTCTGGCTGGTGTTCCGCGGGTACACGCGGGAGAAGCCGTTGGCCTTGGTGTTTCTGCTGTTGACTGTTCTCCCTCTCGTGCCGGCTACGCTGGTTGGCGACCACGCCGTTCCGCGGTATTTGTACGCCAGTCTGGGTGCCTTTTCTCTAGCGATCGGTCAGGTGGTTTCGGATTTGGATGGCACGAACCGTTGGCGTTCCGTCGTGGTCCTGACCGTCTTCGGTTCGCTGCTGGCCTGGACGGCGACCTCGTATCGGCTGGATGCCCGCTGGAGAAACGGCACACCCATTCACCGCCTGGTCGTGAAACAGGAGCTCTCGCAAAGCGTGTTCAGCGTCCTGCGGGAGGCGGTCACGCCCGAGACCAGGCGCGTCGTGTTTCTCACACCGGAGTCGTGGCCCGGCGGCTCTCAGGAACTTCTGCGTGACACGATGGGCGGCGATTTGGGCGTGAGAGTCATTTTCGGGCCGGAATACAGCGTCAAGTACGTGCGGCGCCTCACCAATGCGGACCAGGGGGCGGTGGTCGTGCGAATCAAAGAGGATGGGCGGCTCTCGTTCGGGCACTACTAGGGGGGGGCGAGCACGGACCGTCTCGGCCGCGATTCCGCAAAGAAACCGGCCGCCAAACCCGTCAGGATCCGGCGGCCGGCCGCGCTGAAATCGGCAAGCGCTACTTCGCCAGGACCATCCGCCTGGTCTTCACTTGGCTGCCAGCGTCCAACCGGTAGAAGTACACGCCCGCGGCCACGGTCCGTCCGGCCTGATCGCGGCCCCGCCACAGCACCTGGTGAGTGCCCGCCTCCTGGCTGTCATGGACCAGGGTCCTGACCAGACGCCCCGCCAGATCAAACACCCGCAGATCAACCTGGCCGCCAGCGTTCAGCTCGTAGCTGATCGTCGTGGCCGGATTGAAGGGGTTGGGCACGTTCTGGCTCAGGGCGATCGCAGCCTCGAAGGTCGGCAGCGGCGCCGCGCTCAGCTCCGGCTGGAAGACCTTGCCCACGAAATCGGGCCGGTCGATGAACGGGTTGCGGTTGTGCTGGATGGCGTAGATCGCCTCATTGCGGTCGATCTCCTTGGTGCTCACCGGGTCCGCTGCGTTCCAGGCCAGCAGCAGATCCTCGGCCCAGGGCAGCAGCTGCTAGCCACTGGTCATGGGGCTGCCGGGCCAGCCGGCATCCTCGCCGTAGTAGCGCGTGCTCATGTAGAAATAGGCGCGGGCGAAGTCGCCCTTGTACTCGTCGATGGGCTCGAAGACGGTGCCGGTGTAGCCGGGGAAGCTGCACGGACCGAGCTTGCTGCCGTTCAGGGAAGTCCAGGTGGGCGCGGTGATTTCGCCGTAGGGGAAACTGCCGCGCTTGTTGTTCACCTCATTGTCCGTGGGGTAGACCATGAAGATATCGGTGTACATGGGCGAGATGGCCCCGTACCAACTGCTGG
>JAJRWA010000122.1 GCA_024277025.1 Candidatus Krumholzibacteriota bacterium | reverse complement strand
GTGGCCGCGTAGAACTCGTCGAACAGATACTGGCCCTGCAGCACGCGGTGCACGCCGGGCAGTTTCTTCTGCAGCCCTTCGGTGTCGAAGCGGTGCAGGTAGTAGGTCCACCAGCTCAGGGCGATGCCGAAGGAGGCGAACATGATCGACATGATCATCGCCCGGACGTGGGCCGTGTGAGCCACCGAGTGGCCGCCACCATGCTCTTCGCCGTGGCCGGCATCCTCGCCGTGAACGGCCTCGGCCCCATGACCGGCTTCCTCGCCGTGGGTTTCGGCGACAACTTCATGTCCGGTGGCCGCGCCGTGCCCACCTTCGTGAACCACCAGGTGCTCGCCGGCGCCCTCGATATTGAACTCGGCCGCGATGGCGGGCACGTCATACGGCAGCACGAACTTGGCGAACCAGCCCTTGTCCGCGGTCTGCCAGCCGGCGGCCACGAACGACAGCACGCCCAGCACCATCAGCGGGATGGTCATGTTCCAGCCGCTCTCGTGGGCGTGGTCGAACTTCTCCTGGTTGCGCGGTTTGCCGAAGAAGGTCATGAACACGATGCGGAACATGTAGAAGGGCGTGATCGCCGCCGCCGTGATGCCCAGGATGAACGGGAGGTAGTGGCCGTTGGTCATGCCCATGGCCAGGGTCGAGCCCAGGATGCCGTCCTTGGAATAGAAACCGGCAAAGAAGGGCACCCCGCTGATGGCCAGGGTCGCCACCAGGAAGGTGATGAAGGTGATCGGCATCTTCTTGCGCAGGCCGCCCATCTCGGGCATCTCCTGGGTGTGCACCGCGTGGATGACCGAGCCGGCGCCCAGGAAGAGCAGGGCCTTGAACATGGCGTGGGTCGTCAGGTGGAACATGGCGTTGGTCGAGTCGCCGGCGCCCAGCGCCATCACCATGTAGCCCAACTGCGACAGGGTCGAAAAGGCGAGCACGCGCTTGATGTCGGTCTTGACCAGGGCGATGGTCGAGGTCACGAAGGCGGTTATAGCCCCCACGTAGACGATCACCATCATGGCGTCGGCGCCGAACAGCGGGGCCAGACGCGCCACCATGTACACGCCGGCGGCCACCATGGTCGCGGCGTGGATCAGGGCCGAGACCGGGGTCGGGCCCTCCATGGCATCGGGCAGCCAGATGTGCAGGGGCATCTGGGCCGACTTGCCCACGCAGCCCAGGAACAGGCCGACGCCCGCCCAGGCCAGCAGCGTGCCCTTGATCGTGCCGGCGTCCACATGCGCGAACAGCTCGAAGTAGTTCAGGGTGCCGGTCGCGGTGAAGAAGGTCAGGATGCCCAGCCAGAAGCCCCAGTCCCCGACCCGGTTGGTCAGGAAGGCCTTCTTGTTGGCGTTGGCCGCCGAATCCTTGAAGAAGAAGAAGCCGATCAGCAGGTAACTGCTGAGACCGACCAGCTCCCAGAACACGTACAGGAAGAACAGGTTGTTCGCCAGCACGATGCCCATCATGGAGAAGGTGAAGAAACCCAGGAAGGCGAAGAAGCGCTCGTAGCGGTCTTCGCCCTGCATGTAGCCGGTCGAATACAGATGGACCAGGAAACTGACCGTGGTGACGACCATCAGCATGACGCTGGTCATGCCGTCGACCAGGATGCCCGCATCCAGGCTGAAGCCGCCGATATCGAGCCAGGTGAAACCCTGTTCGATGCGGAACGCCGGGTCACCGATCTGCCAGAAGGTCACGAAGATGCGGATGGCCAGGAACCAGGCCACGCCCATGAGGGTCACGCCGACAAAATCGCCCTGCCGCGGCAGCTTCTTCCCGAAGAAGAAGGTGATCAGGTAGGACAACAGCGGCAGGCCCAGAATGGCCAGGGCTGAATACAGGATGCCGGTTTCGCTCAACACCGGTGGTCTCCCTTATCGCTTCAGGCTTTGCACGGTGTCCGCGTGGACCGTGCCGAAATTACGGTACATCGCCAGGACGATGGCCAGGGCAACAGCCGCTTCCGCTGCGGCGAGCACGATCACGAAGGCGGCCATCATCTGGCCGTTGATCCCATGCTCGACGTAGTGTGAAAAGGCCACGAAGTTGATATTGGCGGCGTTGAGCATGAGCTCGACACCCATCAGGATCCCGACCGCGTTGCGGCGCGACATGACGGCAAACAGGCCGAGGCAGAACAGCGCCGCGCTGATGGTCAGGAAATGGGGCAGTCCGACGTTCATGACTGCACCTCCGATTCATCTTCCGGCTGCGCGTCACGGGGCTTGCTCTCGCGGATCAGGATCGCCGCGCCGATCATGGCCGCCAGCAGCACCAGGGACACGTACTCGAAGGGGAAGATGTAGTTGGTCATCAGGTTGGTCCCGATCACCGCCACGGTCGGCTGGGCCATCTGGGCCACCCCGCCCCACTCCACCGCCGTAACGACTTTGTAGAGCACCGCGAAGGTCAGGGCCGCGAACACGGCCGCCGGCACGAAGCGGTCCAACCCGCGCCGGCGCTTCTCGCCGTGGGGCACCCGCGTCATCATGACGGTGAACAACACCAGCACCAGCACGCCGCCCACATAGACCATCAACTGGGTAACGGCGATGAAATCGGCGCCCATGAAGGCATAGAGACCGGCGGCGCCCAACAGGGTGAACAGCAGGGCAAAGCCCGCGTGCACGATATTGGGGCTGAACACGACCCAGATCGCCGGTACGATCGTCAGCAGGGCCAACAGGATGAAAGTCAGGTCAGCGGTCAATTTTCCACTCCCTTGTCGTCGTCAGGTGTGGGCGTGCCGGGTGCGGGCTTATCGTCCGCCGGCGGCGGGGCCTCCGGCGCGGGCGCGGTCTCGGCCGGCGGGGCCGCTTCGGCGGCCGGCTTGGGTTTCGGCTTGGGCTTGTCTTCCTTGGGCTCGACCCACCAGCCCATGTCGATGCGTGTGGCGCGGTGGCAAGGAATCGTCTCCTGGGTCGGGTCCATGAACTCGTAGACCAGCGTGCGGCGATCGTACACCGAGTGGTCGTAGTCGTGGCTCATGGTGATCGAACCGGTGTGGCAGTTCTCGGTGCACAGCGAGCACCAGATGCACTTGTTGTAGTCGATGGCGTAGCGCGTCATCATGCGCGCCTTGCCTTTGCCCTCGGACTCGATGTAGATGCAGTCCACGGGGCAGAGCTTGGCGCAGATGTTGCAGCTGTCGCATTTCGTCATGTCGTTGTGCACAAAGCCCCGGTAGCGCTCGGGCATGACCTGGCGCTCGTCCGGGAACTGCAGGGTCACCGGTTTCTTGTAGATATGCTTGAAGGTGATCCGCATACCTTTCAGCACCGAGCTGACTGCCTCATAGATGTCCGCGAAGTACTGGGCCATCGTTACACTCCACCAGGAATATCCGGCGCCAGCCGGGTTGCCGCGTAACTGCGGCGCGTCACACACTCGATTTTCTTGTCGGTTGGCTAGCCAACCATTTCGCTGGCCGGAATCCCGCTTGTGCGGGTCATTCCGCCTGCGGTGATGGTTGGCCGGCCAACCATCCCGAATATTCGACCTGCACACCGCAGGCGATCAACCGCGATAACGCGTTATCCGCGCACCATCTGGATGATCCCCGACCCCAACACGCAGATCAGGGCTATGGGGATCATCACTTTCCAACACAAATGCATCAACTGGTCGACCCGCACGCGGGGCAACGTCCAGCGCACCCACATGTTGAAGAAGACCATCATCACACCCTTGATGATGAACGTCAGGGCCGGCGGGATCACATCCAGCAGCGGCAACGGCGCCCACCAACCGCCCAGGAACACCATGACGGCAATCAGACTGACCAGGAACAGGTTGGCGTACTCGGACAGGAAGAAGAAAGCGAATCGCATCCCGCTGTATTCGGTGTGATAACCGGCGACCAGCTCGGATTCGGTTTCCGGCATATCGAAGGGGCCGCGATTGGTCTCGGCGATCGACGCGATGAAGTACATCCAGAAGGCCACGAACAGGAACGGATCGCGGAAGATGTACCAGTTGGCCAAGCCACCCTGCTGGGCAATCACGATATCCTGGGTGTTGAGCGAGCCGGTGTACATGATCACCGGGATCGTGGCCAGGGCCAGCGGGATCTCATAGCTGACCATCTGGGCCGCGCCCCGGGCCGCGCCGTACAGGGCCCACTTGTTGTTGGATGACCAGCCGGCCATCAGGATGCCGATGATGACCAGGCTGCTGACGGCGAAGATGTAGAACAGGCCCAGATCCAGGTCGGCCGCGACGAAGCCCGGCGCCCAGGGGATGGCCGCCCAGGCCAGCAGTGAACCCAGCAGCACCAGGATGGGCGCGAAAACGAACAGCCCCTTGTCCGCTTCGGCCGGAATGATGTCTTCCTTGCCGAGGATCTTCAACATGTCGGCCACGGCCTGGGCCCAGCCGTGCCAGCGGCCGGTGCGCATGGGGCCGTAGCGGTTCTGCAGGAAGCCGGCCACCTTGCGTTCCATCCAGGTGAACACGATGGCGCACAGGGCCATGACCGTGAACATGAGGGTGGCCATCAGCGCAGCGGCTGTGTTGTGCAACGCCTGGGCGGACATGTTGGCGGCGCCCGGCGCGTTCTGGATCAAGGCGATGAGTGCGTCCATCAGCGATCAATCTCCCCGAGCACGATGTCCAGTGACCCGACGAGGGCCACAAGGTCCGATACCATCTGGCCCACGCCGACCTTCGTGACAACCTGCAGGTTGCAGAAGCTCGGGCTGCGGACCTTGTTGCGGAAGGCCGTCTGCCCACCGTCACCGATCAGATAGTGCCCCAGTTCGCCCTTGGCGCTTTCGGTGCGCGAATAGACCGCACCCATGGGGGCCTTGACGGGCTTCTTCAGTTCGATGGCCTGATACGGACCATCCGGCAGGGTTTCCAGAGCCTGGCGAATCAGGCGGCAGCTCTGTTCGATTTCGAGCATGCGCACGAAGTAGCGATCCCAGCAGTCGCCCACCGCGCCCATCTGGCCCTGGCCGACCGGAATCTCGAAGTCGAACTTGGGATAGGCGCCGTACGGATCGTCGCGCCGGCAGTCGAAAGAAACGCCCGAGCCCCGCAGGACGGGGCCGGTGCAGCCGAAGGTGAAGGCGTCTTCGGGACTGATCACGCAGACGTTGGCCGTACGCTCGATGAAGATCTTGTTGTAGCTGAGCAGCGTGTTGTACTCGGGCACCTTCTTGGTTTCCATCATGTCCACGAAGGAGAGCACGTCTTTGATCCACTTGTCATCCGGCACGTCGTAGCGCACGCCGCCGGGGACCATGTAGTTGTAGAGCATCCGGCCGCCGGCGATGCGCTCGAGCAGGTTGAGGATCTCCTCGCGCTCGCGGAACATGTACAGCAGCGGCGTGAAGGCGCCCATATCCAGGCCGAAGGTGGCCAGCGAAACCAGATGGCTGGCGATGCGCGACAACTCGGCCGCGACCACGCGCAGATGCTCGCCGCGCTCGGGCACCTCCTGGCCCATCAGTTTTTCCAGGGCCGTGACGTAGGCGTGATTGCAGCACATGGGGGCCAGATAGTCGAAGCGGTCGGTGTAGACCACCCACTGCTTGTAGTTGACGCCCTCGGCGATCTTCTCGGCGCAGCGGTGCAGGTAGCCCATGACCGGCGTGACCTTGTAGACGATCTCGCCGTCCGTCTCGAGCAGCAGCCGCAGCACGCCGTGGGTCGCCGGGTGCTGGGGCCCCATGTTCAGTTCGAGCAGCTCGCTCTTGATCTCCGGCACGTGATCCTGGTCAGCCCAGCCGGTCGCTTTCACGTCTTCAGTAGCCATGGCCTATCCCTCCGCCGGTTTGTCGCCGGCCGGCGGCGTTGGGGTTTCGGGGGGTGCGATCGGTGGGAACGGGTTCTTGGCGTAATCACGCCCACTGAGCCGCACGGCGTCCCATTCGCTGGGCATCTGGTAGTCCTTGCGCAGGGGGTGGCCGACCCAGGATTCGTCCAGCAGCATGCGCCGCAGATCCGGATGGCCGGCAAAGCGGATACCCAGCAGATCCCAGGCCTCGCGCTCGTGCCAGTTGGCGGTTTCCCACACACCCGACACCGTCGGCACACTCGCCACCTCGCGCGTCACGCGGACCCGCAGGGTGAACTTGTGCTTCAGGCGATGGCTGTAGAGGTCATAGGCCACGCCGAAGTCACCATCGCTGGCACGCTCGGTGGTTTCCGGTTCGCCCAGGTCCGTGTAGCCCAGGATCGACACCGACTTGCCCTTGCCGTTTTCGTCGTAACCGTCCCAGTCGATACCGCTCAGACACATCATCATGTCGAAATCGCAGCGTTCGTCGTCGCGCAGGAAGGTGCAGGCGTCGACGATGCTCGCCGGCGCGACGTCGGCCACCGGATCCCCGGTACCTTCCGTGAATCCCAGCGCGCCGTCACCGATCTTCTCGGCCAGCAGTTCGTAGATGGCTCTTGCTTCCATTGGCGTCTACTACTTCCGGTAGGGGATCTTCTGGGCGTAGTCCAGAACCCACTTGGGGGTGATAAGCTTGCCCTTGCGGCCGCGAATCTTGTCCTGCAGCCGCATCAGGCCTTCCAACAGCACTTCCGGACGCGGCGGACAGCCGGGCACATACACATCGACCGGCACGATGAAATCGACGCCCTTGACCACGTGGTAGCCGTACTTGAAGTAGGGTCCGCCGCCGATGGCGCAACTGCCCATGGCCATGACCCACTTGGGTTCGGGCATCTGGTCGTAAATCAGTTTCAGGCGGCGGGCCATCTTGCCCGTCACCGTGCCCGAGACGATCATCAGGTCGGCCTGACGGGGGGTTGGCCGAAAGGCGCCGGCGCCGAAACGGTCTATGTCGTACCGGGTTGCACCAGCGGCGATCATCTCGATCGCGCAGCAGGCCAGGCCGAAAGTGACCGGCCAGATGCTGGACAGCTTGGCCCAGTTGAACACCTCGTCGACGGTCGTCAGGATGAAATTCTTGCTGTCCGACTGCTCGAGCATCTCGAACTGCTTGTCAATCTTGAAGTCCAGCATGTTCTCCCGACCGACATCATATCCCTCGGGAGGCGTGGTGCTTTCCTTGTAACTCATTGAGCGGGGACCTCCTCCTCGAGGGCGGCAGCTTTCGTGTCCGTTTGGGGAGCAGGCCGATCCATGAGGCGCTTGACCCAGTCCAGGTCGCCCTTGGCCCATACGTAGGCCAGGCCGAGGGTCAGGATGCCCAGGAAGATGATCATTTCCCAGAAGACCAGGGCGCCCAACCCGGGCACCTTGAACAGGCTCTTGAACACGACCGCCCAGGGATACAGGAAGATCACTTCGACATCGAAAATGATGAAGAACAGCGCGATCAGGTAGAATCGCACGTTGAAGCGAATCCACGAGGACCCGATGGGCAGCTCACCACACTCATAGGTGGTCATTTTGGCGGGAGAGGGGTTGCTGGGGCGGATGAGTTTGGCCACGCCCAAAGCCAGGGCAGCGAAGACGATACCGACCAGCACAAAGATCAGAACCGTGCCGTAATGTCCACTCATGGACGACGTTACGGTTCCCAGGAAAGGCAGAGCAATCATGGATGATCCCGGTTTTCGTTGGGCCCGGACCTCGCCGGTCAGCGCCGTTTGCGAATCCGCGACACCGATCTGGCCGCGCGAATCCGTGGAGGTTGTCAGAAAATAGACAACCTGTCGGCCAATTACATATTTGGGGTATGGTGGTGTCAAGGGATTGTTGGCGGGCAACGACAATAGTCGGTAGGCAGGAGTGGAACCGTCGCGTTGTTCGGCAACGAGGGAAGGCCGGTTGGCCTTCCCTCTGAGGCGGAAGAGCGATCCGATCAGTCACGAATCACCATTGCTTGATGCCCACGACGTCGCCAGGCACGTAGGCGATCTTCGGCGCGTGAACCGGACCATATCCTTTGCCGATCCGCTGCGACCAGTTGGCGACCGCACCGTCGGATGTGTCCCACTCCACCACATGGGGCAGTCCGTTCCAGTTGTAGGCCAGTTGGAAAGGCGTATACATCGCGGGACCGGTCCAGCGGATGACCGCATTGCAGGAGCCGTTGATGTTTCGCGTCTGTCCATGCGGCGCAGCCGGCATCCGCGGGTTGTGAGGCATGTTGTCACCGGGTATCGTGGTATAGGTCCAACCCGGAGGCATCACCATGCCACTCAGTTGATACCAGGCATGATCAATACCGATATCGACCCGAGTGATGCCACCGACACCGGGCCTGACGATATAGGAGTAGTTGCGCGGCAGATAGCCGGGCAGGATCATTTCTCCGGGCTGCGTGCATTTCGTGCCCTGACAATTGATCCGGGTCGGGGCGGCTTTGTCGGCATCCGGCACCGGCGCCGGATCCAAGACCGCGATCTCGGCGGGCAATTGTACCGGATTCTCCGAGCAGCCCGTCAGACAGACGGTCATACCCAGTATGATCGCGATCAGCAGACCGAAGCATTTCTGCGACCACCCGGCAGCCCTGTGACTCAATCCAAACATATTGTTTCCCTTCGGCAGATTTTCCGTGGACAAACCGGCCGCAAGCGGCCGTACGAGAGTCGAAGCTTCATGGGGGGAACAATCGGGCGCTCGTGAATTCAAGAACGGAATCAGGGACGATAACCCGGATCGTCCATCAGGCGGTTACCAAGTTTCCGCAGACAAACCGTGCGCCGATAGTAGACGCCCTGCACCGTCTCCAGGCCAAGGCGCCGCCGTATCGTCTCGATCGGCGTCCCTTCCAGATAGAATGCGCGCAGCAACAAGCGACACACGCGCCCCAGCTTGGCCACGGCTTCGCGCAGGCGGGAGCGCACTTCCTCGGCCAGCAGGTGGTCCAGGGGTGACCGGTCATCGCTGGCAATCCATTCGGCCAAGGGCTCGATCGGAACCTCGGGCCGCCGGCGGCGTTGGTTCAGAATATTGCGACATCGGTTGCGGGCAATCGTAATGGCGAAACGGACAAGATCACCTGCGAAGCCGCCGTCCCGGCGGATATAGTCGAATACCACCGTGATCGACTCCACCACGACCTCATCGGCCTCCAGGCAGTCACCGGGCAGAAACAGGCCAACCGAAACCCGCAGGTGGCCGCGCAGGAATTCGAACAACGCGTCTTCCCGCGGGCCGTCACCCGAGACAACACCCTGGACAAGGTGGGCCAGGTCGGGCGTCGGGGCACCGGCGGCGGACTGATCTGATGGCGGTTGCGTCATGGTTGGGCCGGGGGTTAGTATCCGGAACTCGGGTTCAGGGCCAGGACTGGAATCAGGATGAGTCTACTCCCTCGCCCGAACGCTGTCCAGTATTCCACCCGGTCACAGGGAAGGTCATGCCCGAACGTCGTCACCTCTCGCCTCTTTCCTGCGCACCGGCTCTCTGGTTGATCGTCGTGCTGCTTGCGAGCTGCGGCGGCAACCGGCAGGAAGACACGACCCAGGATCTCGCCAAGCGCCTGCCACCCGATTTCCCTTTCGACCTGGCCACGATTCCGCTCTCGGTGGAGCTGGTCCAGTCCATCAGGGACGGTCTGACCGACGATCGCGTCAGCACCTCCCACTCGGCCGACCTCGCCGCCCGCGACGAGTTGGAGCCTGCCATCCAGCGTCCGGAATCACGGACCGAGGCGGGCCGCGAACTCTATCGTCGCTGGCAACGGGAACCCACGAACTTTCTCTGGATCACCACGGCGATCCGCTATGATCACCTGTTGAACCGGACAGCCGAGATGGAGTCGCTGCTGGCGATGCCGGCCCTCGCCGACACCCTCACCCCGGTGGGCGCGTTCGCCTACGCCACCCGTCACTACCGGATCGGCTCGCGTGGCCGGTACTACGCACGTGCCGCCGATCAGGGCACGCTGCCGCCCCTGTCCCGCTTGATCCTGATCCGCAAGACGGCCATGGTCTCCTCGCATCAGGGCCACCATCTGGCGGCGGTTCGCCGCCTGCTGGCCGCGTTGCCGGAAGTGCGGCAGGTTGGCGGCCCCCGGCTGGAGACCCGCTTCTGGTTCTCCATTGCCCTCGCCCTGAAACGCGCCGACCGCTTGGACGACGCCGTGTACGCGATCGCCATGGGTCTGCAACTGGCGGCCCGCACCGACAACGCCGCTTTCCAGGGCATCTTCCGCAAACAGTTGGCCACCGTGCTCGGCGATCGTCAGGAATACGACGCGGCTCTGGCCCAGTACGATGCGGCGGCGGCGTTCGGCCGCCGCGAAAATCTGCCCTGGGTCATTCTGGACGCCACGGACCGGGCGGCCAGCCTTTGCAGCAGCCGCGGCCGGCCGGATCTGGCCCTGCAGTATGATCGCCGCAATCTGGCCCACAGCCTGGCCATGGGCGACTCGCTGAACGGCGCCCGCAACCTGATGAACCTGGCCGACGACTTCCTGCAAACCGGGCAGTTGGACTCGTCTCTGGTCTACCAGCAAAGAGCCGTGGCCTGGGAGACCCGCAGCCCCCACCCGCAAAACCAGGCGGGCCTGCCCTTCCTCCGGGCCGAGTACTACTGCTACATCGGTAACTACGACACGGCCGACTCCCTGCTGACCCTGGCCCGGGACCGCTTCTCGGCGGCCGGACTGGCGCGGGATGAGGCCATGCTGCTGCTGGGGCTGATCGACCGTGGTCTGGAGATGTCACGCATCGACCTGGCCCACCGTTCACTGCGTCGGCTACAGACGTTGCGGCCCGTGCTGTTTGACCAGCGCCCGGACCAGAACCTGATGGCGGATCTGGAACTGGCCACCGCCGAAGTGCATCTGGCCCTCGGCGAACTCCAGCCGGCCCGGGCTGCGCTGGCGGCCGCGCAGGCGGCCATCCCGCCCGAGGGCGCCTTCAGCCAGCAGGACCGCTACCACCGTACCGCCGGCAAACTCGCTCTCATGCGCCACGATCTGGCGGCGGCCAATCGGGAGTTCGCCGCCTCTCTTGCCCTGGCCGAAGACGCCGGCCACCCGGGGCGCATCGCCGAAAGCCGGCAGCTGTTCGGCCGGATCCTG
>JAJRWA010000121.1 GCA_024277025.1 Candidatus Krumholzibacteriota bacterium | reverse complement strand
CGACCCGGCCTTCGCGGGTCTCGATCGTGAACACGAGATCGTCGCCCTCGATCAGGCTCTCGCGGCAGTGGGGGCAGTAGCTTTCCAGAAAGGATCCGTTCTCGATGATGCTGCGGTGGTCGTCCGGCGCGTAGCCGGCGCGGATGAGCCGAGGGTGAAACGGGCTGGGCACGGCGCCGTCGTCCGGCCGGTCCGGCACGTTGAAGAGTCGCTCGAGGGCGGGCACATCGTCGCCCAGTTCGATCAGGTGCTGCTTGCAGCCGCGGCGGGTGCAGACTGTCAGGTGGCCGCCGGTGGTCATGTCCAAAGTGACCATGGGATCGCCGCAGGCGGTGCAAACACGCTCACTGCGCAACTGGGCCTCGCACGCCGGGCAGAACAGGACCATGCGTTCATTCTCGGCCAGGTGGTGTTCGCATTGGAACTTGAAGCTGCCGTACAGGGAGGAGAACCAGATCGGTACGCGCCGGGGCAGTTTGGGGTTGGGGCCCGGCACCTGGATCAAACAGTAGACTGCCGGTACGTCGTCGATGCGGACCTGCGGGTCCATCAGTGTCTTGTGGCAGGTGGGGCAGTTCAGGTCCAGTTCAATGCGACGGGTCATGGCATTCTCCAGGATTCTGCCGGTGCGGGGTGGGCGCGCCGTTGTTGGACTTGCGGGGCTCCTTAACGCTATCAGAGGCGGCCCTGAATATCCAGTAAATAATATGCGAATATTGTTGTTTGTGGGCGCCGGCTACTCGACCAGCAGCTCGTCCACGAAGATGAAGGCCTCGCCACCGGCGCCGGGATGCCACGTGGGCAGGGTGCCATAATTCACGGCCCGGAAGCGGAGGTAGCGGACTGGCGCGCCTGTCAGCTCAACCATCAGGTCCCGGCGGACCACGCCTTCGGTGGAGTCGGGAACCGCATGGCCCGTCCGTCCGGCCGGGGTGAACAACCGGCCGTCGGTGGACACCTCGAGCTGCACCCCGCGGGGCATGAAGATCCACGAGCGCATATCCTGCAGCAGGCCGATACCAGCCCGACGGACCGGCGTGGGCGTGCCCAGGTCCAGAGTGGCGACAAAGTCCTGTCCCTGAAAGCCCTGCCAGGCGCCGGTCCGCCAATCGTCCGGTCCGCGCACTCCGTCGATGAGCGCATCCGGTCCGCCGGCCGTGTACTGGGAGTTGGGTACGGCGTCCAGGCTGACACGCCAGTCGTGGGCGATGGCGGTGAAGTGGGCACTGACCACCGGGCTGGACTGACCGTTGCGGAAGGCCACGAAGAGCAGGTCGGTCGTGCGGTCGAGGATCAGGGGAGTGGCGTAGCGGGTTCCGGCCGCGGGGTCCCCACCGGGTTCGAGTGTGTAGCGGATCTGCGCCGTGGAATCAGCCACGGCCAGCGTCACGGACATCCGGCCCCGGAAACGGTCACCTTCAGCGATGGCCCACGGAGCGGCGACCAGGGGTTCAGCGAGTGGTGCGGTGCCCGGCCTGGCGGCTGCCGGCCGGCCCCAGTCACCGGCCGCGCCCAATTCAAAGACCAGCTCACCACCGCCGGCCACCTCGGCGTGTGACAGCCAACTGCGGTTCAGGGGTTTACCGTTGAACGTGACCCGCCGGATGTCGCCGCTGCCGACCCGGCGCGTGGTGAAGACCTGGCCGCCGGCCAGCTGCAGGCTCATCTGCTCATGTTGTGGAGGGATGATCAGCCACTGCTGCGAGGTGGGCGCCACGTCGTACAGGCCGTAAGCGGCCAGGACGTACCAGCTGCTCATCTGGCCGCAGTCCTCGTTGCCGATCAGGCCATCCGGCCGCGCGGTGTAGAACTCCTGGCGGATCCGGTCCACGCGGTCACTGGTGCGCTGGGGCCGGCCAGCGAAATGATACAGCCACGCCAGGTGGTGACTGGGCTCGTTGCCGTGGGCGTACTGGCCCATGCGTCCGGTGATGTCCGACTGTTCGCGTCCGGTCGTTGCGCTGTCGACGGTGAACAGCGAATCAAGTACGGCGGTGAACGCGTCGTCACCGCCGAGCAGTTCGATGTGAGCGGCCATGTGTTGCGGTGCGGCGAAGCGGTACTGCCAGGCGTTGGCCTCGGTGTAGTTGAAGTCCACCCGGCGCGGGTCGAAAGGTTTCAGCCACTGGCCGTTGTGGCGCGGTCGGAAACACCGGCTGACCGGATCGTAGAGATGGCGCCAACCCTGGGCGCGAGTGCCGAATTCGCGCGCCAGATCCGGCTGGCCCAGGGCCGCGGCCAGGCGGGCGATGCAGGCGTCGTCGTAGGCGTACTCCAGGGTCTTGCTGACGGATTCGGATTCTTCGTCGGCGGCCAGGTAGCCGTGTTCCTGGTATGAGTCCAGCCCGAAGCCCGGCTGGCGCGCGCTGGCGAGCATGGCCTGCAAAGCCAGCTCTCCGTCAAACCCCCGCAGACCCTTGAGCCACGCATCGGCGATGAACGAGACGGCGTGGTAGCCGATCATGCAGTTGGTCTCGTTGGCGGCCAGTTCCCACACCGGCAGCAGGCCGCCCTGCTCGTACTGGGCGAGGGCCGTGGCGACAAAGTCACTGGTGCGTTCCTGCTGCATCAGGGTGAACAGCGGATGGGTGGCGCGGTAGGTGTCCCACAACGAGAAGACCGTGTACTGATCGCGGCCGACGGCCCGGTGGATCTGCAGGTCGCGGCCGCGGTAGCGCCCATCCCCGTCACTGAACAGGTTCGGCGCCAGAAAGCTGTGGTAGATGGCCGTGGCCAGGATGGTCAGTTCGTCATCACTGGCGCCCGAGACCGAAAACGGAGTCAGGGCGTCGGCCCAGGCTGCGCGGGCGGCCCGTTGCGTGGCGCCGAAATCGAATCCCGCCCATTCCCGGTCCAGGTTGCTGCGCGCGCCATCGGCGTCCACAGCCGAGAGGCCCACCTGCACCAGGACTTCACCGCCGGCGTCGCCGAACGAGAGGACAGCCTGCGTGGTGTCGTCGTTGGATCCGTTGACCAGACGGGTCGTCGTGAACGGGCGCGAGAAAATGGCCCTGAAGTAGACCAGCTGATCCCGCGCCCAGGCCGCTGAGCGGCGCCAGCCGGCGACCGTGTGGTCGTCGACGATGGTCAGGTCCGCCCCCAGCAGGTGGTCGCGATGCTCAAGGTCGATGATCACGTGGGCGGGTTTGCCGGCCGGGAACACGTACCGGTGCAGACCCGTGCGCGGCGTGGCGGTCAGCTCGACCTCGATCCCGTAGTCGGTCAGGACGGTGCGGTACCAGCCGGCCGCTGCCCGTTCGTCCGCCTTGCGGAAGCGGGAACCGTAGCCCTCGTCAGGCCGGTCGGGGTAGCCGTTGGTCAGGAGCGGCTGACCGGTGACGGGCATCAGCAGGATGTAGCCGTAGTCACTGACGCCGGTGCCGCTCAGATGGGTGTGCGAGAAGCCGAACACGATGGTGTCGCTGAAGTGGTAACCGGAGCAGCCGTCCCAGCCGGTCAGGCGGGTGTCGGGCGAAAGCTGAACCATGCCGAACGGCAGGCTGGGTCCGGGGAAGGTGTGGCCGTGGCCGCCGGTGCCGATGAACGGGTCGACATGATCGACGAGGCCGGCCAGCGCCGTGACCGGCAGTACCATCAGAATCAGCAGGAAACGTGTCTTCACGGGCACCTCTCAGGATTGGGCGGGCGGCCAGGCCAGCAACAGCCGGTTCTTGGGGGTGATTTCGGCGGGAATCAGAGCCGTCTGGACTTTGAATCCGGCCACCTGCAGCCGGGTGGCCCGCATCGTGTCGATGGCCAGCGGGCCGTCCAGCCAGCCGGCGAATGGTCCGGTGTCGCAAACCCGCAGGTCGTGGCAGCAGGGCAGGACGGCGACGCGGCTGCCCGCGGCAATCGCCAGATCCAACACCTGATCGGTCAACGCGCCGCAGGCGTGCACCGAGACCAGCAGGCTTTCCGGCGGGACGACGGTTTCTTCCAGGCGGGATTCCGTGAACTGCACCCGTCCGGCCAGACGCGGCCAGCGGGACACCAGCGCTGCCAGCGCACGCTCCTGGCTGGCGGGGCGTTTGATGTCGACACAGAGGGCGGTCGGCGACGAATCATCCAGCAGGATGAGTATGGCCGCGAGCAGGCCATGTCCGGCGGCCAGTTCGATGATGGGGCCGCCGCGCATCCGGCGCCGAATGCGTTTGGCTGATTCCCAGGCCTCGTACAATTCCTTGCGCGGCAGGCATTCCGCCTCACAGACGGCCCGGGCGATCCGGTCAAAGAGAGTCTCGCCCGTGAAGTGCGCCATGGTGTGGCGATTGAGCACGTTGCGTGAGGAGCGCGAAAGCGGGCTCATGGCATGGCCGCGAGACGGTCTTGAAATTCCTGCCGGGCCCGCGCATAGAAGGTGATGTCGTCGGCGTTGACCCGCCGCACATCCTGGTCCAGCTCGGGGTCCAGTTCGTAGCTCGCTGCCAGAGTGGGCCGACCCAGGTTGAAGGCGAGCGGCTCGAGCTGCCATGCGAACAGCCGGTTGGCCATGGCCAGGGAAGCGTCATAGTGCTCAGCCAGGCCGACAAAGGCGTAATCCGACAGGGGGATTGCGCCGCCGAAAGCCAGCTGTCGGTTGACATATTCGGGCGTGTTGTGGAAAGCCGGAAAACCCCGGTCGTATTTGTGCACACGCACGAAGTGCTGGTATTCCGAGACGAGACGCTGGATGGGGTCGCGCAGCATGATCAGCGTGCGGTCGGGGCCGAATCGGTCGCCGTACTTGTCGGCTGGAAAGTGGCTGCAAATAATCCGGACCGGGCTGTCGGCTACCGCGGCGACGAAGCGTTCGAAATCCGGCTGCTCGTAGACGTGCTTCCTGACCAGAGCGGAGGTGACCGGTGACCGGTGGCCATAATCGTAGGCCATGGCCTCGGCGCCGAAGTGGTTTTCCATGGCCTGGCGGAAACTGGTGCCGGCGGTCTTGGGAACGTGGACGAATACCCGGATATCGGTGCTCATGGGACATCCTTGATACAGGGCGGTGGTTGAAGCCCAGGTCTCGCTGCGTGGACCATGGGACGTATAAGGGACCACGGGCGCGGGGGTCAAGGAGATTGGGCCGGAAGATTCGGGCTGAACCGGCAAAACTGTACCTCAGTGTACACAAAAGAGGCTACTGACGACATCTGGCTCCTATTGTGGACGATTCCCTGAGGAGGCCTGTTGTCCGTTGTGCCGGGTCAACATGTTGAAATGTAGTTAGTTATAGAAGTTTGCCTTGTACGGCACAACCATTGCGGTAGGGGGGCAACGGCCGCTCCCACGGACGGCGAACGAGGAGGACGACATGAGAACCAAGCGAACGAACCAGAAAATTCGACAACTGATGAGTCTCCTGGTCGTTACCTTGCTGTTGGCTGGCGCGGGCCAGGCGCAAGCCACCGTGCGGGTCCGGGCGACGGTGCGCACTCCGTATGGAGCTGTCCATGTCGACAATCGGCCCTCTCAGCGTTACTGGCGAGTGCGGGCGCCTCGTGTGCCGGTTCAACGCTATCACGAGGTGCGCCTGACGCGCCACGACCGGAAGATCGCCAAGCGTCTGGCCTGGTACACCGGCGTTCCGAAGCGGGAAATCCTCACCATGAAGCGCCAGGGCTACTACTGGAGTGAAATCGGCCGCTGGCTGGACGTGCCGCGCCAGGTCGTGCGAGCGGCGAAGCACAAGCGGTCGTGGCGCCGCTTCCTGCATGACGAGCGCTATTATGAGGTGAGTTATTACGACGGTCCCGCGCGCCACCACGGCCGGGGTTGGGATGACTGATCAGGGCTGACCAACACCTGCGCTGAGGGGGCCGGGATGGAGCCCGGCCTCCGTGATTCCGAACAAATACTGATCCTTTGACATTCTATTTTACTTCTGGTAGGATCCAAGCTCACCGGGCTGTGAGCCGGACGGCTGGTTGCTGAATTCAGTTGGTCATCTTCCGTCTCGGGACAGCCCCCACCCTGGAACCTCAACGGGAGGACTCGTGGAATGCCGAAAACCGCTCTCGCCATTCTCATGATCACGATCTTCGCCTTCGGCAGCGCTCTGGCTGCTGTTGACGTGGAACTGGCATTCTCGCCTGATACCGTCATGGCCGGTGATCAGGTCAGCATGTTCTCGTCTGTCGCCAATATGGGTGACACCGAGACCGTGGCCAGCATCGAAGTGAGCATCACCTTCATGGACTATGAAGTCGGCCCGTTGGCCGGCGATCTGCCCCTGGCCGCCGGCGAAGAACTGAGCCAGGAAATGGCGTTCATCGTGCCGCCCCTGCCTGTGGGCGGGACCCTGGTGATCACCGTTTCGGCTACGGCCGACGGGGTGACCGATACGGCGACAGCCATGCTGACAGTTGTCGCTGATGCCGGAGCTTCCGGCTTCAGTGGTCTGGATGATCTGGGCGATACCCTGATCAACCAGCTCGCGAGCGAGCCTGCTGCCGACACCAGCGCCAGTTTTGGCGCCTTGAAGGCCATGTTCCGCTAGGGATTCCTGAGACGGCAGTGGGCGGAGCCTTTGCGGCTTCGTCCGCTGCCCTGACTCCACTCGACACTGCTTGCGCCACAGCACCCGGGATGACAACCATGAGCTCTCGCCGCCTGACGATCCTGTTGCCGATAATCTGTTTCCTGCTGCTGCCGGCCGGTGCGCCGGCGGCCCCGATGAGCCTCCAGCAAAGCTGGTCCGGCGAGGTGGTGGCCGACCAGTTCGGCATCGCGATCGCCGCCGTCGGTGATGTCAACGGGGACTACTTCGAGGACTTCCTGGTCGGGGCCAACGTCAACGACCAGCTCGCCCAGAGCGGCGGCCGGATCTATTTGTATCTGGGCGGCGTCACCTATCCAACGACTCCGGACCTGACTTTCGCCGGCGACGTGGTGCGCGGCTATGTGGGCGGGGCGGTGGCCGGCGGGCTCGACCTGAACGGTGACCAGTACGATGATTTCGTGGTCGGCGCGCCCGGCCTCGGCCCGGACGACCAGGCACCCGGCCGGGCTTTTGTCTTCTACGGAGGCCCCACGCCGGACGCGGTGCCGGATGCGATTCTGGACGGTGTGGTGCCCGCCGGACAGTTCGGCCAGGCGGTCGCCCTGGTGCCGGACTGGAACGGCGACGGCTACGCCGATCTGGCGGTGGGGGCGCCGCGAGCCGGCAATGGCACGGTCTCGATTTTTCTCGGCGGCCCGGCCGGCGTTTCGCTCAGCCCGGATGTCGTGATCCACGCCCGGCCGGGAGACAGCCGCTTCGGCAAGTCCCTGGCCAGCCTGGCCGATCACAACGATGACCAACGCGGTGAGTTGCTGGTCGGCGTGCCGCGCTCGTTCGAGGCCGCGACCTGGGCCGGCGCCGTGCTTCTGTTCGAAGGGGCGGCGATCCCTGATACGACAGCCGATCTGGTTCTGCTCGGAGAAAACGCGGGCGACGAGTTCGGCACCAGTCTGAGCGCCGACGGTGACGTCGATGGTGACGGCCTGCCGGATATCCTGGTCGGTGCACCCTTCGCGAATCCCGGTCTGCTGGTGGATGCGGGGCGGGCCTACCTGTTCGGCACCAGCGGGGGATTGGACGCCGCGCCGGACTTGATCCTGGCCGGCAGCCAAACCGAGGAACGATTCGGCTATGACGTGACGCTGGGCTTCGACTGGGACGGCGACGGTCAGCCTGACCTGGCTGTTGGGGCTCCCGACCGCATGAGCGGCGGCCTGGCCTTGGCCGGCGAGGTGGAAATACACTTTGGCGGCGCTGTGCTCGACACGGTGCCGGACGCCTTTATCGCCGGGGATGCGGCGGGTTTGCACTTGGGCACTTCGGTGAGCGCCGGCGGGGACCTGCAGGGGAGCGGCGGGACCACTCTTTGCACCGGCGGGTACAACGCGGTGAACGCCGGTGAGGTTTGGGTCCATGGCCGCGACGAGGGCCATGTCGTGGCCGTGCCCTTGCCGCAGTTGTCGAGCGCCCGTCTGGCCGCGCCGTGGCCGAATCCGGCCAATCCGGCGACCAGCGTGGCGCTGGAGCTGCAGCGTGGAGGGCATTGGCGGATCAGCGTTCACGATCTGCGGGGCAACCTGGTGGCCGTGCTTCACGACGGTGATCTGGGTGCGGGCCAAAGCGTCTGGCAGTGGCGTGGAAACACGCGCCAAGGTGTGCCGGCGGCCAGCGGCAAATACCTGGTGCGGGCCGTGGGCGAGGGGGGACAACTGGTGCAGGGGCTGGCGCTGATCCGGTAGGCCACTTGCTTTCTTGCCGTAAAGCTGGCGCTATTGCTTCCGAATGACTATCTTGTTCGGACATTGATCGGGAACCAGCCCGACAGCGGCGAACAACAGGACCGTACGACTCTATCTCGAGGTCACGCCGCCAAATCCCCCCTTTTGTCCTTCTCTGTTGTTTAGGCCAGAACGTACTTCCGCAAACGAGCAGTCGTTGAAGACTGTCCGCCAGCGGTGGAGATTATACTTTTATGTCTGTTACTACAAAACAGGCCGGCGGCTTCGACTGCTTCGGCCTCGACAAGACTCTGATCCAGGGCGTGCGCGCCGCTGGGTTCCATTCACCCCGACCCATCCAGACCGAAACCATTCCCGCCGGGCTTGACGGCAGCGACGTGCTGGGCCTGGCCCAGACCGGGACCGGCAAGACCGCGGCCTTCGCGCTGCCCCTGCTGCACTGGATTCTCAAGGAGCGACGCCCGGGCCCCTGTGCCCTGGTGCTGGCTCCGACCCGCGAACTGGCGACCCAGATCGCGGCCGAGATCAACACGCTCAGCAAGTTCACCCGGGTGAAGATGGTCACCATCTACGGTGGCGTTTCGGCCTACCACCAGGTGCAGCGTCTGCGGCAGAAGCCGGAGATAGTGGTCGGTTGTCCCGGCCGCGTGCTGGATCTGCTGCAGCAAGGCAAGCTGCGCCTCGATGAGGTGGGCACCCTGGTGCTGGACGAGGCCGACCACATGTTCGATATGGGCTTTCTGCCGGACATCAGGGAGATCATGGCGGCGTTGCCCGAGCAGCGGCAGAACCTGCTGTTCTCGGCGACGATGCCGCCGGCCATCCGGCATCTGGCCGATGAGATTCTGCACAAGCCGCACGTCGTGGAGCTGGCCAACACGGCGCCCGTCGCGACGGTGGATCATGCCCTGCTGCCGGTTGCCGAACGGCGCAAACGGGACCTGTTGGAACACGTGCTGAAGCAGGACGACTGCAATTCGGCCATCGTTTTTACGCGCACCAAGCACCGGGCCCGGCGTCTGGCCGAGCAGCTGAGCAAGGCGGGACACCGCGCGGTTGGCTTGCAGGGCAACATGTCCCAGAGTCAGCGCGACCGGGCCATGCGGGGCTTCCGCACCCGGCGCTTCGATATTCTCGTGGCAACCGACATCGTGGCGCGCGGCATCGACGTGAGCGGCGTTTCGCACGTGATCAACTTCGATGTGCCGAGCACGCCGGAAGCGTACACGCACCGTAT
>JAJRWA010000120.1 GCA_024277025.1 Candidatus Krumholzibacteriota bacterium | reverse complement strand
GCGGGGCGCGACCGACAATGATGAGGACATTGCGAGGCTGACCGCACGGATATCAGCGGCGGTGGAAGTGTTTATCCGGGAGCGGCCCGAACAGTGGTTCTGGGTTCACCGGCGGTGGAAAGGTGCGGCGGAAGCCAGGGTGATTCATGCAGCAAAGTAGTTCAGAAAAAGGCCCGGGCGGGATCGGGGGCCGTGCGCCCCTGGCGCCGGACGTCTGGGAAAAATTGTTTCAGCGGACCCAGGTGCCGATTTTCATCGAGGACATGACCTCCCTGCGCCCGATGATCGAGCAGGTCCGGGCCGAGGTCGTAGACCGCGACCTGCGGTGTTGGCTGGACGCCCACCCGGAGTTTGTCGGGCGTTTCATCGCCGGTATCAGGATCATCGACGTCAATCAAGCCGCGGTGGATCTCAATGGGGCGGCATCCCGCGAGGAACTGCTGGTCTCCCTGGAGAAACTGGTTCTGCCCGAGACGCTGGCTGCGTTCAAGGACCTGATCTGCGTGATGGTCGCTGGTGGCCGGTACTATGAAGGCGAGTCCCGCTACCGGGCTCTCGATGGCCACGAGTATCAGACGTACAATCGGGCCTGGATCCCGGCGCCGGATGATCCGGTGCAGTTGATGACCATCGTGACGGTCGATATCACGGACCGCAAGCTGGCCGAGCAGGCCCTGGCCGAATCGGAGGAACGTTACCGCCTGCTGATCGAGACGGCCCAGGATGTGATCATCAGGCATGACCTCAGCGGACGGATCACGTTCGTCAATCAGGCCGGGGTCGAGATGCTGGGACTGCCGCGCGAGCAGATTCTGGGCGTCGACGGCATGACCCTGCTCGCACCCGGTGCCGTGGCGGGCGCCCTGCAGCGCCGGGACGCCCGGGTCGGTGGCAAATCAGGCGTGATTCTCTACGAGACGGAGTTTCTGCATCCGGATGGTCATACCATCCCCGTGGAGGTGAACTCGACCCTGTTGCCCGGCCCGCTGACCGGAGGCGGTGAACCCCAGATGCTGATCGTGGCCCGCGACATTTCCCAGCGGCGACGAATTCAGCAGGAGCAGCAGCTCATGGAGGCGCGTTTGCGCGACGCCCAGAAGCTGGAGAGTCTGGGTGTGCTCGCCGGTGGCATTGCCCATGACTTCAACAACCTGCTGGTGACGATCATGGGCAACGCCGAACTGCTGCGGGTGGATCTGCAGGGTGACCCGGAGCAGCGACGGAGTCTTGACGCGATCATGGACGCGGGGGAGCAGGCCGCCGAGCTGTGTCGCCAGATGCAGGCCTACGCGGGCGCGTCCCCGGCCAAAGCCGAGTTGCTGGATCTCAGTGGGGTGGTTGTGGCGATGCAGAACCTGCTGCAGGTTTCGGTCTCCGGCGGTTCACATCTGCACTACGAGTTGGCTCCGGATCTGCCGGGTGTCCTGATTGATTCCGCCCAGGTCCGTCAGGTGATCATGAACATGGTCAACAATGCGGCCGAAGCCGTGGGCAGCACGGGCGGGGAGATCATGATCCGCACCGGTGTCGATACGCTGGCGGACGGTGAACGTGACCAGCTACTGGGCGGCGACGGACTCACGGCCGGGCGCCATGTCTTTTGCGAGGTCAGGGACTCGGGCTGCGGTATGGACGAGGCCACGGTGGCCCGCATGTTCGAACCTTTCTTCAGCACCAAGTTTGCCGGCCGCGGGTTGGGCATGTCCGCCGCTCTGGGCATCGTGCGTGGGCACGGTGGGGCCTTTCGTGTCACGAGCCTGCCGGACCAGGGCACGGCCATCTCGTTCTGGTTGCCGGTGCGCGAGGCGGCCGTGAGCAATGGTGGCGCCGCGGTGCCGCCGCCGGCCGTCAGCTTCGATCTCAGGGGACGGACCATCCTGCTGGTCGACGACAACGCCAAGGTGCGCGCCGTGGCCGAGAGTTTCCTGCGGCGCCTGGGCTGCAAGGTCCTGTCGGCTGCCGACGGGTACGACGCGGTGCGCCTCTTCGGCCAGCGCCACAGCGATATCGACGCCGTGATCCTGGACTACACCATGCCGGGCATGGATGGGGCGGCCACCAGCCGCCGCCTGAAGGTCATCCGGCCGGACGTGCCGTTGCTGATCACCAGCGGCCATGACGAAGCGGGCCTGCGGGCCAAGAGTGGTGATCTGGGCATGGCGGGTTTCGTGGCCAAACCCTACAACCTGCGGCAGCTGAACGAAGTGTTGGCGGCGGCGCTGAACGGGTAGACGATGGCTCAACTGCATTTATATGACTGGCTGGTGGTGGCGGCCTACGCGGCGCTGACCCTCGTGCTGGGGCTGGTCTTCCGCAAGCGTGCTTCCGCTTCGACCGAGCAGTACTTCCTGTCCGGCCGCAGCCTGCCCTGGTGGGTGCTGGGCACGAGCATGGTCGCGACCACTTTTGCCGCCGACACGCCGTTGGCGGTGACCGGGTTCATCCGCGAGCACGGAATCTGGTACAACTGGTTCGGCTGGCACTACGTGCTGAGCCAGATGCTGGCGGTTTTCCTGTTCTCGCGCTTCTGGCGGCGAGCCGAGGTGCTGACCGACAACGAGCTGATCGAGAAGCGCTACAGCGGCAAGCCGGCGGCGTTCCTGCGCGGCTTCAAGGCCGGATACTTCGCCCTGCTCTACAATTTCATCGTGCTCGGCTGGGTGCTCAAGGGCATGGGCACGGTGGCCGAGGCCGTACTCGGGATCGATCCCCAGGTCGCGGTGATCGGCGGCGCGGCCCTGGCCTTGTCCTACGCCCTGCTGGCGGGTTTCTGGGGCGTGGTGGTGACCGATGTGATCCAGTTCGGGTTGGCCATGACCGGTTCGATAACCGTTTCGGTGCTTGCGGTCCGGCACGTCGGCGGGGTGGCGGAACTGAAGCAGCGCCTGGTCGAGTCGCCCCTGTTCACCGAGAACACGCTGGCCTTCATCCCCGGTGGCGGCCTGGGCATGGAGTCGGACTTCTTCAAGTTCCTGGTCTTCGTCTCGCTCATGTGGTGGGCCAGTCACAACGCCGACGGTGGAGGCTACCTGATCCAGCGCATGGCCGCGGCCAGGGACGAGCGTCACGCCCGGGCCGCGACGCTGTGGTTCGTGGTGGCGAACAACGCGGTGCGCTACTGGCCCTGGATCACCGTCGCGCTGGTCTCGATGGTCATGTGGCCGACCATGCCGGCCGGCAAGGGGGAAGAGGCCGCCTACCCGCTGGTGATGCTCAAGGTGCTGGGGCCCGGTTTGCTGGGGATGGTCCTGGTGTCTTTCTTCGCCGCCTTCATGTCCACCATCGATACGCACCTGAACTGGGGCGCGAGCTATCTGGTGAACGATCTCTACCATCGCTTCATCAAGCCCGATGCCACGGAGAAACAGCTGGTGGTCGTGGCCAAGCTCTGTGTGCTGGGCATGATGATCTGCGCGGTGATCGTGGCCTATTTTCTGTCGAGCATCGGCAAAGCCTGGCTGTTCGTGTGGGCCATGGGCGCGGGCATCGGACCGGTCCTGATCCTGCGTTGGTTCTGGTGGCGGATCAACGCCTGGAGCGAGATCGCGGCGCTGGGTTCGTCGGTGCTGCTGGCGGTCGGCTTCGAAGTGGCCGCGGCGATCCAGAGTGGAGCCGACTACCGGCTGTTCGCCACGCCGGTCAGGGTGGGGGCCATGGTTCTGGGCACGCACCACAAGGCGCTGATTCTGGTGCCGGTCACCATCGCGGTCTGGCTGGCGGTGACGTTGCTGACCCGGCCGGTCGACAACCTGAGGCTGGCTTCGTTCTACGCCAAGGTGCGTCCGGGCGGATTCTGGGGGCCCGTGGCCCAGGCGAATCCGGAGGTTGTTTGCGACGGCTTCAGGTGGTCGCGGCTGCTGGTCTGGCTGTTGGGCAGTCTGGGCGTGTACGGTTTGATTTTCGGCCTGGGGCGGCTGGTGCTGGGCGGTGGCTGGACGGCGCTGCCCCTGTTTGGTCTCGGGGCGGTCGGTCTGATCGCCGTTGTCTGGGAATTTCGGCGTGAAGATCAGGCGTCGCCGACAAATTCCTGATCATCAGTGAGGCCGGCCTCCAACTGGAAGCGGAAGACCGTGCCCTCACCGGGCAGGCTCTCGACCCGCAGCATGCTGTGGTGCCCCGCGACGATCTTGGATGCGATGGCCAGGCCCAGCCCCGAGCTCTGGCCCATGTGGTTGGCCTCCGAGCGGCGGGTGCGGCTCTCGTCCCCGGTGAAGAAGCGATCGAAGATGCGCGGCAGGTCTGCCGCCTGGATGCCCTGTCCCGTGTCCCGGACGGCCACTTCGACCCGGTCTGCCAGGCGCCGTACGCCGATGGTCACGCTGCCGCCGGGCCGGTTGAACTTGATCCCGTTCTCGACCAGGTTCTGCAGCACCTGCGCGATCTGCAGCGGATCGGCATGGACCAGTTCGACCTCCGGCGCCACCGATACGGCCAATTGGACACCCTTCTCGGCGGCCAGCCCCTCGAAACGCAGGAGGATGCTGTCGGCCAGTTCGGCGATCGGGAAGTCTTCCAACTGGAACGTGGCCTGACCCGAGTCGAAACGTGACAGCACCAGCATGCGCTCGACCAACTGGTCCAGGTGCTCGAGATTGCCGGTGATGATCCGCAGATACCTGTCGCGTTCCTGCCGGTCGAGGTCGCCGTCCATCAGCAGGGTCTCGGCGTAGCCTTTCATGCTGGCCATGGGGGTCCGCAGGTCATGGCTGACGTTGGCGATGAGCTGGCGCTGGAACTGCTCCTTCTGGCGCAGTTTTTCGACCATGCATTCGATGCGTTCGGCCATGCTGTTGAAGTTGCGGCCAAGGTTGCCGATCTCGTCGGTGCTGCGGGTGCGCACCCGCAGGGAGAGGTCGCCGGCGGCGAATGCATCCACACCGGCGGACAGGCGCTGGATGCGGCGGCTGGTCCAGGCCATGATCAGCAGGGCCGTGATCGCCGAGTAGAGCAAGAGCCCGATCAGGACCTTGAAGATCTTCTCCTGGGCCTCGAGCATGCGCGAGTCGGCGTTCAGGTCCGTGCTCGTGATCGAAAGCGGGAAGTAGCTGGCAACCAGATAGCCGTCAGGTGACTCGGCTGCGGCAGGCTGGATCGGATAGACCTCAAAAATGCGGTTGATATAGGCGGTGGCGTCGGTGGAATCCGGGTAGCTGCCATAGTCCCAATCCTCGAGGCTCATGGCCTGCAGCAGTTGGGGCCTGACCTGGGGAACGGCCGTGCCCAGACTGTCCGGGTCGGTCGAGTAGCGGTACTGGCCGTCGGCGCCGAAGGCGATGACCTCCACATCGTAGCGATGAACCGTCTTGCCGTAGGCCACCAACAGGTCGGCCGCCAGCTCGGCATCCCCGGCCCCGGCCAATTCGGTGGACAGGGAATCCAATTCGTCGGACGACAGGTTCTGGTACCAATTCTCTTCTTCGGCATTCTCGAACGGATTGAAGACCGTCTTCTCGATCCACAGGTAGTAGCCGCCGAGACTGATCCCGAGCAGCAGGAGGAAAGTGGCCGAGATGCGGAACAGCAGGGTGTTGGCGAAATGCGGCAGCCTGATTTTCATGCAGTCAACGTCCTGTGGTTGCGGGCCGGTCGAGGGGGTGGGTGCCTACCCTACAGAAACTCTTCGGTGAAGCGATAGCCGATACCCCACACCGTCAGGATCAGCCGCGGCCGATTGGGATTGTCCTCGACCTTGTTGCGCAGGCGGTTCACGTGGGAATTGACCGTGTGCTCGTAGACGTCCGAGTCCTGATCCCAGACCAGGTCCAGCAACTGCCGCCGGCTGAAGGTGCGGCCGGGCCGCGAAGCCAGAGTGTACAGCAGGTCGTATTCCTTGACCGTCAACTGCACCGGTTCGCCGCCCACCTGCACCTTGCGCTTGCCGTGATCGATTTTCAGGGGACCCAGATCCAGGATACGGTCGCCGGAGCTGATGCGGGCCAGCTCCTCGGCCCGTTCGATGCGCCGGTGCAGCACCTTGATGCGGGCGGTGAGCTCCCGAATGCTGAACGGCTTGGTCAGATAGTCGTCGCAGCCCAGTTCCAGGCCGAGCACCTTGTCCGCCTCCTCACCGCGGGCCGTCAGCATCAGCACCGGCGTGCGCGTGTCGCCGCTGCGGATCTCACGCAGAACATCGATGCCACTGAGGCTGGGCAGCATCCAGTCGAGGATGACCAGCCCGTACTGACCGGACTGGAAGGCCCGCAGGCCGGCCTCGCCGTCGGCGGCGGCGTCCACCTGATAGCCTTCGGCCGTCAGGTGCATGGTCAGCAGATCGATCAACTCGCGGTCGTCTTCGATCACCAGCAGTTTCTTGGCCTGGGCAACCTGAGCACACATGGGCGAGGGTTCCTCTCCTGTCCAACCGGGACAGAACACGACTACGGACTGCAATCCGAAATGGAATCTCAACAATTGTAAATATAATTATATCAGACTGATACGGAGGGAGCAAGGATTGGCGTACCAAAAACAAGGCTGTCTAAAGGTCAAAACAGCAGATCAGAAAGCAATTTGAGCAATCCTTCTCAAAAAAAGAATCTCAGCGTGATACTTGCGTGACTATTTCGGCCGATATTAGCCGTACAGCTTAACCTGCGGGCCGCCGGACAGCTGTGCGTTCTTGGAACGTGTGGTCTTGGAGTTCGTGCCGCGCACCATGAGATAAATCAGGGAATCTTCTTTTGGTGCGGGGACGGGTTTTGAGGGGAGCCGGCTCGCAGGTTGAAATTGGTCGGACCCGTCCTGCCCCCTTCTGGGTCTGGCCATTTGGGACCCGGGAACATCTTCATGGTGTTTCCGGGATCTTTTTTTGCCGACCGATGAATACTGGGGTCCCGCCCCGTTTATGAGTGCCGTCCGGACAGCATCTGAGGTTGCCACACCACCGCGCGCGACTATAATGCCCGGAACGATCCGACCACGTCCGCCGACGGGAGAAGTGATGACGAGCACAACCCTGGAACTGCCTGCACGCGGAGAACCGATCCTGACGCTGCGGGCGGTGACCAAATCCTATGGCACCAAGCAAGCGGCCCGGGATGTGAACCTGAGCATTCCGCGGGGCAGCGTGTACGGCTTTCTCGGCCCGAACGGCGCCGGCAAGACCACGACGATCCGCAGCATCATGAAGATCCTGCTGCCGGACAGTGGTGAAATCCGTCTGGCCGGCCAATTGCTGGACGGTTCGATGCGCGACCGCATCGGCTACCTGCCCGAGGAACGCGGGCTGTACCGCAAGATGAAGTGCGTGGATCAGCTGGCTTATCTGGCCGAGTTGAAGGGCGTGCCGCGCGGCGAGGCGATCCGGCGCGCCGACCACTGGCTCGAGCGCATGGAACTGGCGGACTACCGGGACCGCAAGGTCGACGCCCTGAGCAAGGGCATGCAGCAGAAGATCCAGTTCGCCGCGACCTTTATCGCCAAGCCGGACCTGGTGATACTGGACGAGGTCTTCAGCGGCCTGGATCCCCTGAACATCGAACTGCTGCGCGAGATGATCCTCGAAGAGAAGGCCAAGGGCACGACGGTGATCTTCTCGACCCATATGCTGGCCGAAGCCGAGAAGATCTGCGACGCCATCTGCCTGATCGAAGGTGGCGAAGTCATTCTGGACGGCACCATGGCCGAGGTGCGGGCGCGGTTTCCGATGCAGTCGGTGCGCGTGGCCTGGGAGGGTGGGGGCGAGCCGCCGGCGGGGCTGAGTGGCGTGACCCGCCGTGAATTCATCGAAGGAACCTGGCACCTGACCCTGGACGAGGGTGTGGATCCGCGCTCCCTGCTGCCGGAATTGATGGCCGCCGGGCCGCTGACCCTGTTCTCGGCCAACCGGCCGAGCCTCAACGAGATCTTCCTGGCCGCGGTGGCCGAACGGCGCCGGGAGGTGTCCGCATGACGAAGGTATTCACCGTCATCCGCAAAGAGTATCTGGAGCGCGTGCGTTCCAAGAGTTTTGTGATCGGCACCCTGCTCGGGCCGGCCCTGATGTCGATGTTCATCGTGCTGCCCATGCTGCTGGCCGGGACCGGTGGCGATGACCAGCGCACCATCGGCGTGATCGACCCGTCGGGACTCTACTTCGACCAGGTGGTGTCCGTGCTGCAGGACCAGGGACGCACTTCGCTGGATCTGGAGCAGATCGCCGTGGGAGCGGGCGGGCCGGATGCGGCCGTTGAGGAGCTGAAGCAGGGCATCCTGGACGAGTCGATCCACAGCGGTATCCTGATTGATCCGGACTTCATGAACAACGCCGAGGTGACGTTCTACAACAAGTCGGTCAGCTCGATGGTGGTTCGCGACGAGATGCTGCGGCCGGCGCTCAATCGCGTGCTGCGCGAGGGGCGCTTCGCTGTCGCTGACGTGCCCGACTCGTTGTTCAACTACCTGGCCGCACGCACGTCCTGGACCAGCATCTCGGTCACCGCCGAGGGCGGCGAACAGGAACAGGACGAGGCGGTGAGCTTCGCCATGGCCTTCATCCTGATCATGATCATCTACATCATGGTGATCATGTACGGGGCCCATACGTTGACCGCGGTCATCGAGGAAAAATCCAGCCGCATGGTCGAAGTGCTGCTGGCCAGCATCTCGCCGGACCAGTTGATGCTGGGCAAGGTGCTGGGCATCGGGCTGGCCGGCTTGACCCAGTTTGCCATCTGGGCCGGCACGTTTCTGCTGCTGTCCCAGCGCGGGGTTTCGGTCGGGGAATTCAGCCTGGATGTGGCTTTCCTGACGCCCACGATCCTGATCTCGTTCGTGATGTTCTTCCTGCTCGGATTCTTCCTCTACGCGACCATGTATGCCGGCGTGGGCGCGCTGTGCAACACGCCCCAGGATGCCCAGCAGTTCCAGACGCCGCTGGCGATGGGCATGGTGATTCCGATGATGCTGCTGACCCTGGTCTTGCGGGCGCCGGACTCGACCCTGGCCACGGTGCTCAGCCTGGTGCCGATGTTCTCGCCGGTGCTGATGTTCATGCGCGTGTGCGTGGAGACGCCGCCCTTCTGGCAGATCGGATTGAGCTGGGTGCTGATGCTCGTTTCGATCCTGCTGGCGGCCAAGGGCGCGGGCAAGCTGTTCCGCATGGGGATCCTGATGTACGGCGAATCGCCGACCTGGGTGACTCTGTTGAAGGTGTTGAGGGATTGATCGCGACAGTCCGAGATTGTGCCCCGCCGGTCGTTGCCGGCGGGGCGCTTTCTTGTGTCGGTCAGTCCGCCAGTTCCAGGCGGAAGGTGTCGCCGACCTCGATCCGGTCGACCACGTCCATCCCCTTCTTGACCCAGCCGAAGATCGTGTAGCGGCCGTTGAGGTGCGGCTGCGGCGACAGGGTGACGAAGAACTGGCTGCCGCCGGTGTCCTTGCCGTCGTGGGCGATGCCGACGGCCCCGCGCCCGTACCGGGCCCGGCTCCATTCGCTGCGGATGGTGAAGCCCGGTCCACCCCAGCCGTTGCCGTCCGGGTCGCCGCCCTGCACCACGAAATCCGGCACGACGCGGTGGAAGGTCATGGCGCCGAAGTAGTCCCGTTCGATCAGCGACAGGAACAGCGCGCAGGTGTTGGGCGCCAGCTTGCCGTCCAAGTCGATGGTGAAGGTGCCGCGCTCGGTGACGCAGCGAATCTGCGGCGCCTTGAACGGTCGGGCGACCGGCGGTTGGCGGGGGTAGCGGACCACGGCCGGCAGGGTGGCCAGCAGGCTGCCCTCGGTGGGGATCAGTTCGGTCGGCAGCAGCTTGGTGTCCAGGGCCGCTTGTCGGCCCTCGCGCCGAAGGCGGATATCCGCGGAATCAAAGCTCTCGCGCAGGACCTGGCGGGCCTCTTCGCGCAGCTCTTCTGCGGCTTGCCAGGTGGCGGTCGAGCCGGTGGTCTCGGGGCTGAACATGGTCGTCAGTCCGGCCAGCACGCCGCGCCGGATCTCCTGGCGGCCCGGCCCCTCGGCCCGGTGCCACAGGGTCGTCAGCGCCAGCAGCGCCTCGTCGCCGGCCACGGTGCCGAGCAGGCCGGCCGCGGTCGTGCTGACGACGAAATCGGCATCCGTACTGGCGGTCAGCAGCAGCCCCTCGATGCGGTCGGCGTCGACCGGGGGCAAAGCCTGTTCGGGCCGGTTCAGGCGCAGGTCATTCAAGCCGGTCAGGGCCGCGGCGCGCACCATGGCGTTGTTGGGACGGCCGTTCTTGTCGGCCAGCCGGGAGCGAAACACCGGGCCGCAGTACGAGGCCAGCGTGGGGCCGGGATGCGGGGCGTGGGCCGCCAGCGCGGCCAGGCCCGCGGCCAGAACGTGGGGTGAGAGTTCGGGGACCAGGGCGGCTGCGAGTTCCGGCCCTGCACCGGCGCCGCGCAGGGCGCCCAGGGCCGTCAGGGCGGCGGCCCGCACACCGACGTGGGGCGACTCCAGGTGGCTGCGGGCTGAGCGCGTCAGCCGGATGCGCCACACCGGCAGCAGGCTTTCCTGCTGGGCGGCCGCCGGGGGCAGAGGCTGGTCGGCCACCAGTCGGGCCATGGCCGCCAGGGCGGTCTCGGCCAGATGCGGCTCCTGGCTGCCGGCGGCGGTGATCAGTCCGGTGGCCACGGCCAGGGCGGTTTCCTCAGCCAGCGGAGTCTGTCCGCCGAGGGCCCCGAGTGCCCGGCAGGCCGCGATGCCGACGCGGCTGCGGTCCCGGCCGCGGAATTTTGCCAGATGACTGCGGCCAGCCAGCACGGCTGCCAGGGCGTCAGGCCCTGTCTGCCGGGAAAGTGCCCGGTAGGCATGCACCACGATCTGGGCGTTGCCGCTCTGGACGAAAGGCGCCAGCACAGGCACGAGGCTCGGGGCGGGCACCAGCTCGGCACAGCGCAGAACCCGCCAGCGGATGTCACCTTCGGGGCGGGTCAGGCCGCTGACGATGGCCTGCTGCAGGGTGGTCGAATCAACCCGCGCGGCCTGGTTGCGCAGGCTGTTCCAGGCCAGGGCGGCAGTCGCTGCGTCCTCATGGGCGGCGGCAACCAGCAGGGTGGTGCCGTCGTTCTCGAGCTGGCCGAGGGCCGCGACGGCGGCTTCGCGCAGCAGGGGACGCGCATCGGTGCTGGCTTCGGCCAGCGCCGGCAGGGCTGCCGGATCGCCGATCAGGCCCAGGGCCCAGGCGGCCTCGGCGCGCACGGTGAGGCTCTGGTCAGTGAGGGCGTCGGTGACCTGGGGCAGGATGTCGCTGCGGCCGATCAGGCCCGCCGCCCGGACCGCGGCCAGCCGGACGTGGGCGTCGCCGTTGGCGAGCATCGCGTGCAGGGAATCGGCCGGGGCCAGGCGTTGGTCCTGCCAACGGGCGATGGCCTGCAGTTGGGCTGGTCGCTGCTCGGGGGTGAGGCAGGCCGACAGAATCAGGAGCGGGGCGAGGAACCAGAGCAGGTTGGCGCGTGACATCGGGGGCCTTTCGGGAAGCGGTTGGAATGGCGCTGCAAACCATAGCATCCGGCGCGACCGGGGCCAACGGCGGGTTTTGACCGGAACCGACCAGAGTGTTAAACTGGGGTTCACTCGATGTGAGATGTCCCCGAATAATCTGGAGCAACCATGAAAACCGCCATCCTCGGCGCGTCGGGCCTGGTCGGCCGCACGATGCTGAAACTGCTGGCTGATCGCCCGTGGCTGTCCGCTGTGCCGCGCCTGCTGGTCAGCAGCCGGTCCGCGGGCGCGCGGCTGCCTTTTCGTGATGAGGAGTTGGTCTGCCGCGAGGTCACAGCCGAGAGCTTCACCGACATCGACATCGCCCTGTTCAGCGCCGGCGGCACGCCCAGCCGCCAGTGGGCACCCATCGCGCGCGCGGCCGGTACCTGGGTGGTGGACAACAGCTCGGCTTGGCGCCTGAACCCGGACAGCCCGTTGGTCGTGCCCGAGATCAACGGTGAACTGGTACCGCGGGCCGGCGCCACCGGCGGCATCATCGCCAACCCCAACTGCTCCACGATCCAGATCGCCATGGCCGTTGCGCCCCTGGACCGCGCCTTCGGCGTCCTGGAGGTCCAGGTCACGACCCTGCAGGCAGTGTCCGGTGCGGGGCAGGCGGCGCTGGCGGAACTCGAGGCCCAGAACGACGGCGCCGAGCCCGGCCCCGAGTCGTTGTTCCCTGCGCCCATGGCCCACAATGTGATTCCGGCCATCGGGGCCCGGCAGGACGGCGGCTCGTACGAGGAAGAGACCAAGGTGGGGCAGGAGCTGCGCAAGATCCTCGGCCGGAGCGATGATCTGAAAGTCAGCTGCACGGCCGTCCGGGTGCCGGTCTTCAACGGCCACAGCGCTGCGGTGCGCGTGGTGTGCGAGCGGCCGGTGGACCCGGCAACGGCAGCCGAGGCCCTGGCCGCCTGGCCCGGCGTGATCATTGCGCGCGATCCCCACGACTTCGCCACGGCACGCCAAATGAGCGGCCGCACCGAGGTTCACGTCAGTCGCATCCGGCGTGATCTGGACCATGCGCACGCCCTTCTGGTGTGGGTGGTGGCTGATAATCTACTCAAAGGTGCGGCATGGAACGCGTTGCAGATAGCTGACTTGCTGGCTGGTGGAAAACAAAAGTGATCAACGGCGCCTCATTCGCGGTTTCGGCGCTGCGGCCCACGCCGCTCAGTGCCCCGCATCCGGCCACGCGGCTGGCGGGGCTGGTGCTGGCCCTGGTGACAGCCATGGTGGCCGGGCCGGTGACCTTGGCGGTGCTACTGGTGATGGTGGCGGCGCTGCTGGCCTGGACCGGACTCTCGGCGCGGCAGCAATTGGCGGCCCAGCGGCCGTGGGCTTCGGTGGCGCTGCTGGTGCTGGCCGTGCACACGCTGACCACGGTGACGGCTGCGCCGCTGGGGCATCCGTCGTGGGCCGGCCTGTTGGCGGGCATTCGGGCCCTGGCGCGGGTCGCCGCCTCGGTGGGGCTGTTGGGCCTGTACTTGCGCGTGGCCTCGCTGGATGATCTGATCGCCGGCACGAGCTGGTGGCTGGGTCCGTGGCGGCGCTTTGGCGTGCCGGTTGACGATCTGGGCCTGATGCTGGCGGTGGCGTTGGGCACGGCTCCGGTCGTGCTGGGCGAGGGGCGCCGGATCGAAATGGTGGTGCGGCTGCGCCGGGGCGCGGCGCGGGCGGGCCGGGGCAACTTCGTCAGCCGCCGGATCGAACGCATCGTGGATCGGGCCCGGCTGGTGGTGCCTTTGCTGGAAACCCTGGCCCGGCGCGCCGAGGCTCTGAGCCTGAGTCTGCGGCGGCGCCGGCCCCAGCCGACGGACCAGGCCCGCCACCTGCCCCTGGTTGAAGCGGTGTTGCTCGCAGGCTGGCTGGGCCTGCTCATCTGGGCCGGCTGGTCCGAATCGGGAGTGCCATGACCGGGAGCCAGACATCCATCGAGCCTGCCACCGGCATCCGGCTGCGCCTGGATATGGCCTACGTGGGCACGGACTATCACGGCTGGCAGATCCAGCCGGATCTGCGCACGGTGCAGGGTGAGCTGCGCACCCGTTTGACCCGCCTGCTGGGTCGGCCGGTGACCCCGGTGGCCGCCGGGCGCACCGACGCCGGCGTGCACGCGCGCGGGCAGGTGGCTCATCTGACGGTGGCCAACGCGAACGAGGCCGAGCGGGTCGAGCGGGCGCTGGCCCGCATGTGCGACGATGACCTGGATATTTTCCGCGTGCGGCGGGTATCACCCGACTTCAACGCCCGGTTTTCGGCCACCGGCCGCAGCTACAGCTACCAGCTGACCCAGGTGCGGGACATCTTCCAACCCCACGCCTGGTACCTGTACCAGACAGTGGATCGGGCGGCCATGGCCAGGGCGGCGCAGGACTTTCTGGGTGACCACGACTTCACCTCGTTCTGCAAGGCGAGCAGCCTCAAGGACGACGGCAACCGTTGCCGGATCAGCCTTTGTGCCTTTGAATGGACCGGCGATTCGGCTATCTTCCGGGTGAAGGCGAATCGCTTCCTGCACCACATGGTCCGCAACATGGTAGGCCTGCTGGTGGAAGTGGGGCGCGGCGAGCGGCCGGTGACGGCCGCGGCCGCGGCGCTGGCGGCCCGGCGGCGCAGCGCGGCCGGCCGCATGGCCCCGGCCCACGGTTTGTTTCTCGAAAAAGTCGACTATCCTGCAGCCCTGATGGCCGGCAACCCTGATGGAACCTGAGCGGGCATCCCCGCACCAAGGAGTGAATCATGAAGTTCTTCATCGACACGGCGAATCTCGACGAAATCAAGGAAATCAAGGCCATGGGCATGTGCGACGGCGTGACCACCAACCCGAGCCTGATGGCCAAGAACGGCGTGACCGACACCGACAGCGTGCTCAAGGAGATCTGCGCCGTGGTGCAGGGGCCGGTCAGCGGCGAAGTGACGGCCCTGGAGGCCGCGGGCATGATCACCGAGGGCAAGCGTCTGGCCGCCCTGGACAAGCACATGGTGGTCAAGGTGCCGACGACCTACGAAGGGCTGAAGGCGACTGCAGCCCTGGCTGCCGAGGGCATCAAGGTCAACGCGACGCTGGTCTTCTCGGCCAGCCAGGCGCTGCTGGTGGCCAAGGCGGGTGCGGCCTACGTTTCGCCCTTCGTCGGGCGCCTGGATGATATCAGCGAGGACGGCATGCAACTGATCTCGGACATCGTCGACATCTACGAGACCTACGACTACGACACCGAAGTGATCGTGGCCTCGGTCCGTCACCCGCTGCACGTGGTCGACTCGGCGTTGCTGGGCGCGGATATCGCGACCATTCCGCCGGCGGTGATCAAGAAGCTGGTGGCCCACCCGCTGACGGACAAGGGGCTGGCCGGATTCATGGCTGACTGGGACAAGCTGCAGGGCGGCAAGTAGTGTTGCGGAGCCGTGCATGGACCGGTGTCGTGCTGGGCCTGGTGCTGGGGGCGGGCCTGGGCATTTTCCTGCTCAGCGGCCGCTCTGGTCACGTGCTGTTCCAGCACAACGGTCACACCGGGCACGGAGTCGACACGCTGGCCGACGAGAATGGCCGCGACACGGGCCACCGGCTCAATCTCAACCAGGAGCTGAACAACGACCGGACCAACGCCATCGTGCTGGCCACGCGTGACGTGGCGCCGGCCGTGGTCAGCATCAACGTGGTGCAGGCCCAGAGTTACCGCTCGGCGCAGACCGAGATGCTCGAGCGGCTGGGCATGATTCCGCGCCGGGACTACACGCGCTACGCCCAGAACCAGGGTTCGGGGGTCATCGTCTCGGCCGACGGGATGATCGTCACCAACAACCACGTGGTGGAAAACGCGGTGCAGGTGCTGGTCGTTCTTTCGAACGGCAAACAGTATCAGGCGGTGGTGCTGGACACGGTCGAGCGGTATGATCTGGCGGTGCTGCGCATCCAGGCGGACGAGGACCTGCCGGTGGCGCGGATCGCCCACGGCGATTCGCTGCAGATCGGCGAGTGGGCCATCGCCATCGGTTCGCCCTACGGCTACCTGCTGGCCGATACCCAGCCGACCGTGACCGTTGGCGTGATCAGCGCCCTGAACCGGGACATCCGGCAGCAGGGATCGACGGCGTACCTGGGCATGATCCAGACCGACGCGGCCATCAATCCGGGCAACAGCGGTGGGCCGCTGGTCAACACCCGGGGCGAGGTCGTGGGCATCAACACGTTCATCTTCTCCGATGGCGGCGGCAGCGTGGGCATCGGCTTTGCGGTGCCGGCTTCGCGGGTGATGCTTGTCGTCGACGAAATCAGGCAGTATGGACACTACCGCGCACCCCAGGTCGGTCTGAGCCTGCGCCCGATCAATGTCCTGGATATCATGAACTACCATCTGGCCGATCCGGTGGGCGCCTATGTCGAGGAGGTCGTACCGGATCTGGCGGCCTGGCAGGCGGGCTTGCGGCGCGGCGATATCATCCGGGAAATCGAGGGTTTGCGTTTGGACCAGTCGGATGCGATCTATCGCTTCTATTACAACGCGCGGGTCGGCGACCGGATGCGATTCCGGGCCGAGCGCAATGGTGAGATGTTCGAGGGCACGATCGTACTGGCGGAGCAGTAGAACCGCAGATTGGGAGTCTGGGCAGTGATCATTCCGGCAAACAAATCATGGCGCAAGGTGCTGGTCACCGGCGGCTCGGGCTTCACGGGGATCAACCTGATTCGGTTTCTGTTGGAGCGCGGGGTGACGGTCCGCTCACTGGATCTGGCCGAGTTCACCTACGCTGACTGCCAGGACAGCATCGAGACCATCGTGGGCGATATTCGCGACCCCGCGGTGGTGGCGCGGGCCATGGAGGGCGTGGACCTGGTGATCCACACGGCCATGGCGCTGCCGTTGTATCCGGCCGATGATATCGTGAGCACGGGCATCGACGGCACCCGCACCCTGCTGGCCGCCGCCCAAGAGGCCGGCGTCGGGCGGTTCGTGCACATTTCGTCGACGGCGGTCTACGGCATTCCCGATCATCACCCCCTGCTGGAGGACGACAAGCTGGACGGGGTCGGGCCCTACGGCGTGGCCAAGGTCGAGGCCGAGACGGTCTGCCGCGAGTTCCGCGAGCAGGGCATGATCGTGCCGATCATCCGGCCCAAGAGTTTCATCGGGCCCGAGCGGCTCGGCGTGTTTGCCCTGCTGTACGACTGGGCCCGGGACGGCCGCGGTTTCCCGATGATCGGCAACGGCAACAACAAGTATCAACTGCTGGATATTGCCGATCTGTGCCAGGCGATCTGGTTGTGCAGCACCCTGGATGACGCGGTGGTCAATGACACGTTCAACATCGGGGCCGGTCAGTACACGACCATGAAGCAGGATTGGCAGGCGGTGCTGGATTTCGCGGGCCACGGCGGCAAGGTCAGGGGTTTCCCCGCCGCGCCGGTGATCTGGGGGCTGCGCCTGCTGGATAAGATGGGGCTGTCGCCGCTGTACAAGTGGGTCTACGAAACCGCCGCCACCGACAGCTTCGTGTCGATCGAGAAGGCCGAGCGGATCCTGGGGTACAAGCCCCAGTATTCGAACCAGGACGCGTTGATCCGCAACTTCAAATGGTATCTGGAACATGAAGCGGAATTCGCCAACGCCTCAGGGGTGTCGCACCGCGTGCCGTGGAAGCAGGGCGCCCTCGGTCTGGTGAAGAAATTCTTCTAGCTGTCCTGCGGGAGGGATGATCATGATCGCTGTGACCGGGGCCGCCGGCTTCATCGGCAGCAACATCGTCTGGCACCTGAATCGTCTCGGTCGGCGCGACCTGATCGTGGTCGATGTGCACCCGACGGATGGGGGGCAGGCCAACCTCGCTCCGCTGGACTACGAGCGCTACCTGACCAAGGATGAGTTCCGCGACTGGCTGGGCGACACGCAGAACGCCGCCTCCCTGGAAACCCTCTACCATCTGGGCGCCTGCAGCAGCACCACCGAAACCGACGCCGACTATCTGGCCGAAAACAACTTCGGGTACACGCGTGACCTGTGCCGGCTGTGCCTGGCCGCCGGCGTGCGTTTCATCAACGCGAGCAGCGCCGCAACCTACGGCGACGGCAGCCGTGGCTACGAGGACGACGAGGACCGGATCCACGAGCTGCAGCCCCTGAACCTGTACGGGCAGTCGAAGCAGGATTTCGACCTGTGGGCGCGCGCCGAGGGCGTGCTCGACCGGATCGTCTGCCTGAAATACTTCAACGTCTACGGGCCCAACGAGTGGCACAAGGGCGACATGCGTTCGATGGTGTGCAAGGGCTTCGAGCAGATCCAGGCCACGGGCCAGGTGAAGCTCTTCAAGTCGGATCGGCCCGAGTATCCGGACGGTGGTCAGCAACGTGATTTTGTCTACGTCAAGGATGCGGTGGACCTGACGGTGTGGTTCGCTGATCACCCGGAGGTCAGCGGCATCTTCAACGTGGGCACCGGCCAGGCCAACGATTGGAACCGTCTGATCACGGCGATCTTTGCGGCCCTGGGGCAGGAGCCGAACATCGTCTACGTGCCCATGCCCGAGCACCTCAAGGGCAAGTACCAGTACCACACCGAAGCGGCCATGGGCAAGGCGCGGGCGGCCGGCTACACGCGGCCCTTCACTGTGCTGGAAGACGCGGTCGCCGACTACGTCAACGGTCATCTGGTGACCGGAAAGCATCTGGGCTGATGGCTTTCAAGGGGCTGTTTCCGCCGCCGCCGATCGACCTGATCCGGGAGCTGGAGGGCTTTGGCCGGCTGCTGGCTGAGGTGATGCCCCTGCGGGCGAAACACCGCAGCGCCCTGGCCGGTCAAATCCGGGCCCTGTCCGCCTACCTGACGATTGACCGCGACCAGCTGCCGCCCGACTACATGAACCAACCGCCGCTGCTGTCGGCGTATCTGCACTACTTTCTGCCCTGGAACCTGTATCGGCAGGGGCGCCTGCTGGCGGGCCTGGACCTGCACATCAAGCCCGGATCGCAGATCGTTGATCTGGGCGCGGGGCCCCTGACTTTCCTGCTGGCGCTGTGGTTGTCGCGGCCCCATTTGCGCGGCGAAGAGTTGCGCTATCTGGGGCTGGATCGTGGCGAGACGGTGCTCAAGCTGGGGCGCCGGATTTTCCGGCAGTTGAGCGGCCAGTAGCCGTGGCAGGTGCGGACCGAACGCAAGCTGGTGGGCACCGGCCGGCAGTTGCGGGCCGACGTGCTGGTGATGGCCAATTTCCTGAACGAACTGGAGACCAGCGGGGACCAGCGCCGTCGGTCGCGGGAGCGGGACGAGGACGAGGCGACGACCCATGAGCTGTTGGTCGAGCGCTGGGAGAACCAGGTGGCCCCATCGGCGGCGTTGCTGCTGATCGAGCCGGGGACGCGGTCATCCGGTCGCAATCTGGTTCGGTTGCGCGAAGCGGCGCTGAAGCGCGGGTGGCGGGTCCTGGCACCCTGCCCCCACAGCGAAACCTGCCCGATGCCGGGCCAGCGCAGCACCGCGTGGTGCCACTTCAATTTTCAGCCGCACGGCATCCCGTTCTGGCTGGAGAAGCTGAGCCGGCGGGCCAAGCTGCCCAAGGAGCGGGCCAGCCTCAGTTTCCTGCTGCTGGTCCGTGGTGACGATCCGCCGGTGCGGGTGGCCGCCACCGCCGCCGTACAGGGCTGCGAAGGCTGGGTGCGGGTGGTTTCGGAGTCGTTTGATCTGCCGGAGTGGCAGCGGGGTCGCTATGGCTGCTCGGAGCGTGGCCTGGTCATGTTGCAGGACAGCAAGGGCGGAGCGGCCGAGGGCCCGCGGCCGGGCGATCTGGTGCCGGTGAACTGGCCCGAGTCGCCCCGGCAGGACCGCAAGTCCGGGGCCTGGATCCTGCCGCGCTCCAGCTGAGCTAGTCGCGGTACAGGCCGTCCAGCGCGTCGAACAGGTGCAGCTTGATGCGGTCCAGTTCGCCCATCAGGGCTTCGGCCTGGTCCGAGCGACCCTCGTTGTGATGCACGACGATCTGCCGGCCGACTACGTGGATCTGCTCGTGGTAGCGGCCCACTTCGCCGAATGGAGCCAACTCCGCCCACTGCTGACCCTCGGGGCTGAAGTACCACTGTCCGAACTGGCACGACTTGTGGGAATTGACCTTGCCCAGATCCATCTTGTCCACGCCCTTGATCAGCTTCATCAGGCTGTTGCGCCAGGCGTTGTGGGCGCTCTTGATCGCCGCGATGTCAAAGCGCGGTTCCCGGACCTGGAAACCGGCCAGGATATCCTCCAACTGCTCGGACATGCGACTCAGTTCGGTGGCGTTCAGCCGGGTCTGGGCGGCGCCGGCCGTGGTTTCGGCCGCCGAACGGCTGACCTCCATGACGCTGGCGGT
>JAJRWA010000119.1 GCA_024277025.1 Candidatus Krumholzibacteriota bacterium | reverse complement strand
GGACTCGCCTTCATTGCCCACCGCATACCGGCCCAGCGCGGCGGCCCCCAGCCCGATAAAAACGGCAAAGAACATGAACGCCGCGAAGTAGAAGTAGTCGCGCTCGCGCACCTCATGGTTGGTGAAGTTCAGGTACAGGGTCAGGATCTCGCCGTTGATCAGGTAGTTCACCAGCGGCACGAAAATCAGCGGCCGCACCCGCCGCAGTCCCTGGAAAAGGCCGACCAGCGCCAGGAAGATCGGCCCGATCACCGTCGTCACGCGCGTCAGCATGCCCACGCCGTCACCCAGGAAATAGAACTGCTGGAACAGGAAGTGGTAGTAGTAGCCGAACTGCCAGCCGAGGGGCGCCTGCCTGGTCAGCGGGTTGATGGGCGGATACTGCTCGCGCCGCACCACGGTCATCAGCTTGGCAAAGGTGTCGGGGTCGGTCTGGTTGATGTAGGGCTCGGGCGAGGCCCCGGCCCGGACCATCATCATCAGGTGCACCGTCAGGCCGACAAAGAACAGGGCGCTGCCCAGCAAAGCGAAGTGACGTCCCTGGAACGACCGGACCGCCACCAGCAGGATGTAGACCGCCAGCAGGAACAGCACCGCGCCGTTGTTCCGGCTTGCGGTCGAAAAGAGGAAGATCGCCAGACCCGCGCTCATCAGCAGCAGGTCGTAGAGCGGCAATTCCCGCTTGGTCGACAGCACCACCAACAGGAAAATACCGGGATAGACCAGCACGCTGCCCAGATGGAAGCCCACGCCCAGGCCCAGCAGGTAGACCATCAACAACAGCAGGTTGTTGGAGCCGCTCTTGTCCCGCTCGTCATACCAGCGAACCGCCAGCCAACTCAGGCACGCGATCATGAACGCCGACAGGCCATACACTTCGGCCTCGACGGCGTTGTTCCAGAAGGTCTGCGAGAAGGCCAGGAACAACGCGCCGACGATACCGCCCATATGGGCCAGCCAGCCCGAATCCGGATCGCTGCGCCGGGCCAGTTCCCAGATCAGCAGGTAGATGAAGACCACGGCCAGGGCGCTGAAGAAGGCGGACATGAAATTCACCGCCCAGGCGGTGTGCATGCTCGCGGTCGTGATGTCGGCCTGACCGAGGAAGATGTCGAAGACCCGGCCGACCAGCACGTACAGCGGCGTGCCCGGCTGATGCGGCACGCCCACAATGTGACTGGTGGTGATGAACTCGCCCGCGTCCCAGAACGGCGTCGTCGGGTTGAGCGTCATGACGTAAACGGTCAGGGTCAGCGCGAAGATGCCGGCGGCAATAAGTACCTGTGGCCGGCGATACCATTTTTCAGTCAAGACAACACACCTTCATGGACAAATGAACACCTGGAACATCCCGGTCCGGAGACGGCAGCACCGACGCCGCCACCTCCAGCCGACCAATTTACCACACCTCAGGCCGATGCAAACAGATTTGTGCAACCGCGAAACGGGCCCTCAGTTCCCGCCTGCGGCCCGCCCGCGGCCACGCCGACCGGTCAGCAGCAACACTCCCCCCACCAGACTGAAAAGCACCTGCACCCAATAGGCCGCCATTTCCATCACCACCGCCTGGGGCGCCAGCAGCCCGGCCGCCGTCAGCAGTTCGGCCGAGATCGATTCGCGCAGGCCGATCCCATTGATGGTTATCGGCAGGGTCAGACTGATGCCCAGCATGGGCACCAGCACCAGCAGCTGCACCATCTGGCCGGACGTCAGGCTGAAACCCAAACCAAGCGCCACCAGCAAGTGGGTCGCCATGCGCAGCAGCTGCACCAGAACGCTGAAGGCGAAAATGCCGTTGAGAAACGGCACCTGCTCACGGAAGCGGCTGAACTCGGCCGTGACCCGGGCCGCCTGGTCCGCCACTTTGGGCAGTTTCAACCGCCGCAGCCAGCCCGGCAGCCGCGTGCCCAGACGCCGCGACAGCAGCAGCGCCAGGATACCGAACAGCAGCGCCAACACCGGGATCAACAGCAGCGCCGCCGTGGGCAAGGCAATGTCCGCCACACTCGCGCCCACCAGGACCAGGACCGCCAGGGCCGTCAGCGCCCCCAGGCCGATCAGGCGATCCATCAACGTGGCGCAGAACACGCCCAATGAGCGCTGCTCCTGCCGCCCCAGATCGATGATCTTGTAGGCGTCGCCCCCGATATTCGCCGGCAGAAAATTATTGAAGAACAGCCCGATCAGATACAGGCGCCGGATCTCGCCCGCCGTGGCGGTGATCCCGCCGGCGCGCAGGATCCAGGCCCACTGCTGGGCCCCGCCCAAAGCCGACAGGCCGTACACACCCAGCGCCGCGGCCAGCCAACCCCAGCGCGGCGTGGACATGGCGCTGCGGATATCGGTCACTGACAGTCGCGAAAGCACAAAGCCCACCAGGGCCAGCGTCACCACCAGCTTGGCCACCAGGATCAGCAGCTTGCGCCCCTTGCCGGCTTGGCCGCTCATCGGGTGCGCCCTCCGCGCCCGGCCACCTCGGTGAACAGGGCCAGCGATTCGTCGACGCAGCGCTGCCAGCTGAAGGTCGCCGCCCACTGGCGGGCCGCCTCGCTTTGGGCGGCAAACAGTTTCGGGTCACGCAACAGCTTCAGGGCCTTGTCCGCGAACGCGCGGTCGTCCCCGTAGGGCACCAGGAATCCGGTCTCCCCGTCGCGCACCGAATCGCGCAGGCCGGGCCGCGCGCTGGCCACCACGGGCAGGCCGCACTGGTTGGCCTCGATCACGGTCAGGCCCCAGCCCTCCTTGGGACTCGGATTCAAAAAGACATGGGCCCGGTGCAGGGTCTGCACCAGATCAGCCCAGGACATGAAGCCGCTGAAGGTCACGGTCTCGTTCAGGCCCAGCTTGTCCACGACCCCGCGCAGGCGTTTTTCATCCGGCCCGCGGCCCATGACCAGCAGGCGCGCGTCCGGCAGTTCCCGCTGGATGTGCACGAAGGCCCGGATGGCCACATCCACGCTCTTGTAGCGGCGCAGTCGACTCCAGCTGACGATCAGCGGGGTCTCGCTGCGCGGCGGCGGGTTGTCCAGGGCGAACCGTTCGTGCTCCATGCCGCAGTAGATGGTGCGGATGCGGTCGCCGTCCAGGCCGCGTCCGATCAGGTCGTCACTGGTCGAGGGGCTGATCACTTCGAAGTCCACGTCCCGGTACAGCGGGGCGATCAGGCGCTCGGCGCCGTAGACATAGCTCGCCGTCAGCGGGTTCGCTTCGCGGTAGACCGTGGTGCCGAACAGGTGCGGCACGATGGCGACCAGTGGCGTCGTGCCCCGGTACAGCGGCGTGTAGAAGGGGATCTTGTTGATGTCCTCGACCAGCAGGTCGTAGTTGCCGTGGCGCAACAGACGCTTGATCACGCCCGGCAGCACGAAGTTGGCGACTGTCCAGTGGACGTGGCGGTGGATGTTGATGCCGTCGATCACATCGTGAGCCGGCGCGCCATCATAGCCGGCGCAGACCAGATCCACTTCCCAGCCCCGGGCCACCGCCCCCTTGAGGATGTGGTGCAGATGCATCTCGGCCCCGCCACCGAGCGGGTCGTTGATGTCGCGCCAGTTGACGGCCAGCAGTTTCAGGACACGGCCTCCGGTTTGCGCGCGATCACGCCGATCGTCGGGGTGGTGTACAGGGACAGGCGGGTGCGGCCGAACCAGCGGCGCCAGGCCTCGCCCAGGCGGGCCAGTGGCGGGATCGGCTCGGGGAACATGGGCAGCTTCTTGCCGGTGCGCGTCATGATGATCTTGCGCACGGCGCGGTACCACAGACCGGGCACCATCCAGTCACCGTAGCTGCGGGTGATGGTCAACCCCTCGCCGATGGCCATTTTTTCCAGTTCGGCAATGGTGAACTGCGTCTCCCAGCCGGCGAACCACTTGTCGACGGCGATGAGCATCATCTTGGCCAGCGTGTAGTAGTGGAAGGTCTGCGGCACGTCGATGACCACGTGGCCGCCCGGCTTCAGAATGCGGATATTGTCGCGCAGCAGCGGGTACGGATCGGGAAAGTGTTCGAGCAGGCCCTGGTGAAAGACGACGTCAAAGGTGCCGTCGGCGAAAGGGCTGCCCGTGCCGTCGCCACAGACCGGGGCCACGGTGACATCGTTCCGGCCAGCCGCTTTCAGGGTCAGGCCCAGCGAGCCGGGCACGTAGTCGAGGGTCAGCACCTCGGCGCCGGCCTTGGCCAGGGTCACGGCATCCCGGCCGGTGCCCGCCCCCACTTCGAGGATGCGGCGGCCGGTCAGATCACGGCCCAGCAGGCCGACGATCTCGCGCACCATGCGGCCATCGGTACCGTACACATCGTCCAGTTCGAGGGTGTCGGCCTCTTCCCAGAATTTCTGCCAGTGCTCGGGAGTGGAGACTCTCACGCGGACCCCTCTTTGTCGCTCGGCTGCTGTTTGAGATCGGGATAGGTCCGGGCGGCGGCCTCGTCGAGCACGCCGTTGACGAAGCCGACGGCCTTCTCGTCGCAGTAGCGGCGCGCCAGCTCGCAGGCTTCGTTGATCACGACCTGGTAGGGAACATCGGGGCTGAAGCGGATCTCGGCCAGGCCAATGGTCAGGATCACGACCTCGAGGGAACCGAGCCGGGACGGATCCCATTTGTCGCTGATCAGGGAATTCAGCTTTTCTTCCAGCTCCGCGCCGTTGTCCTTGACCTTCTGGGCCAGATCACGCGCAAAGACGATGGTGTCATCAGCCGATTCGCGTTGGAGGATCTGGTCCTCGAGGGTGGCCATGAGTTCGGACCCGCTGATCAGCGAGGCGTACATGGACTGGAGCACTATTTCACGGCCTTTTCTGCGCTTACCCACGCGATATTCTCCTGTCAAAGATCAGGTTGGCGGGAAAACAGCCCCGGACAGGCGGTTGTTCCCCACAAAAAAGGGCAAGGACCTGGCCTTCCCCGTTGTATGGCCAACATTATAGGCGAAAACCGGTCGGAATTCAAGAGATCCGGAGTTGGCAAGGGGCGCGACAGGGCCCGGGAGCGCCAGTTGTAGACCGCCGGCGGCGATTGCACCCAGGACGCGCCGGAGTTTCCCTGGTGCAGCAGCCTGTGGCACGCGCTGCAAAGACAGATCAGGTTATCCGGATCGTTGGTCCCGCCCTGAGACCGGGGGATTTTGTGATGGACTTCCAGGTAGCGCGTGTGGTTGCAGCCCGGACGCTGGCATTTGTGGCGGGCATTCGCCAGAACCTGGCGCCGGGTCGCCGGCGGGATTGAAGTGGTGTTGCGCTCGCCCGGCCGGCTGATGCGGCAATCACACTCGGCCTGGGCCAGTTCCGCCGCGCCGATCGGCATCTCGCCCCGACTGGTTTGAACCGAGGCCTGGCCGCAGTCTTCGCACTGATGGATGTGGATTTGTGCCGGCGGACCCGCTGCCTGAGTTTGCGGCCCCCGGGGGCCACCCGAACCGGCGAACGACTGCATCACCGCCAGCAGCGCCTCGACCGGATCGGCCGGCGCCCCGCCTCGCTTGCGGATCTGTTCCCGCAGTTCTTCATAGCGGGCAAACTGGGTCGGCGTCATTTCCAGGCTCACCCGCACCGGCACCACGGCAGCGGGCCTGGTCCTGGGCACGGGCAACAATGTGGCCTGCCCTTGCGCCGTCTCGGCCGCCTCCAGCTTGGCGGTCTTGACCTCGCGTTCCAGCTCCCGGCGCGAATGGGTCGCCGCAAACTCCACCCAGCCCTGCTCATTGGACTGGTCAACAATCGGCGCAATCACCCGAGCGGCGGTGTAGCCCAGCTTGCCGGACTCCACTTCCGCCTTCAGCCGCGGCAAGTCCGCCAGCTTCCGGGACAAGGCCACGAAGTCGCGCGTGCGGCGGGCCGAAAACCCGAGCTCCGCCTCGGCGTAGTGGTTGATCGAGCCATAGCCCAACTCGCGATAAAGCTTGCGGGCCATGATCTCCCCAAAGCAGATCACAGCGCATTTTTCCGCCTCGGCCATCTGCTGCAAAGCCGATTTCAGGGCGAGATGCACCTCATGGGCCGACTGGCTGGAGTGGGTCTCCTGGCGAGTTTCTAGCATGGTTTTTCCCTCACATATTGAGTCGAAATGGAGCCTTGGGGAGGTGCAATCAATATAG
>JAJRWA010000118.1 GCA_024277025.1 Candidatus Krumholzibacteriota bacterium | reverse complement strand
GGCGGGGCGCGCCTCGCTGGAAACTATGAGCAGATTCCAGTCCCCGATGGGCCTGATCCAACTCAACGTCAACCCGGACACCGGCTACGTGAGCACGGAGAACGCGGGCGCGGTGGACGGCAATCTCTGGTATATCCTGGGGCACTACCTGCACTTCCAGCACACGGGCGACCTGGACTTTCTGCAGCGGCACTGGCCGCACATCGACCGCGCGCTGACATGGCTGGAATACCAGGACATGAACGAGTGCGGGCTGCTGGAGATTCCGGAAGCGGGCAATTGGATGGACCTGCTCTCCGTCCGCTACAACATATTGTACGACAACGTTCTCTTCTACGCGGCCAAGCTGGCCCACGAACAGCTCGCCGGACATCTGCCCACGGATATGCCCGTGTTTCAGCCGGCGGTGGACGCGGCCGGCGTGCATGAGCGCATCAACCTGCTCATGTGGATCGACCGCTGCTGGGTGGCAGAGCATTTCGCCGAACATCTGGAGAAGCTCAAGGCCATCCGGCTTGAGTGGTTCATGCTCTACCACAACATCGGGGCCATCTCCAGCCGCCCGTTCTATCTGCCGTGGGTGGCGTTTCGGGAATATGGGGACTGGTGCGACAGCCTGGGCAACGTGCTGGCGGTGCTCACGGGCATTGCCGACGGACACCGCACGGAGCACATTCTGCGTTATATGCTACAGGTGGGCATGGCCGAGCCCTACCCGACCAAGGCCATCTACCCGCCCATCTTCCCCGGCGAAAGCGACTGGCGGAATTACTACCGCAGCCGCAACCTCAACCTGCCGCACCAGTATCACAATGGCGGCATCTGGCCATTGATCGGCGGGCTGCACGTGGCCGCGCTGGTGCGTCACGGGTGGGAGGATGAGGCGCGCAAGACGCTGCTTGCGCTGGCCGACGCCAACCGGCAGGGCATCGCGGGGGAGTGGGAATTCAACGAATGGCTGCACGGCGAGCACGGCCACCCCATGGGGTTCGGCGAGCAGGCGTGGTCAGCCGCCATGTATCTCTACGCGGATAATGCCGTGAATACCGGCTCGCTGCCGTTGTTCGATGATCTGCTCGCTGCCAAGCCCGTGGCGGCCGTGGAAGCGGAGAACAACGATTTCTTTGTTCATGCCGGCGGAGGTCCTGTTTGATTGTCAGTTTGATGTTTTGATGTCGGTTTCGATTTCAGAATCAGAGCGAAGGAGCAAACACATGAAAACAACCCGATTTTTGCCTGTATTGGCCGCGATCCTGGCGTTAGGGCTGATCCTGAGTGCGTGCGCCGTCCCCCCGCCGCCGCCCACTGAAGGCGGAGCCGCGCAACCCGCTGAAGGCGGCGAAGCGGGTCCCGTCACCCTGACATGGGCCATGTGGGGCAGCCCGGCTGAAGTGGAGACGCATCAGTCCGTTGCCGACGCGTTTATGGAAAGCCACCCCGATATCCAGATCGAGATCATGTCTGAGCCGTGGAGCGACTACTTCACCAAGATACAGACGCTGTGGGCAAGCGGCGACACCTCCGTGATCCCCGACGTGCTGTTCCTGTGGCCCACGCCCCGCTACGCGGCGGAAGGCGTGCTGGAAAACCTGGACCCCTATATCGAGGCGGCCGGCTATGACCTTTCGGACTACTGGCCGGCGCTGCTGGAGTCGGCCATGTACGAGGGCAGCGTGTACGGCTTCCCGCGCGATATTGGCCTGGAAGTGCTCTACTACAACAAGGACATCTTTGACGAGGTCGGCGTGGCCTATCCCGATGAGACGTGGACGTGGGACGACCTGCTGGCCGCGGCGGAAAAGCTGACCGTGGTCGAGCCGAGCGGTCGCGTGGCCCGCTACGCGCTGGGTATGGAAGGCGGCAAATGGGCGCTGTGGGTGATGCAGAACCGGGGCAGCATCCTGGACGATATGCGTAACCCGTCCAAGTGCACGCTGGATCAGCCGGAAGCGATTGAGGCGCTCCAGTTCTTCGCCGGCATGATGGACAAGAACTACGCCATGCGTTCGGCGAACCTGAACCAGGCGGGCGGCGACGCCGCGGTCTTCTCCAACGGCCAGGTCGCCATGATCATCCAGAACGCCAGCCGCGTCTCCCAGTTCAACGAACAGGGCTTGAACTACGACGTGGCGGTGGTGCCCATTCCGGCGGACGGCCAGCGCGCGGCCAGCGCGGGCGGAGCCGCCTGGGTCATGAGTTCCGGCAGCGACAACAAGGACGAGGCGTGGACCTTCCTGAGCTGGCTCCAGAGCACAGACGGCGGCCAGAGAATCTACACCGAGTCGGGCGAAATCTTTCCGGCCTTGCAGTCGACCGCACGGTCCGACGCCTTCCTGAAGGCGGATGCGCCGCCGGCCAACCGGATGGCCTTCCTGATCGAAGGTGAAAACGCCAAGGTGGGCCGCTTCGGCTACTTCCCCGAATGGGGCGAGCTGAACGGTTCGATCATCAACCCGACGCTGGAACAGATCTGGGCCGGCGAAGCCTCGCCGGAAGAGGTCGTGCCCGGCCTGTGCGAGCAGGTCAACGCCTTCCTGGCCGACAACGGTTACCCGAAATAGGCTAACCAGGATCAACTCACCTTCCAGGAAGCTGCGCAGCTTCCTGGAAGGTTGCCGCCTGATCGATAGCCTCTAACCGACCTGCCGCCGCCGGGGCCAGAGCCCGTAGATCGCCCACGCGGCCAGGAGCAGCAGCCCGATCGCGGCCAGGACCAACCCATACCGCCACGGCTGCGGCTGAAAGCTGAGCGTGACCACGGACTCCCCGGCGGGGACCGCCACCGCGCGCAGGCCCCCGTTGGTCGCCAACACCGACGTCTCAACGCCGTTCACCTTTGCCCGCCAGCCCGGATACCATATCTCGCTCAGTACCAGAATGCCGTCCCCGGCCGCGTCCACGGCCAGCGTCATGCGGTCGCCGGCATACTCGGTGACCGTCACCGACTCCAAGCTCCCCTCGCCGCCGGAGATGGCAGGCAGGGCGTCGCCCACGATTACCGCCTCCTGCGCGGGATCAAAATCGGGCGACTGGACGGCGTCCAGGGCCGCGGCCATGTCGGGCGCGGTCGTGGCACGGTGCACGACCCAGGCACGGGGCAGGGCATTGGTGTTGCGATAGACCGACAGCGGGCCCGGCGCGTCGAAGGCCAGTTCAAACTTGCCCTCAGGCAGCGGCGTCCCATCCTCGACCACCACGTAGGCGGCATTCAGCATGTCGTAGAGCCGTCCGCCCCGGTCGCTTGCAGCCGCCCACAGTTGACGCCAATGCAGCAAAGAAAGCGGATTGGCGATGCCGCCCACATCCTGCAAACCGTAGAGCGCGGCCGTGTCCGGCTGCCACAGGCCCTCGATTCCGGTCAGCGTGTCGATGCGGAACAGGCCCGGCTCATTTTGCAGAAAGGCCGCGATGTCGTCATGCTGGAAGCCGACGGTCGGGTCCCGGTCGCTGATGTCCGTGTACGCGCCGGTGGCGGACAGGTCGAAGAAGAGCAGCCCGACCATCATCACGCCAAAGAGGTTGGGTGACCACCATCCCGCCTCGCGCCCGCTGAACAGCGCCCACGTCGCCAGCCAGAAGCCGGCGGCCAGCGTCAACGCCAACGCGGCGACCGAGGTGCGGAGAAATATGGTTTCGTTCTCCTGGGTCAGAAGCAGCGCGAGGTACGTCAGCGGCAGCGCGACGCCGACCAGGATCAAGGCGCCGACGCGCAGCCCCCCGCGCAGCGCGGCCGGCCGCGCCAACGCATCGACTGCGCGGAGTCCCTGCCGGGCGACTAGGTCCACGCCGACCGCGCCCATCACCGCCAGCGCGAACGTCCACAGGGCCAGGGCGCGCGCAGGGGCCCGGAATTGGTCAAACATGGGCAGGAATACGGTCAGCCAACCGTGCACGATGGCATAGACGCCCAGCGCCGTCGCCAGCCCAAACAGGGCCAGCCCCGCCCACGGCCAAAGCTGTCGTCGCGTC
>JAJRWA010000117.1 GCA_024277025.1 Candidatus Krumholzibacteriota bacterium | reverse complement strand
TGCCGACCTTGGCGTAGTAGTCCTGCAGTTGCTCTTCGGAGATGAAATTGGAGGGCTCGTTGATCTCGTTGGCCCACATGGCCAGACCCGCCTCGTAGGCCAGCAGGCTTTCCCGGGCACCGGCGATCTGGGGATCGTCGTGGTAGCCCATGGTCACGGCCGCCTTGGCCATGACTTCCTTGGTGATCAGCGTCTCCAGGAATTTTTCCTTGCCCGCCTGCGTAGCCATATCCATGATCCGGCCGTAATCATCCCGGGGCAGTTCCTCTTCTTTCAGGAGCGAAAGCCGGTTCTCGTAATAGCTGCCCGTGATTTCCTTGTCGTCGACGGTGGCCAGCAGGACGTCGTCCTTGGCCTTGTCGCCCCCGCCGCAGCCGGCCAGGGACAGCGCCGTCAACAGGAAGAAGACCGTGAGGGCCAGTCGCACACCGGTGACCACAACGGTCCGAACCGGATGCCGACGCGGCGCGGGACAGATCAGGGCAGGGGTTGTCGAGGGGGACATGATCACTCCTTGTTACGCAGCTCGGCCAACCGGTCGAGCATTACCGACGCCACAACCAGCTGTTCTTCCCTGGCCGCGGGCACTTTCATGATGAATTGTTCAACAGCCTTGAATTGAAGGCCTTTGGGTCCTGTAGCCAACAAGCCCTGAATTATAGGTGGCGAGGGCTCCTGTCCGCCAGCGAAAAAGAAGTCCAGCCCCAGGCGGCTGCCCCGGATCTCGTCGATTCCGAGCTGGCCGGCCCGGATACGCAGGCTTTGGATCCGCAACAGGTTCTCGACCGGGGACGGCAGCACGCCGTAGCGGTCGCGGAATTCATCGCGCAAACGCAGACAGGCGGCGACCTTGCGCGTACGCGCCACCCGACGGTAGAGGTCCATTTTCTGCTGTGGGTCGCCGACGTAATCATCTGGCAGATAGGCCGATACCCGCAGTTCCACTTTCACTTCGAGCGGTGCAACACCACCACCGCCCTGAAGTTCCGCCACGGTTTCCTCGAGCAGGCGGCAATACAGGTCAAAACCGATGGCCTCCATGTGGCCGTGCTGCTGCTCGCCGAGCAGGTTGCCGGCGCCCCGGATTTCCAGGTCCCGCATGGCGATGTGGTAGCCCGAACCGAGGGCCTGGAATTCCTCCAGAGCCGCCAGCCGCCGCCGTGCCTCCGGAGTCAAACGTTCGCCGGGCGGGGTCATCAGGTAGGCGAAGGCGCGCTGGCTGCTGCGACCGACCCGCCCCCGCAGCTGATAGAGCTGGGCCAGACCGAAGCGATCAGCCCGGTCGATGATGATCGTATTGACCCGCGGCATGTCCAGCCCCGACTCGATGATCGTCGTGGAGACCAGCACGTCGAACTTCTGGGCCAGGAAATCGGTCATGATCTGCTCGAGTTTCTCTTCCTGCATCTGTCCGTGGGCCCAGGCGACCCGCACGTTGGGCAACAGGTCACGAATGAGCTGGGCCGTGCCCTCGATGGTCTGCACCCGATTGTGCACGTAGAAGACCTGACCGCCCCGGTGCACCTCGCGCAGGATGGCCTCGACCAGCGTGCGCCGGTCAAAGGCGCACAACTCGGTGTGGATCGGCAGGCGGTCCCGCGGCGGCGTGTTGATTAGGCTCATGTCCCGCGCGCCCATCAGGGCCAGATACAGGGTGCGGGGAATGGGCGTCGCGCTCAGGGTCATCACGTCCACGAGCTTGCGCAGTTCCTTCAGGCGCTCCTTGTGCTTCACGCCGAAGCGCTGTTCCTCGTCGACCACCAACAGGCCCAGATCCTTGAACTTCACGTCGCGCGACAGCAGCCGGTGGGTGCCGACCAGCAGGTCCACCTGGCCGGCGGCACAGCGGGCCAGGATCTCCTTCTGCTCGGCCGGACTGCGAAAGCGGCTGAGCGTCTCGATCCGCACCGGAAAATCGCGGAAGCGTTCGCCAAAGGTCTCGCCGTGCTGCTGGACCAGCAGCGTCGTCGGGCACAGCACCGCCACCTGTTTGCCCGCATCCACGGCCTTGAATGCGGCCCGGATGGCGACCTCGGTCTTGCCGAAGCCCACGTCGCCGCAGACCAGCCGGTCCATGGGCTGCGGGTCCTCCATGTCGCGTTTGGTGTCGGCGATGGCCGTCAACTGGTCCGGCGTCTCGTCGAAAAGGAATGAATCCTCAAGGGCCTTCTGCAGCGGTGAATCAGGCGGAAAGGCGTAGCCGGGACGGGCCGCACGGGACGCGTAGAGGTCGATCAACTCGGCCGCCATGGCCTGGATCGCCTTGCGGGCCTTGCCCTTGACCTTCAGCCAACTGCCCGAGCCCAGCCTGGCCAGGGGTGGATTTGCGCCCTGATCGGAACTGTAGCGTTCGACCTGGTCGATGTTCTCGACCGGCACGTAGACCATGCCCTGCTCGGCGTACTCCACCTGCAGGCATTCCCGCTCCGCACCCTCGACCGTGATCACCTTCAGGCCACGGTAGCGGCCGATGCCGTACTCCAGATGCACCACGTACTCGCCCGGCACCAGGGACGCCCGTTCCTTGACCAGCCCGCTGCTGCGGTGCCTGACACGGGTCGGCCGCCGGTAGCGTTCGAAGAACTCGTGATCAGTCAGGCACGAGAGTCTGGCTGCCGGCCAGACGAACCCGGCACTCAACGAAGCCACCCGGCGCTGGGTCAGCGGCGGCTCCATTTCGGTGTCATTCAGCAGTTCGGCCAGCCGGTCGGCCTGGCCGCGGTTGTCGCACAACAGCAGGACCGTCTCCCCCGCCTTCTGGCGGGCAGCCAGATCTTCGCGCAGGCGAACCACATCGCCCCCGCGCAACTGCTGCCCGGTGGTCTTGAAGTCCAGGCGTCCGGCCGGTGATTCGCCCAGCCAGCGTCCCGCATCGTCGCCCTCGATCCAGGCCCCCGTCAGCAGGACGTGCTGCAGGCGCGGCAGGGTCAGGCTGCCGGCGGGCGCCACCAGTTCGTCCACCGCCGGCAAGAGGGGTTCCCGGTCCAGGCGCCCTTCGCGCAAGCGGGGGATCTCGCCATCCAACAGGCCGGACTGCTCCTTGAGCCGCACCGGGTCCCGCCAGAAGACAGTCGTCCCCTCGGGCAGATAGTCCGCCAGGGTCGCCGTCGCGCCCAGCCAGGGCAGATACGCCTCAAGGCCATCGTCGGCCAGGCGGTCATCCAGCCGGGCTTCCAGATCGTGGATGAAATCGGGGTCGATGTCGGCGTCCGGTTCACCCGCCAGGGCCTCGACCCGGGCCAGACAATTGAGCATCGCATCGTCATCCAGCAGCAGGTGGCTGACCGGCAGGATCACGGCTTCCTTGCCGCGTGCGGTCGTGCGCTGGGTCTCCACGTCGAAGCGGCGCACCGAAACGATCTCGTCATCGAAGAACTCGATGCGCAAGGGCTCGGTACCCGGCGTGAAGATGTCCAGCAGACCGCCCCGACGGGCGAAGTCGCCCACCTTGGCCACCATCCCGGCCGCCCGGTAACCGCGTTCAGCCAGGCTCAGGCACAAGTCGTCCATCTCGACCTGCTGGCCGCTGCGCAGCCTGATCGTGCCGCGTTCCAGGGTCCCGGGCGCCATGACTTTCTGGCGCAGGCCTGAAATCGAGGTCACCACGAGAAACGCCCCGCCGGTCTTCAGTCGATCCAGCCCCGCGATAAAATCCCCGACCAGCGCCGGCTCCGGACTGTTCCGATCGAAGGCCATCACCTCCTGCTGGGGCAGGTGCACCACGGCCTCCGGGCCGAGCCAGACCTCCAGATCATCGGCCAGGCGATCGGCCGACTGGCGATCCGCCGTGACCACCAGACCGGTGCGGCCGGACTGCCGGTGCCAGCCCGCCAGCAGCAGCGCCCCGGCGCCGCCGTGCAGTCCGGACAACAAAAAAGGCCCGTCCTGCCGCTCGCGCAGGGCGGACTCCACCCCCGTGACGGCCTCGAACAGGCCCTCACCCGCCACGTTGTCGATCAAAGCGGCGTGCAGCAACCCCTGGGGATCACCGCACGCGGGCTTGCCTTCGTTCATATCACCTTGACTGCGCTGCGGACCGTGGTCTAGAAAGTGGCCTGCTGCTCGTTGAAGGGGGTGATCAGACGCAACCGCTCGATGATCGGCGGCAAGGCCTGCACCACATAGTCCACCTCGTCCGCGGTATTGTAGCGAGACAGACTGAACCGGATCGAACCGTGAGTCAGGGTAAAGGGCAGGCCCATCGCCCGCAACACATGGCTCGGCTCGAGGCTGCCGCTGGTGCAGGCGGACCCGCTGCTGGCCGCGACCCCGACCCGATCGAGCAGCAGCAGGATACCCTCGCCCTCGATGTACTGGAAGCTGATATTGGATGTGTTGGGCAGACGATTGTCCGGGTCGCCGTTGGCCTGACAATCGGGGACCGCCGCCAGCAGGCCCTGTTCCAGGCGGTCCCGCAGCGCCCGCACCGTCGTGTTCTCGTTCTGAATGTGCGCGGCCGCCAGATCACAGGCCACGCCCATGCCCGCCAGGGCGGCCACGTTCTCGGTGCCGGCCCGCCGACCGCGTTCCTGATGGCCGCCGACGATCAGGGGCCGCAACTTGGTGCCCTTGTGCACGTAGAGCGCGCCCACGCCCTTGCTGGCGTGCAGCTTGTGGCCCGAGAGGCTGAACAGATCGATCGGCGCCCGCTGCAGGTCCAGCGGCAGCTTGCCCGTGGCCTGCACCCCGTCCACGTGGAAGATCGCACCCTTCTCCTTGACAATCTCACCGGCCGCCGCCACATCGAAAATGACACCGGTCTCGTTGTTGGCCATCATGATCGAAACGATGGCCGTATCGTCCCGCAGGCTGTCCCGCAGCTCGGCCAGGTCCAGATGGCCCTGCCCGTCGACCTGCAGATAGGTCACTTCGTAACCCTGACGTTTCTCCAGGTCCCGGCACAGACCCAGCACGGCCGGATGCTCGACCGCCGTGGTGATCAGGTGCCGCTTGTCCGGGAACGCCTTCAGGGTGCCGGTGATCGCCAGGTTGTCCGCTTCGGAGCCGCCGCCGGTAAAAACGATCTCGGTCGGCAGCGTGGCCCCGACCAGGGACATGACCTTCTCGCGGGCCGCCGCCACTTCGTCACCGGCGCGGGCGCCGAAGCTGTGCATGCTCGAAGGGTTGCCGAAGTGTTCGGTCAGCAGCGGTACCATCTTGGCCACGACTTCGGGCGCCACCGGCGTCGTCGCGTTGTTGTCGAAGTAGATGCCCTTCTCACGGGGAGCGGGCAGGCCATCCATCATATTGAGGGATCTGTTCATCACTGTTCCACCTCGATGACCTGGAGTTCCTCGCTGACGAATTCACGCAGACGCGCCTCGACATAGCCCTTGATCGTGGTGTCGGATTTGCGGCAGGCCGCGCAGTTGCCGGTCAGGCGCACGTAGACGCGGCCGGCCTCATAGCGCACAAACTCGATGTCGCCGCCGTCGTTGCGCAGGGCGACCGAAATCTCGTTGTCCAGCATTTCCTGGATCTGGGCGACGACGTCCTGATCGGCCGCCTGGTGGGCCACCGTCGGGGCCGGCGCCATCTCTCCGAGTTGGACCAGGCCGTCACCAGTTGCGGGCGCCGGCACGTCCCCGTTCTCGATCCTGTCCCAGCAGTCCCGCAGCAGGTCGCCGATATCGTGGTGGCACTCGCCGCAGCCACCGCCGGCCTTGGTGAAGTTGGTCACATCCTCGACCGTCTCGAGCCGGTGGTTGAAGATGGCATCCTTGATCGTGTCCTTGGTGACCTGGAAGCAATGGCACAGCACCGTGGACTGCTGCAGCAGATCGCAGGGCACCTCACGACCCAGGCGCTTGAAGTGGTCGATCATGGCCGCTTCCAGGGCCTCACGCCCCATCACCGAGCAATGCATTTTCTCGCGCGGCAGACCGTCCAACTCGGTCGCGATGTCCTCGTTGGTGATCCGGGCGGCTTCGGCCAGGGTCTTGCCCTTGATCATCTCGGTCAACACGCTGCTGCTGGCGATGGCGCTGCCGCAACCGAAAGTCTGGAATTTGGCGTCGGCGATGCGGCCGTCCTCATCCAGCTTGAACGACAGGCGCAGGGCGTCGCCACAGGCCATCGAGCCCACCTCGCCGACACCGTCGGGGTTCTCCAACACACCGACGTTGCGCGGATTCATGAAATGGTCGAAGACCTTGTCGGAATAATCCCACATGAAAATGCTCCTGGGGCCGGAGGGCCCGGTTTGACGGCGGCTCGCTACCGGCAGCAAAGTTAGATTATATTGGTGGCAATTTCAAAGAGGATGTCAGACGCGACTGCCCCGGCCGAGTCCCAACTCCACCGCCAGCAACAACAACGCCGCTGCCAGCAGCCAGCCCGCCAGGTCGCGCCCGCTGAGCGTGGCCATCAGCCGGGACGGGTCCACGCCGCCCAGATCCCCGGTGAGTTCCAGGTCCAGATCAGCCATGATTTCGCCGAAACCGGCTACCGTCCGCAGGGCCAGTACCGACTCGACCGCCGGCACGGCCGCCGCCACCACGCCGAGCGTATCGTCGCCCGCCAGAAATGTGACATAGCCCGGCCGGTCGACCCGGCCGCCCTGCAGGCGGGGTTCGCCCTGCTCCCAGACTACGGTCGCCGCGCCGGCCGGATGCCCATCGGTATCGCGCACCAGCAATTCACCCGTCCGGTCCAGGGCCGCCCGGGCCGGGGCACCGAGCACCGGCAACACGGCCTCTTGCCCAACCACCAGGTTCAGGCCGGCCCCGCCGCCCCCGCCGGCCAACCAGGCCGCCAGCCGGCGAAAGAAAGGCAACGCCATCGGGCTGCCCGCCAGATCGCCGCTGACCGGTTGCAGGTCGCTGGCCACAAAAACAAAGCGCCCGGCCTGACGCGGGGCCTCGATCACCAGCGGGTCGTCACCGGTCAGTGCCACCAGCACCCGGCCCGTGGCCCCTTCGGACAACCGGAACCAGCGGCGCCAGGTCACATCCTGGAATGTCCCGAGGGCGGCCACATCCAGGCCACTGAAGACCGGGTGGTCGGCGTCGATGATGCGGGTGTGCTGACCCGGCGCCGCGACGGCGGCAAAGCCTGCTGCGGTCGGCAGGCCCGCCGCCGGCAGCAGGGTGTCCGTCAGATAGGCCGTCAGTTTGGGATCGCCGGCCATGACCACGACCTGCCCGCCCGCGCTGACCCAGGCCAACAGACCGTCCAGGGCCCGCCGACCGAGCGGATCCGGATCGACCAGAAACACGACATCAGCGGCCGTGACCGCCCCTGTGGTCAGCTCGGCACTGGTCGTGATCACGGTGCGGAAGGGAGACCCCTGCTCGCCCGGATCCAGGGCCTCGGCCAGATAACGCCAGCCGCCGCGCCCGGCCACGCCGTCCAAGGGCTGATCCTGACCGTGGACCAGCAGGATGTTCAGGTGGGCGGGCACCGACAGCACGAAGGGCCGGCGGTCGTCATCCGGCAGGGCGTCGGTCTCCTGGCGCACGACCCCGAGGTGGCGGCCGACCCCGGGCACCGTCAGGGCAAACTCGATGTCGACGGCCCGACCGTCCTGCCCGCTGGTCACGACTTCGGCCACCGGCCGGCCGTCCAGTTCCAGACCGAAGACCTGCTCGGCGAATTGCGGCGTGACCCGGGCCCGCACCGTCACGCTTTCGCCCGGTCGCACGGCCCGCCCCGGCAGGTCCACCGCCAGCACACCGCCGCCCGGCGTCGCGGTGCCGATGCGGCGCACCAGCAGATGGGTCTCACCCGCGGCCCGCAGGCGGCGGGCACCGTTCTTCGCCTGACCCGTCGGCACCTCCTGCAGGTCGCTGAGCAGGACGATCTGCACCGGCAGGCCGGGCGCCCGCGCCACCAGACGCGCCGCCTCGAACAGCATCCGGTCCAGATCAAAGGCGCCACCGGTCGCCTCGACCAGGGACAACCCGCCGACGGCGCCGGCGCCGGCCGGCAACCAGTCGCCGAAGAGCGGCTGGGTGCGGCTGCCGGCCACCAGCACCTGCACCGCGGTCTCGCTGGGCAGACTGCGCATCATCTCGGCACAGACCGCCAGGGCCTCGTCAAGCCGCGTGCCTTCGTCCTGGCCCGTGTTCATGCTGGCCGAGTTGTCGATCACGAAGAGAACCGACCGGGTGCCGCCGGTGCCCAGCCCGCCCCAGCGCGGACCGGCCGCCGCCAGCGCGATGCACAGGATCGCCAGCACGCGCAGCAGCAGCAGCAGCCAGCGCCGCAGTCCCAGGCTGCGGGCCTGCCGGGCCTGCACTTCGTCCAGGAAACGCAGGTCGCTGAACTTCTGGCGCTGCACCCGTCGGCGGCTGAGGAAGTGGATGATGACCGGCAAGGCCGCCGCCAGCGTACCCAACAACAGGGAAGGATTGAGAAAAGAGATCGGCATCAGTACATCCGCCGCCTTTTCTGCAGGTAGGCGCCCAGGCCCTTCTCGAAAGGCGTGTCGGTGGTGATCTCGACCAGGTCCACCAGCTGGCGGCGGCACTCACGCCGCAGTCCGTCGCGCCAGCCGTCAAAACGCTCGCGATAGCCGTCCCGCAGGTGGGAGGGTTCCAGGCGGACCTTGCGTCCCGGCTCTTCCAGGGACTCGAATTCCACCTCGCCGGCAAAGTCGAGGTTGATCTCGCGGGGATCCAGGATCTGAAAGACGACCACCTCATGGCCCCGGTGGCGAAAGTGCTTCAGCCCCGCCAGGATGCGGGCCGGATCGTCCATCAGATCGCTGAACAGCATCACCAGGCCCCGCCGCTGCACCCGCTCGGCCACCCGGTGCAGGACCTCGCCCAGATCGGTGCGCCGACCATCCGGCAAGGCGTCCAGCACCTTGAGCACCTGAAAAAGCTGACGCCGCATCGAGCGGGCCGGCACCATCGCCAGCGGCGCCTCGTCGAAGGTGACCAGCCCCACGGCGTCGTTCTGCCGCAGCAGCAGGTAGCTGAGAGCCGCCGCCAGATAGCTGGCGTACTGTTTCTTGCTGGGACGATCGGCACTGCCGCTGTAGTCCATGCTCGCCGAGCAGTCCATCAGCAGAGTCGCCCGCAGGTTGGTTTCCTCGGTGAATACCTTCAAGTAGTGACGGTCCGTCTTGCCGTACACACGCCAGTCCATGTGAGCGACCGACTCGCCGGCGATGTATTGGCGGTACTCGGCGAACTCGGCGCTGAACCCGTGGTACGGACTCTTGTGCATGCCGGTCAGAAAGCCCTCGACCACCAGGCGCGCCACCAGATCCAGCCGGCCCAGACGGCCCACCAGTTCCGGCGTGAGCAGCTCGTGGCTCACGGAGCGACCTCGGCCAGGATACGGTCGATGATGCTGTCCTTGGCCACGTTCTCCGCCTCGGCGTGAAAATTGGAGACCAGTCGGTGCCGCAACACCGGATGGGCCAGGCGCCGGATATCCTCCAGGTCGGGCGTGGGCCGGCCGTCCAGCAGAGCCTTGGTCTTGGCGCCGCGAATCAGGAACTGGGCGGCGCGCGGACCGGCGCCCCAGGCCAGGAACTCTTTGGCCGGGGCAGCTTCCTCGCCGCTGCCGACCCGGGTGGCGCGCACCAGGCGCACCGCGTAGCTGGTCACGTTCTCGGCCACCGGCACCTGCCGCACCAACTGCTGACTGGACAGCACGGCGTTGGCATCCAGCGTCTTGGCCAACTCGACGTCGGCCGCACCGGTCGTGTTCTCCACGATGGCCACTTCATCGGCAAACGACGGATAGTCGATCAGCACGTTGAACATGAAGCGATCCAGCTGGGCTTCGGGCAACGGGTAGGTGCCCTCCTGCTCGATGGGGTTCTGGGTCGCCAGCACAAAGAACGGGCTGTCCAGTTCCATGGTCTGCCCACCGGCGGTGACCTGCTGTTCCTGCATGGCCTGCAGCAGGGCCGCCTGGGTCTTGGGCGGCGTCCGGTTGATCTCGTCAGCCAGGATGACGTTGGCGAAGACCGGCCCCCGGATGAACTTGAATTCGCGGTGGCCGGTGCCGTGCCCCTCCTCCAGGATCTCCGAGCCGGTGATATCACTGGGCATCAGATCCGGCGTGAACTGGATGCGGTTGAAGCTCAGGTCCATGACGCGGGCCAGACTGCTGATCAGCAGGGTCTTGGCCAACCCGGGCACGCCTTCGAGCAGCACGTGGCCGCCGCTGAACAAGGCGATCATCATCTCGTCGATGACATTTTCCTGGCCGACGATGACCTTGGCGATTTCCTGGCGCATGAGACGGTAGTTCTCCCGCAGGAGATAGATGTCGCGGGCGGCGTCGTTGCGCGGAGTTTCGGCCACGGTGTGTCCTTTCACTGATACAGGTAGTGGGCTTGATCAAGCTATGACGATATCGCCGTCCGGACAGAACGTCCACCCTTGAGGAAGGTTTCGTCGGTCCGGCGGCAAGTCAGGTGAATGTAGACTCAGACAAGCAGGGCTTCCAGTTGTTCCAGGAATTCGGCGCGGCAAGCGGCCAGTTCGGCCGCACCGACGCAGCCCATCTCCAGCAGCAGTTCGCCCACACCCGGCCGGCTTGCCCGCTGGGCCTCCAGCAGAATGTCCAGATGTTCCTGACTGATCAGCCCCACGGCCCGGGCCTGATCACCGAACAGCAGGCCGGAGTCGATCTGCAGGTCCAGCACCCTGGCGATGTCCCGGGTGGTCA
>JAJRWA010000116.1 GCA_024277025.1 Candidatus Krumholzibacteriota bacterium | reverse complement strand
TTGAGGTAGAGGGCATGAATCACGTCCTGAAGATGGTGCCGGCCGGGAATACGTTTGCGCAGCAGTCGTCGCTGGTTGATTCGACCCTGTTGATCGCACCGGAAGTGCCGCGGGCCGTGGCGGCGCTGGCGCGCGAGGCGATGGAATCGGCACCGGCGCAGCGGCGGGCGCGAGCCCGGGCGGCGGCGCGGGCGGCCGCAGCCTGGACACTGCGGCCGCCCGCGGTTCTGGACAGCCTGCTGGCCGCCGAATACGCCGCTGCGACCAACGTCAAGCTGGGAACCTGGGCGCGGCGCTTTGCTGCGGCGGACAGCATCGTCTACTTGTTCGGGCCGAAATCAGGAGGCTATGTGGCCACCGGTTCTCTGGTTGACGACCGTCACCAGGATTGTGTATCTCTGCTTTACCGCGTCAGCGAACTGGCGCGAGCCCGGGCTGGAGATGACGCCGTATCCTGGGCACTGCGCACGCGTTTTGCCGGGGCTGAGCCCGCGGCAATCATCGATGCGGAAGGTCGGGTGGACTATGACGACCCGGCCCACCTGGACTTCAGTCTGGACATGATTCGCACGGGGCTGTGGGGCCGGGACGTGACCGGCCAACTAACTGGCGTCCAGCCCGACACCGTGGGCACAGAGCGGTATCCGGCCGACAGTTTCCGCTTTGTGCCGAAGGCGGAGTTGGAGCCGGCGGAACTGGCCGAGGGTGATGTTGTCTGGTTTGTGCTGGATCCGCAGCAAGACAAGGCCGCCCGTTTGCGGCGTGAATACGGGCTCGTGATCGGGCACATCGGCCTGGTGGTGCTGGACGACGGGAAACCTATGCTGGTACACGCGGCGGCCAGTGGGCTGGCTGGCTGGTATGAAGGCGGAACCGTAGTCAAGGTGCCGTTGACCGAGTATCTAGCCCGTGTGGGTAAGTTTGCCGGTGTGATGGTGACGCGGTTTTGAGGCCATGGCACTCTGTCTGACAATTAATCAAAAAACAGTCACAGATATAGGATAATTTTGATACTGGTTTTTCTTTACCGCCTAAGATACATGATATAAGATCCATAGTTCAACATGTTGGGCACCCCGCCCAATAGCGTAGTGCACTCATCTTCCTGGAGGGGAATCATGCGAAAAATGCTAATCATCACCTTGGTCCTGTTGGTGGCCGGCTCGGCCATGGCCCGCGAGATCACGCCATTGAAGACCGATCTGACGCCACCGGCGACCGTCAGTGGGGCCGCGGCGGCCTGTGTCGCGGGCAACAACAACTTTGGCGCAATCGTCGGTTACTACGACAGCTGGTTCCTGGGCTACGAGAACTACGCAGTGCCCATCAACGCCGGCGACAGTGCCTGCAACTGCGGTGAAGGCGTCACCATCACGACCATTCACATGCTGCTGGCTCTGGATGAATTCGCCGACTTCAATATCTCGGTCGCGGTGCTGGACGCCGAGACCGACGGGGCCGGCTGCCTGAGCCCCAGCGCCGAGATCACGGCTTCGCCCGTCTACAATATCACCGGCATTCCGACCCTGGACTACTATGACATCGCGATCCCCATCGACGGCCCCTGCGCCACGGTGAACGATGCCCAGTTCCTGGCCGTGTACTTCCTGGATGACAACGGCGGCAACCTGGTCGGGCTGCCGATCACCGATCCGGCCAACCTGTGCTTCAACTACAACGACTGGGGCAGCGGCTGGATCGACGTGGTGGACAGCTTCGGCTTCGGCGGCGACATCCTGATGTGGGCCGACATGGAATGCTGTGCGACGCCGGTCGCGACCGAGAACTCGAGCTTCGGCAGCATCAAGGGCCTGTTCCGGTAGTTCCCGGCAAGTGCGGGCAAGACGCCCGTCGATTGAGAACGCCCCGGGGTTTCACCTCCCCGGGGCGTTTTTCGTGCAGGCTCAAGGGGTGAGAATGATCGAGACCGTCTTCGCCACGGTCTCGCCACCCGCATAGGCCGTCGCGGTGATCTCCGCCGGTGTGTCGACCGCCACGGCGGGTGTGGTCCAGGTCACACTCCAGGCGGCGGTGCCGCTGGCCAGAAAGTGTTCGCTGCCGATATCCACGGTCACCGAATCGAGCGGGGCGCCGCCGAGCAGGCCCGCGGCCTCGCCCGAGATGAGCAGCGGATCACCGCCCAGGATGGTCTCGTCCGGCAGGGGAGCCAGGATCTTCAGCGACAGCTGGGAGATCGTCACCGTCACTACGTCCGTGATCATGAAGCTGTCAGCCCAGGCCCGGGCCCGCAGCACCAGCTCGGTGTCCTGGTCAAAAGTGGGCACCGACCAGTTCAGCCGCCAACTCGTCGTCCCGATCACCTCGCGGAAGCCCAGCCCGTCACCCAGATCCAGCTGGACCGAGTCGATGCTCGCGGCGACCGTGCCGGGGCTGCTCGTGCCCTGGACCACAAAACTCGAACCGCCGGGCACCACGTCACCGGTGACCGGCGCAAAGATCTTCACGTCCACGCCCTGGGCAACCAGGATGCAGTAGTCCGACAGGATGGCCGACTGGGTCCAATCGTTGCGGAACTGGCAATAGATCGTCTTGGTGCCTTCCTCGGGGCTGAGAACCACCTGGGTCGTATCGGCAAAGGCACGCCAGGGCACGGCGGAGAAGTTGGGATTCTCAGAGAGGCGCATTTCAGTGGCCTGGGCCGAGAGTTCGGCCGTGACCAGCGGTGTGGAGATGACCCGGTTCGAAGGCAGGTTGAGCTGGAAGGCGGCGCCGGCCAGCAGATCCGGCCGGACGGGCAGCCTGGTCGTGGTGGTGAAGCCGAAGTCCCCTTCGTATTCGCCCCAGATTTCCTGGGCGTTGGCCGAGTCGCTCAACTCATAGTCCGGATAGATCTCGGCACCGGGCACCCAGGGGGCCGAGGCCAACTCGGCTTCGCTGGGTGCAAACCGCATGCGGACCACACCGATGGCCGGGATGGCCAGGTCGTTGATTCGCGTGGCGAGCCGTAGGGGGTTGGCGTCGACCAGAGCGTGGACTGGCGCGAAGCTCACGGGCATCTGCCGCACGGTCGATTCGGATTCACCAAGACCGTCGAAGGCCTTGATGTGGAGCGTGAAGGTGTCGCCGGCAGCCGCCGGACCGAGATCAAGGGTGAAGACCGTCGGCACTCCTGGACCAGCCAGTCCAATGCGCCAGGCGTTGGCGTAGGTGTCGTCCAGCCCCACGAGAAGCGAGTCGCCGAAAGTGGAAGTGACAGTGAGTTCGGGAAAACGCGTGGCCAGGCTCGAGACCGTGTCGCCAACCACGACGGTCGGTCCGAGGGTGGCCGACGCGGCGACGGCCAGCGAGGTCAGGGAGAAGTCGCCGTCGGCGGTGAAGGCCTGCACCTTGAACCAGTGGGTCTGGGTCGGCGGGGGATAGTCATAGATGTAAGTGCCGGACGGGCCGGCCTTGGCCGCGACGACGGCCAGGTCCTCGAAGGGCCCGTCCCGGGAATCGCTGCGGTACAGGAAATACTCGCTGATGTTCATGTCCTGGGGCTGGGTCCAGGACAGGATGATCTGGTTGACGCTGATCAGGGCCGAGACCTGGAGGGCGTCGCCGCCGGTCGGACCGTTCGGATCGAAGGGATTGCCCTGGTGCTGTTTGGTGGGTGACTCTTCACAGCCGGCGAGCAGCACCGCGCCCATGGCGGCCATCAACATCAGGTGAACCAACCATCGGCCGCTGCGCGGCCTGAAAATGCTTCGCATCGTATTCCTTCTTCCGCTCAAAATGTCAGCCGCAGGCTGGCGTGCAGGGCTTGCTCGGGAGCATCGGTGTGCCAGGGCGTTTCCAGCAGCCCCGTATCAACCGGGACCGCGCCGCCGCCGGCCTCGACGGTCGGGAACGTGAGCAGGGCGTCGATGATGCTGACGGCGATGGCGCCACCGGCGACCATCAGGCCGGTGTTCCGCAGATCTTCCATGTCTTTCATGTCGTTGTACTTGGTATCCGCCGACTCGCTGAGCTGTACGATCTCCTCGGCGTTGATCGCTTCACTATAGAGCTGGGCCAGCTTGAGGTAGTCGCTCTTCAGGTTGCTGCGCTGCAGTTCGGCGGCCAGGGCGGTCAACAGGCCGCCCACCTCGACGGTGTTGTAGACGTAGCCGCGAAAACCATGACCCAGATAGTGCTGTCCCAGGCCGGCCAGCAGCAGGTTGCTGCTCCAGGCGACGCGGCGGCTGAAGGGCACCAGCCGGACCGTCACCCGCTGCCAGTCGCTGATCGACATCAGCCGCACCGTGTACTCGTAGGGGGCGTGCCCCTGGCGCCGACATTGAATCGTGTAGGAACCCGGCGGCAGGTCCAACGGTCCGTCCAGGGGGAAGGTCCCCAGGGGTCGCCCATTGAGCGAGACGGTGACGCCGGCGGGACCGGTCAATTCCAGCGTCGCCGCGGCGGCCGGCAGACACAGCAGGCTGGCGGCAAGTGCTCCGGCCAGCAGGCCAAGGCTTAATCTTTTCGTGATCATGGTTCTCCCGAAGTCGAATACCTGGGTACCGGCGGTGGCCGCCGGAATACGACCGCTCAATGATAAAACAGGCGCCGCGGGTTTGCCCGCACAAATTGTCACCCATCTACCCGGCGTCCGGCGAACGGTTCCCGGCTCAGGCCCGGTGATAGGGCTTGCCGCGCAGGATGCTCAGGCCGCGGTAGATCTGTTCCAACAGCAGGACCCGTGCCATTTCATGGGTCAGCGTCAGGCTGGACAGACGCAGGGTGCGGCCGGCCCGCCGGCGGGCGTCCCGGCCCAGACCATCGGCGCCGCCCACCAGAAAGCAGATGTTGCCGTGTTGGCCCAGCAGTTTGGCCAACTGGACACTGGTCACGTCTTCGCCATGTTCATCGAGAGCAATCACCAACTGGCTGCCACCCGCGGATCCCAGCCTGGTCACCATGTCGCGGCCTTCCTTCTCCGGCTGGGAATCCTTGAGTTCGACAACCTCGGCGGCGGCCATGGGGCGAATTCGTTTGAGGAATTCGTCGGCCAGGGCGCCCAGGCGCTTGTCCTTGATCTTGCCGATGGTGAGGACGCGAATCATGCAGCTTCCTGACGATTGGGGTGGTGTCGGCGGCTGGGGTTTGGCATAGTGGACCAGCGCCGGGACAGCATCCATTCTGGGACAGGTTCACGCCGCACGACAGAAGTTTCAATTCTTTCTTGAATCCTGGTCCCATTCCTTGTTCCCGGTGTGGCGCAGCAGGGAAGACCCGATCAAAGGACGGCCAAGATGGCGCAGGAAGAGCATATTGACGCCACCTACGAGTGTGTTCAACCCGAACTCGGCGATCAGATCGGACAGCTCGACGTGACCGGGCTGGCTCCCGATATTCGGCGGCGGCTGCAGGCCCATCTGGCTGTGTGCGATTCCTGCCGCCTGACCCGCTCGGTGGCTCGGGTGTTGCAAGAGGCGGCCCAGGACGGATCTCCGGCCCTTGAGGCGGCCACGATGGCGGGTGACTGGCGTCGGCCGGCATACCTGGTCTGGGCCGGCAGTCTGGCCCTGGCGGCCAGCCTGGCCCTAGTCCTGCTGTTGCCGCCCGGCCGACTGCCCGGCACTCTGGTCCGTGGTGCGGGGGAACCGGCTTTTGTGCGACCGGTGGAGGGCGAGGTCGTGTGGTCCACGACACCTCAACTGGCCTGGCGGCCGGTACCGGGGGCCACTTCCTACCGGATCAGTGTCACCGGCATCGACAATCCGTACCGCTGGCAGGGGGAGAGCCGGACGGCCGCGTTGACCCTGCCGCCGGACCACGCCCTGCGCCGGGGTGAGCGGGTACGGGCCGTGGTGCAAACTGTACCGGCAGACCTGTTGCCGCTCGGCGCGCTCAGCGTGACCTTCCGCCATGAGGGGTTGGCCGCGTATCTGCCGTATCGGCTCGGCGTGGCTCCGCGCGCGTCCTGGGTCTTGGGCGGGGCGGGCCTGCTGAGCCTGTTGCTGGCCCTGGTCCTGGGGCGCCGTCGCCGACCACCGGTCGGAGCCTGATCCGTTTTTCTTGGCCATATTTCTTGAAAACCTCCCTGCGGGATTGTTCCCCCCACAACCATGGTCGGATAACCATCGGTTTCCGTACCGCTCGTCCCTCCGGTCGCCCTGAACCCGGAGCTCAACTGTTTCTGGGAGGCATGTCATGACCAGTATCCGCCAAGCCCTGTTGGGCGTTCTGCTGACGATTTCAATTTTCTGCGTGGCCGGCGCCGCGAGCGCCCAGTGCGCCGATCCGGCCAACAGCACATTTCCGGCCCATGTGGTCTTGTGCCCACGGGGTGATCTGCCCGTGTTGGGCCGGGTGTTGGATGTCAACGGCAACGCCTGCGCCGGCACGAACATCTCCATGGTGTTTCGCGGGCCGGCTGCGAGCTCGCTCTATGTGGCCGCAAGTTATCCGTTTCCCGCGGCCAATGCCGTAACCCGGCCCACCGGCGAGGTGGTGTGGTGGCCGCGGGTCAGCGGGTGTGAGATGGGTGGCGGGGTCTCCTTTGTCGAAGCCGCTTCGGGCACCGCGCTGGGTCAGGCCCTGACGATCAATTCGCCCGACCTGGACGGCGACGGCCAGGTGGCGCTCTCGGATCTGGTCCTGTTCACTGCGGCGTACAACGGCGCTTATAGCCGGTGCGCCGATTTCGACGTCAACGGCGTGGTTGATCTGGCGGATCTCGTCGTTTTTTCGGCCCACTACGGCCATTGACGGGACCCAATTTGTCTTCGGGGGCGGTGTGTGGTAAAATCAGGACAAGAGACTACGGGATTAAAGCCGGTGCGCCGGCCTGAGGGGTGAATTCAATGACATCGAGGCTGAGACAGAAGGTGGGTGCCGGGCTGCTGGCCCTGGCGGCCCTGGCGGTTCTGGCGGTGGCGGGCTGCAACGCTGACGGTAGTTTGAACGGCGTGTTCGCTGTCGGCGGCACGGCCGACAAGGGGACTGGCGCCGGTGGCGTGGTGACGGGTGTGGCCCTGCCCTACGACCAGGAGTTGCTGGCCTACTTCTGGGAAGGCAGCGTCCACAATGACTGGGACGTGATCTCGGGCGTTATCGATCCGGCGGTCGGTGGCCGCATCTCAGGCGTGCCGGCTTCCTGGCCGCGGGACAAGGAGTATCTCTTTGCCTTGTCCTTTCCGGCGGGCGCCCTGCCGGGAACCGAACCGCTGGAGATTTCCATTCTTGTGCCCCGGGATACTTTCGGTGATCCGCACAGCGCGGTGATCCGGCTGGAACCCGATGGCCTGGTCTTCAACGATCGGGTGACGGTCCAGTTCTGTTACCCGCCCTGGCTGAAGGCCGGCGACAACTACGGCAAGTTCTGTCTCAAGCAAGCCATCAATCCCGACGGGCCCTGGTATTCGGTGACGGACTACGCCAAGGTGTTGCCCTCGGCAGAAGACGACGCCCTGGGTCTCATCTTCAAGACGACCCACTTTTCCCGCTGGGGCATGCAGAACGGGCAGGGCGGCGACGAAGGCCAGACCAACGACGGGCCCGATCGCGATCAGATTCGGACCAGGCGGTAGCGAGACCAGAAGAACGGGTGCGACCAGCGGGGCTGGGAGCGGATCATGTCAAGCTGGGCGGCGCGCAGAGCGGCCGCCCGGCTTTTTCCCTGTTGCCAATGCGCATAGAAGCGGCGGGCCAGGTACAGTCCGGCTTCGTCGTCCACCTTGCCGGTCGAGGCCAGGACCGCCCGGGTGCCGCTGGACAGGAAGGCGCCGGCCAGGCCCATCAGGCCCCGGCCGGAGCGGTGGCTGCGGCCGGCGTCACAGCTGGAAAGAAAGACCAGATCGCCGGCCCAGCCGAGCTCCCGGATCGCGCGGGCCGTCAGTGGGTGCTGGTCCTCATCATCCCCCAACAACAGATAGGACTCGGCCGCCCAGCCTTCACGGACCCGCGCGTGGGTGGCCAGATGCAGCACGTCGGTCCGGATCAGGCGCGGCGCGATGCCATTGGTCCAGGTGGCCGCCGCACCGACCAGGGCCTCGGACGGTCCGGCCGCCCATTCCGCCGCGATCGCTGTCGCTTCGGCTTCGGCCCGCCGCAAGCGGTCGGCCTGGTCGGCTGTGCCATTGAAGCCCACCGCCAACAGCGATCGCGGTCGATCCGGTGCCGGGATCAGGGTCTGCAGCAGGCCCGGGCTTTCGACCAGGGTGCCGTGCAGCAGGGCCGGCTCCCGCCGGCCGTCGGGCAGGATCAGGGCTGCCCAGGGCACATTGCCCAACAGGCCATCGGTGACGATGGTGAGTGTTGCCTCGGCCTTCCAGGCGGGCAGTACGGGGCCGAGCAATGCCGTGCCCAGGGCCAGCAGGGCCGCCTGGTCCGGCTCGCGTCCGGCTTGATTGATATCCGCTGCCACCGGCAGAACCAGGGCCCGGAGTGTCTGTTCACCCGGCAGGGTCGCCACCCGCCAAAGGCCGGCGTGTCCGACCCAGACGTACGATTTCCCGGGACCCAGAAAATACAGGGCCGTGCAGTCGTCAACCGGTGCGGGCAGGTCGCGGTTAAGCGCGGCCCGCCGGGGCATTGTGCGCTGCAGCAAGGCTTCGTTGGCCACCGACAGGGCGGCACCCACCCGCTCGGGCGCATTCGTCGCGGCCAGATGCCAGGCGATGACCGCCAACGCCCACTGCCGCGTGGTGTCATCGAGAAATCCGGCCACTTCACCGGTGGCGTCGGCATCACGGGCGAGCTGTTCCCGCGCCGCGTCATAATGCGCTTTGGCTTGATTTCGGTCACCGAGTTCGGCCAGGGTGCGGCC
>JAJRWA010000115.1 GCA_024277025.1 Candidatus Krumholzibacteriota bacterium | reverse complement strand
GGCGCTCAGGTAGTCGTTGGCAAAGCCGTTGACGACCTTGCCGTCGATCTGGCAAAAGCCCACGTGGGTGCGCTGATCAGCCTGGTACATGCCGGCGTTGATGGCCGCCACCAGTTCGAAGTCCGCGCACCACTGGACCAGTGTGCGTTCCGGCGCGTCCTCGGCAGGTCCGGCCGCCAGCAGTTTCAGGGCGAAGATCCGCGGCTCGATCCGCAGCACAGTCAGGTCACCCTTGTCCGCAAACGCCCGCTGCCGCGAATCGAAGCGCGCCACGGCCAGGCCTGTTTCCAGTTGCCGCCAGCCCGTCAGGGCGTGCGCGCCCGCAGGCACGGCCGACCACAGCACCACCAGCAGAACCCATCGTGTCAAACTCCTCACGGGTGCCACCCCCAACCCGGATACCAGCGGTTGACGATCATGTAGAACAGGATCGAATCGATCATCAGGTGCAGGACCACGATATAGAACAATGACCGGGTACGCCGGTAGGTCAGGCCCTGGATCAGCGCGAATCCGTAGATCACGACCGGCCCCCAGCCCACGAACGCCATCTCGTGCAGAAAACTGGTGAAGAAAACAGCCTGGGCCAGATTGGCCTCGCGGAAATTGAAATGCCGCCCCAGCAGCACGAAGACGAAGTTGATGAAAGCCAGTTCGTCCCAGATGCCGACGAAGTTGCAGCCCCAGAACAAACGCCACAGGGCGTCGGTGCGGTCACCGGTCAGCGGCAGGGGCCAGCTATGGTGCAGATCCGGCGTCAGGCGGTTGAAGTACACCCACATGAAGCCGAACCCGAGTACGAAACCCAGCGGCAGCCACAGCCACATGCGCAGGGTCCAGCGCCCGTTGAACCAGCTGTAGTCCAGGGGTTCGCGCAGCCAGTAGCGGGCCAGCAGCGCCGGCACCAGCAGGATGCCCACGCCCAGGGCCAGGGCCAGTTCCAGCACATGGGCGTCGCTGGTATCGCCGTCAATGCGGGTCAGGAACAGGACCACGATCAGGTAAGCCAGCAGCACGGTGGTGCGCCACCACGACTTGCCGTCCACGCGCAGCCGCGCCACGGCCATTCCGGCCAGCAGCAGCGGCCAGCCGAACAGGTGCCAGGGCACGCCGGCGACCGGCGGGCTGTAGGATTTCAGCCCGATGATCAGGACCATGGCCGCGGCGATCAGCCACAGGCTCAGCCGCTGGGCTCCGGTTGGCGCATGCTCACTCATGGGGCGCGTCGGTCCCTTCGTTATCGTCCAGCCCCAACACCCAGGTGTCGAACCAGCTGAGCATCTGGTCATGGTAGAAGATCAGATCGGCCGTGTTGCGGATGTCATGCCCCTCGTTCTCGAAGCGGATGAACCGCGAGGGCACGCCCAGGGACTGCAGGGCCGAGAACCACATCTCGCCGCCGGCGATCAGGCAGCGGTAGTCCAGCATTCCCTGGCTGATCAAAGTCGGGGTCGTCACGTTGGCCACTTCCTCGTAGGGCGAATTGCGCAGATAGATCTCGCGCGCGCCGGGTTCCCACGGCCGCCCGCCGAATTCCCATTCGGGAAACCATTTTTCGTCGGTCGTGCCCCAGAAGGCGATGGTCTCGGGGAACATCCGGTCCAGGGCGGCGGCCTTGAAGCGAGTCGTCTGGGTGGTCAGCGCCGCGCCCAGATGGCCGCCGTAGCTGCCGCCGATCACCGCCACCCGGTTCGGGTCGGCCCAGCCCTCACTGATGGCCTGGTCCAGGGCGGCCAGCACCTCGCGGGCCGGCCGTCCGGTCCAGTCACCTTTCACGCCCTTCATGAAGTCGATGCCGTAGCCCATGCTGCCGGTCGGGTTGCAGACCACAACCCCGTAGCCGAAATGCGGCAGGATGTGAAACTCGGGCAGGAAGTAGCCGCCGTACATCCACTGGGGGCCGCCGTGGATACTGAGCACCGTGGGCACCGGCCGGCCTGCCTCGACGAACTCGGGCTTGAAGTACCAGCCCTCGATGGCGCGCCCGTCGACTGTCACGGTGAACGGCTCGGGTTCGACCAGCCCCACCCGCTGCCGCCAGTCCCGGTTCGGATCGATCAACAGCCGCGGCACGTGCGGCCCCTTGATCTTCTCGGCCAGATCGACCTGGAAGATGCCGCCGGGCAGGGTCTGTCCGCCGCCGGCCAGAAACACCTGGCGGCCCACCACGCGCAGGGACCAGAAATCGTGCCCCGTCCGGGTCAGCACCTCGGGCCCGCGCTTGCCCAGACGCACCAGATCCAGGCAACCGCGGTTGCTGCCCAGGATGTAGGGCACGCCGCCGGCCATGGTGTACTTCCAGAAATAGTTGTCGTAGTCCGCGCCGTACTCTTTCAGCCCACCGGCCTCGCCCGTGGCCGGATCCAGCAGCGCCACCGTCTTGGGCGCGGTTTCCCACAGGGGCTCGGTGGCGCGCAGGTAGGCGATGCTGTGCGGCTGGTGCCACTGGGGCTGACCGTCGGCGCCGCCGTTGGTCGTCAGCTGCTGCGGCCGGCCGCCGAGGCGCGCCACCAGCCACAGATCCGTGTTCAAAGTGCGGCCCAGATCGGCCGCACGCTTGGCCTCGAAGACCAGTTGCCGGCTGTCGGGCGACCAGCTCAGCGAGCGCACATCCAGGTCGCCGTTGACCAGCCGCCGCACGTCGCCGTTGGCCAGATCCATCACGTACAGCTGCCGCAGCTTGCCTTCCCGGTAGCCCTCGCCCAGATGACGGTAGCCGATGTCGTCGGCCACCACGAAATTGCCCGGCTCGCCTTCGTAGTCCCCGGCCGGACCACTGGCGATCCAGGCCAGAGCCGTGCCGTCGGGCGCCCAGTGCAGCGTGCCGAAATTCCCCGGACCGCTGCTGAGCCGGCGCCGGTCGCCGCCCATCTCGTCCATCTGCCACACTTCGGTGCCCGCCTCGGTCCGGCGCCGGTAGGCGATCGCCTCGCCGTCAGGCCGGATCACCGGGCCGCCGGACTTGTCCTCGGGCGTGAACAGCACCAGATCCTTGCCGGTCCGCAGGTCGCGGCGATAGGTCGTCGTCCGGCTACTGCGCGCCTCGGCATCCCAGCTGCCGATGCCGTACAGCAGATAGCGCCCATCCGGGCTGACATCCTGCAGGCTGACGCTGCGCATGGTCAGCAGGTCGGACGGCACCATGGCGTCGGCCGGCTGCCGGGAGCTGTAGATCAGGCCTGCCACCAGCACGACCAGCACCACGATCATCGCCCGCAAATCACTTTTTCGACTCATTCCAGGCGCTCCAGTTGCAACAGAAAAAAAATGGCGATGGCGTAGAAGCCCACGATGAGCCAGAGCCGGGCCAGCCACATGGCCGACACGCTGAGGTCCCCGAGCACCAGCAGGGTCGAGGTCTGGCTGCCGAAAAAAATGCCCGCCGCCGCGATCAGCAGCACCCGGCCGTTGGATACCTTGAGATCAGTCCCGCAATGGGGGCAAACCACGCCCCAGGTGGCCCGATTCTGCCGGCTGGAGCCCAGCAGGCTCTTCAGGGTGTAACCCCAGCTGAGGGGCTGCTTACAGGCGGGGCAGCGCGGATTGTGCAAGACGGTCGATCCTGTCGTTGGGCGCAGTCAGTGGGCACGAACTTTGCCCAGAATATACCGTCCGGGCAGCGGCGTCACCAAAAGGCTCGCCACAGCCGTTGCTTTCCTGTTGTCACCGGCGCCGCCACGGTCCATTCTCATGATAGTCGTCCCCCCAGTCAAGAGAGGCCGGATGCTGATCTCGCGCTTGCCAATCGATCCCCGTGCGACCGTCGCGGTCCTGCTGTTGTTGTTGTCGGTCGGCCTCGCGGGCTGCGGCGGCACCGGTGGCAACACCACGACCGGCGGCGTGGTCCGGATCCGGCCCGACCAGTGGCCGACCGACGCCGGCACCCTCAGCACCAGCCGCCAGGGCTGTGCCGTGCTGGACGGACCGAGCCTGCCCGGTGGCGAATTCGTCTTCGCCCTGACCGACTCCGTGATTCCCGCCCGGGCGCCGGTCCCGCACAACCGTTCCGAGCGCATCGTGTTCGCCCACCTGTACGAGACCCTGGTCAACGTGACCTGCGACGGCACCGCGGTGCCCGGCCTGGCCGTCAACTGGACCTGCACCGAGGACAGCACCACCTGGGTCTTCACCCTGCGCGAGGACGCCCGCTTCTGGGACGGCACCCGCGTCACGGCCGAAGATGTGCGCCGCTCGTGGGCCCGGAACCAGGGGCGCAACCGGGAGCACGACGAAGCCTCGCCCTGGAACTGGATCAACGCCCGCGCCGAAAGCATCACCACGGTGGACGCGCGGCGGCTGGCCATCCAGTTGCCCGAGCCCCAGGCCCGTTTCCCGCTGCTGCTGGCCCATCCGGCGGCCGCCGTGGCCCTGCGCCAGCCGGGCTGGACCTGGCCCGTCGGCAGCGGTCCCTGCCGGCTGCGCGCTTCGGACCCGGCCCCACGGCCCGAACTGATCTGCCGGCCGAATCCCCAGCATCCGGACCTGCCCCATTGGAAATCGCTGGTCTTCCGGGTCACGCCGGGTGCCGATCCGCGCGATCTGGCGGCCGCGGGCTTTGATCTGGCGGTGGTCCGCGAGCTGGCCGTGGTGGACTTTTTTGCCCAGGCGCCCGGCTACCACACGGCGCCACTGCCCTGGGACCGGCTCTACCTGTTGGTCTGCCCGCCCGAAATGAACCCGACCGGCACGGGTCGCTGGCGGCGTGCCGCCGAAGCGCTGCAGCCGTCCCGTGACGTGGCGGACGTCACCCTGCGCGACTGGGACCACGTCATGTTCCCGGTGGGCAGCGCCGGGCGCTGTCCCCAGCTGAGTGGTCCGATCACTTGCCGGCAGTCCGCGCCGGTGGACTCGCAGTTGCCTGAAAGCCGCCTGGATGCGCGCACGATCGCCTTCCCGGGCGCCGACGCGGGCGCGGCCGGGTTGGCCGGCCGGCTCAGCCATCTGGCCGGAAGTGACACCCGGGTCGCCGCCCTGCCCCGTTGCGACCAGAATTTCGCCCTGCAGTGGCAGATGGCCGGCGCCTTCCTCATCGCCCAGGATCAGCTCTTTCCCACCGGTTGCCTGCAATTGGCCTCGCTGCTGGGCAGCGCGGCCTGGCTGCAGCAGGCCGGCCTGGCCAGCGCCGAGGCCGTGGCGTCTGAAAATCTGGCCGAGGCCGATGCCCTGGCCGACCGGCCCTTGCGCGCGCCCGCCCGCGCCCTGACCGAGGACGGCGTGGTCTATCCGCTGGCCCTGGGTCGCGGCTGGCTGATCAGCCGCG
>JAJRWA010000114.1 GCA_024277025.1 Candidatus Krumholzibacteriota bacterium | reverse complement strand
GGGGTGATAAGAAGGTGCGGTTGCTCATCCGTTTACCAAGAAACGGCCCCCGGCCAGCCGGCCGGGAGCCGTGGCAGGAACGTCGGATCTCAACCGGTCTTCAGCACGATATCCTCAGCCTTGATCAAGGGATAGTCGGCAAACGAGCGCTTCACCGCCACCAGCAGATCCACCCGCCCGGTGATCGTGCCACTGCCTTCAGCCTCGAAATCGTGGGCCACCGAGTAGGCTTCGACACCCTTGGCCGACGGGTCGACCTTCTCGTCGTGCCGGTATCCCTGCAGCCGCAATCCCTTGGGCAGATCCTTGAGCAGCTGCTTGATCTCGGCGCTGTAGCGCGGGGCGTAGGCGTGATAGGAGAACGCCATGCTGGCCGAGCGGATGGCGCGATTGGCGGTGATCTCCAGGCCGGTTTCCGCCGCGATCTGCCGGGCCATCTTCTTCAGATAGGTCGCACCCGGGCTGTCCACCACGACGTGGCAGTCGACGGCGCGAATGCCGAACATCTCCTTGAGCTTCTCGGTCTTGCCCTCATGGTGGATGCCCTCGTCGAAGCTGTAGAAGACGGTAGCATCCCGGCCGGCGCCCATCATCAGACCCTTGAGAAAGGCTTTGACGACCTTGGGCTTGCCACGGAACACGACTTCGGAGAAGCGTGGGGCAGCGGTTTTGTTCTGGGCCATTTCAGTTTCTCCTTAGGCAAAGAAAACAAAGGTCACGATGACGAAGATCGGCAGCAGCACCGGTACCGACCACTTGAACAGGTAGCCGAAGAAGCTGGGCATCGGCACGCCGGATTCCTCGGCGATGGCTTTGACCATGAAGTTCGGCGCATTGCCGATGTAGGTCATGGCGCCCATGAAGACCGCGCCCGACGATATGGCCTTCAGGTCGTGGATGAACTCCGGGTTGCGCAGGTGGTCACCCAGGTAGCCGAGCATGCCCGGAATCTCGGCCTCGACTTTGCCCAGGTCACCAAGGGCCGCGTTGAAGAAAGTCAGATAGGTCGGCGCATTGTCCAGGAAGCTGGACAGGATGCCGGTTGCCCAGAAGTAGCGCACCGGGCCGTGGACCGCGTTCGTCAGATCTGAGAGGGCGCCGGCGGGGCCCGCCTTCAGAATGGCCAGGGCCGGGATGATCGTCATGAAGATGCCCGCAAAGAGGTAGGCTACTTCCTGGATCGGGAACCAGCTGAAGCCGTTCTTCTCGCGCAGGGTCTTTGCGGTGAGGCGCAGGCTGAGTAGGCCCATCACGACAATGATCAAATCCTTCAGCCAGTTCTGCAGCGGTACTTGTACCGGGTGGCTGCCGCCGGTGTAGACCGTGGCCGAGGGCAGGTCCAGCGAGCCGGACATGATCACTGCACCCATCACACCGAGCAGGAACAGGAAGTTCAGGCCGCCTTCGATGCGAATCCCGCCCGCGTTCGGGTCGGCTGCCGGGCCGGCTTCTTCCTTGCGGAACAACATCGTGTCGACCACGAAGAAGACCGCCAGGACCAGGCCGGAAGTCAGCAGCATTTCCAGCAGCAGGCCCTTGGTCACCCAGAAGAAGGGCACGCCGTGCAGGAAACCCAGGAACAACGGCGGGTCGCCCAGCGGTGTCAGACTGCCGCCCACATTGGCCACCAGGAAGATGAAGAAGACGACCAGGTGCACTTTGTTGCGCCGCCAGTCGTTGGCCCGCAGCAGGGGCCGGATCAGAACCATGGCCGCGCCTGTGGTGCCGATCAGCGAAGCCAGGAAGGTTCCGATCAGCAGCAGGGCGGTGTTGACCCGTGGCGAACCCCGCAGGGAACCGCCGACATAGATGCCGCCCGAGATCGTGAACAGTCCCCACAGCAGAATGATGAACGGGAAGTAGTCCAGGAAGTATATGTGCAGGATACCCTGCACCGCCTCGGCCGGGTTCCAGATCAGGAACGGGACGGCGAAGAGCAGGGCCCAGAAGGCCGATACCTTGGGGAAATGGTGGTGCCAGAAGTGGGGGGCAACCAGCGGGCCGAGAGCAATGGAGAGCAGAATCCCCACGAAGGGAATCGCGGTCCACAGGGGCAGCAGACCGACCGGACTGACGGCGCCTGCGGCGTGCCCTGCGCCGGGGGCGGCTTCGTGCCCGCCCGCCTTCTGGGTGCTGGCCTGGTGTCCGGCCTCCTCGGTGGCGGGTGGCTGGGCGCCGGTCGCGCCGTGATCCTGGGCAAGAGCGCCCAGCGAGCCGATCGCCAGCAGGCCGAAGGCCACCAGACAAATCAGCAGAGGGCGCCGCAAAGAACTGAAGTCACTGACCATGAGAAGCCTCCGTGCAACAAGGTTAAGTTACCTGTTGGTGTAGTGTTGACCGTAGGATACCTTCTGGAACGTGTCAACCAAGGGTGCCGGGAAACTGAATCTCCGTATCGGTCCGCTCAGTGTATTCTTTAATGCCTCTCCATTCAACAGGAGTTGCGGGTGCGCATCGCCCACATCAGCACACGTCTGAGCTACTACGGGGGTGAGGTCTGTCTGGCCAACCTGGCGCGGGGCTTCGCGGCTCGGGGCCACGAGGTGAGCTGCCTTGTGCGGCCCGGCAGTGGGTTGGCCGCCCATCTCGGCGGTGGACCGGTCTCGGTGGTGACCATGCCGCTTGTCGACTGGTTTGATCCCGGAACCATCAGGCGGGTGCGTGGCTGGCTGCGAGGCCAGAGGGTTGATGTTCTGGCCAGCCATCTGCCTCGGGACTACTTCATCGCCGCAGTGGCCAGCCAGGGGCTTCCGGTTTGCAACGTGGCCACTCGTCACCAACTCAAGCCGCTGGCCTGGCCCGCCCTGAAGCGGCCTTTTCTGCGTGGATTCGGTGCGCTTGTCGCAGTCAGCGATGCGGTGGCGGAGGGTGTACGCCAGGCCCGGTTGGTGCCCCCGGAGCGCGTAACTACCGTGACCAATGGTACTGGTGCCCCTGGGCCGGCCCCGGCTGGTCCGGGGCTGCGGGCCCGGGCCGGTGTTCCGGACCACGCCCAGGTGATCGGATTTGTCGGCCAGATCAGCCGTGAGAAGGGCGTCGATTTCCTCATCAGAGCGGCTGGTCCGCTGCTGGGCGGGGCACCGGATGTGCATCTGTTCCTGATTGGTGGCAATGGTCCCGACGATGGCTTTCGCGCGAGTCTGGCGGGTTGGGTCCGGGCCCGCGGTCTGGACCGTCGGGTCCACTTCTTCGGCTATCTGCCCGCCGCTTCGGCTTTCGTGCGTGAGTTCGACATTCAGGTTGTGCCGTCAGTGGCTGAACCCTTCGGCCTGGTCACGATCGAGGCCCTGGCCAATGGTGTGCCCGTCGTGGCGACCAACACCGGTGGCAGTCCGGAGATTGTACGCGACGGCGTGGAGGGATTCCTGGTGCCCGCCGGTGACGAGGCCGCCCTGGCCAATCGTTTGACCTGCCTGCTGGATTCGTCGGGTCTGCGGCGGGAAATGGGCCAGCGAGGTCGGCTACGCCACCGGCAAGAGTTTACGATCGAACGCATGGTGAGAGATACTGAGGTCGTCTACGAGCAAGCCCTGGTGCGCTTTCCCGACCGGGCTGACTGAAGAAGCGGGGACCCGACTGGTGCCGGATCCCCTGCTTGGCTACGGTCTGCCGGTTGTCCGGCTGTCCTGCCTATCGGTACTGTGCCTTGACTGCGCCAAAGGCGGCCTGCTCGGTGGCAACCGCGCCGCCGGTGGCCGCAAAGACCATGTCGTAGTCGCCGCATGAATCGGTTCCCCAACTGTCGATGACCAGGTACACGTACATGTCCGCAGCGGTCGCGTTCGTGTAGGAGACGGTCTCGAGCCCACCGGTCAGCGTGCCGTCCGCGTAGGCCAGGCAGTTGAGAGGATCAGCACAGGCATCGACCACCCACAGGGCGCCGTCAGCCGTATTGGTCACATCAGCGGTGAACGAGCTGCCGGCCGGCATGAAGATCTCGTAGTAGTACTCGAGACCGGCTTCGGTGTAGTCCTCGCACCCGAGGGCGGAGACATTGTTCACGCCATTGCAGGTCGTACCGGTAAAGGTCGTGCCGAAGACATCCTCGACGCTGTCGCAGAAGTCGACGACCGGCGGCGGCGGTGGCGGCGTGCCCGTGACGAAGTCAATCGTGTAGGAGCAGCCGGCGCCGTTGTAACCGTCGACCACGAAGTAGAAATCCCCCGAAACGGGCGTGTTGGTCACCACACCGGAATCCACGACGATCAGGCAGCCCAGATCCTCGTCACACTGGTCGAGGACCGCCAGGTCCAGGTCGCAGCCGTCGCCCGTCAGGGTGACTTCCCACATGGTGGGCTCGGACAGGAACAGGTGGTAGACCACCTCGCCGCCGGATTCGTTCCAGGTGGAGCAGCCATACGCCGCGACGTTGTTCGCCGCGCCGGTGTTGTCGCCAATGTAGCTGTTGTCCAGCGTCACTTCGATGGCACCGCTGCAGTCCAGCGCGCCGATCTTCGTGCCGGCACCGGCGTCCTTGACCGGCGGAATCTTCGCGGTGCTGCGCAGGGCACCTTCGGGCAGGCCCGCGATGGCGGCTGTGGCCACCAGGCTGACTGCAATGATCATGACTATCAGTTTTCTCATTGTTTCCCCTCCAAGAGGCTGAAGTGCGTTTTCCGAACCACTGTCCGGAAGTCATTGTGCAATATTGGCCTTGGCTTCTCCTTCCGGTTGTCTTGGCCCAACGCGCCTTGCCCCCGCAGGCGCGAACCGGTTGCGTCCGTCAGCGGACCAGATTGACCGCTACCGAAGCGACCTGCCCGTCCGACAGCAGACGGCCGATGTAGGTACCACTGCTGACCGCATGCCCGTTCAGGTCAGTCCCATCCCACTGAAGCCGATTCAGGCCCTCGCCAAAATCGCCCCGGGCCAGGACGGCGACCCGTCTGCCGGTCACGTCGAAAACGGCAAACTCACCAGTCAGGCCGCGTGGTGGACTGAAGACGAACGATACCTGTGGATTGAATGGATTGGGGTAGGCCACCAAAGCCAGCGGTCCGAAGTCCGGCACCGGACCAACCCCGCTGAGATCCGACTGCAGGACCGCAACTTCGGCCAGGGTCGCGGCACAGGCAGTCATGATCTGGGTGCCGATCTGGGCTGAAGCGGAAATCTGATTCCACACATCGTCGGTCCGGTGGTAGCCGGGGTATCCCCCGTAGTCGTAGTCAATGGCCAGGAAAGCGGGGATGCCCGCCTGCTGGAAGGGGACGTGGTCGCTGCCCCAACTGTTGTAGTCCTTCTGGTTGGCGATGTCGGTCAACAGTTCGGTCTGGTTCTCCATCGTGGCCATCAGCCATTCCCAGGGGGTTTCGCCTTCGATACGCACCGCGTAGTTCGTGTCGTAGTAGGCGACCATGTCCATGGTGATGGCGGCAATGATGTTGCGTCCGCTGCCGGTGGCCTGCTGGACGAAGTACGTGCTGCCGTAGAGCCCCTGCTCTTCCGAGTCGAACAACACGATCTGAATCGTACGTTCGAAGTCGCGGCCGGCCGCGATGCGGGCAATCTCCATGACCGCGGCCGTGCCGGAGCCGTTGTCCTCGGCCCCCGGGGCCGTGTTGGTCGGGTCCGGCGAGATGGAATCGTAGTGGGCCCCGAGGATGACGTACTCGTCCGGCAGCGTGGTGCCGGTCCTGGTGGCGACAATGTTGCGGCAGGGGGTGCTGCCGGACAGGAATTCCTCGAAGGTTACGGTGTAGCCGTATCCCGTCAATTTGTCGGCGAGGTAGTCGGCGATCAGGTCCTTGTCCGCCGTGCTGTAATAACGCGTGGAGACCGACTTGAGGCCGTTAAAGAAGAAGTAGGCGTTGCCGCTGATCTCCTGGATGGTCTGGAAGAAGGCGGGTCCGCTGAGGTTGGCCACGAAGTCCTGGATCAGGGCCTGGTCCTTGTTCGGGCCCAGCCGCGGGGCCTGGACCGGCAGATCGCGATTGCGATCCCAGCCGGCAGGAGGCGGATCCAGGGGGATTCTGGCCCGCTGGACGGCAAGGCTGGCGAATTCGATCTGGTTGTCGGCCGGAATCTCAACCAGGAAGGCGTCGTCCCGGTGCCAGTGGACCCGGCCGAGGGCAGCCAGCCTGCCACTCAGCTCAGCGGCTGCCGGGGTCCGGCCCCTGGCCTGTACGAGAAAGAAGTCAGAGTCGTTGAATTGGCGCTCGAAGGCCTGTCCAAAGCGCGGTTCGCCCTCACTGGCCAGGCGGTCGGCTACCAACAGGCCGCCGGGAACCCGGTAGGTCAGGACCGACAGGTTGGCCCGTACCGGGTGCACGTCGGTGGGGTCGGCGCCGGGCAGGAAGGAAATGCTCCCCGCCATTGTCGAGGTCGGGTTGGCGCTGACGGCGAGGGCCAGCAGCACCAGCAATGAGGTTGTGGTCAAACCGGTGCGGAATGTTCTGGCGGCCCCGGTGAAAATCTGGCGTCCCGGCATGGTGCACTCCCGATGTTCTGTTCAAGGTTGTCGGTGATGTTTGGATGTCCCGCCGACCAGATGGCCGGCGGGACCGTGTGCCGCGGGCGCCCCCTCGGGAGCGCCCAGGGTCGTCGTTCTACTTGACCAGCATCATTTTCCTGGTCTGCGTGTTGCGATCCGTCTCGATCCGGTAGTAGTAGACACCACTCGCCGCGCGACGGCCGCTGTTGTCCGTTCCATCCCACTGGTAGGTGTAAGTCGACCGGGCCAGATTCTCATCGACCAGGGTACGCACCAGACGGCCACCCAGGTCATAGATCCGCAGGGAAACGCGGGTGGACCGGGGCAGGTCGAACTTGATGTTCGTAACAGGATTGAACGGGTTGGGGTAGTTGTCGTGCACGGCAAAGACCGTCGGCAACACGCTGGTCACCGTAAACTCGACCTCGTCGCCGAAGCCCAGTTCACCGCCATTCCGCACCTGGCGCAGGCTGTAGTACAGCTTGGTGCCCACGGCGAATTCGGACGTGTCGTCAGTGAAGACGAGGTGGCCGTCATCGCTGCGCAGGGGCTGCTCGGTCAGGCGCACGGCGTTGCCGCCTTCGGCGCGACGGTACACATGGAAGCCTTCGATCGCCTGCGGGTTGTAGTCCCACGACAGTTCGGGGCTGCCCTGGGTCTGGCTGACCTGCAGCACCGGGGTTTCCGAGGCCACGACCACGTCGGTGACCGATACGTTCAGGCACCACTCGTTCAACGTGCCGGTATCGCCGCCGACGTTGTCGCTGACAAAGAGAGTCCAGAACCCGATCGGGCTTTCGCCGTTGAAATCGTCCAGGCTGCCCGGACCGTCAACAGCCGTGACGTTGTCGTAGTTGGTGATGATGTCGTCGGCGCTGCTGCCGGTCCGGTTGGCCAGGCGCACCGTGGTGCCGGCCGGGCTGGTCACTTCGACGATAAGATCGCCGCGCCAGGTGTGGGTCAGGTTGATGTCGACCGTGAGGTCAACCAGCAGGTCACCTTCGGTCACCAGCAACTGGGTCGTGACCCCGACCGGATCGCTGTCGGGAATCGACAGGGCCGGCTGGTCGCAGTAGACAAACTCCAGAATCGGTGCCAGACCGAAGTCGATGCCGGTCAGGGCCTGCCCGTCGGCCAGCACGACCGTCTGCGGCGCCGAGCCGTAGCCGGCCAGGGTGGCCGTCACCGTGTAGGTGTTGCCGTACATGTTGTCGATGAACCAGGTCCCGTCGGGGTTGGTCAACGTGCTGTAGCCACCGGGGTTCGCCTCGATCAGGACGCCGCCGTTGCCGGCACCCATGACCTGGACCTCGCCCGCCATGCTGGCGGTGCCGGCACTTTCGGATGCGGTCAGGAAGAGGGCCGTGTTCTGCAGCAGGTGGGCGGCTTCGGTCGCGTCGACCAATGCCGCGAAGTTGAACGCATAGTGCACGATCTGGGCGCTGGCCGGGTTGGGGTTGTCGTCGAAGACCACGATGCCGGCGTTGGCCGGCTCGTCGGTCGTGCCCATCACGATGTAGGAATCCGGGTTGATCTTGTAGGAATCCTGGTCGCCGTAGCCGGCATAGTTGAGAGCCAGGCTGGGGGCGATCGCGTTGGGAATGGACATGATCGGATGGCTTTCCATGCCGCCGGCAACCAGCAGCGGACCGGAGTCGTCGCCGTCCCAGTCGAAGCCGTGGATCACGTTGGCCGCGTAGGTCGGATAACCCGGGCTGCTGATCGCGTCGTAACCGACTTCGCCACCCTCGGACAGCAGCTTGCCGCCGCCGGCCACGTAGGCCTCGATCGCCGCGCGGTAGGCGGGATCAGCGACCGGGCCGGTGCTCGCACCAGAGGATGAAACGATGAAGCTGTAGGCGTCCCAGGAGGCCGGGTCGCTCGTGGCGGCGGCTTCCTCGGTGACCACCCAGCCGGCGGCGGTCAGGATCGAGGCCATGCTCGTGGCCGAAGCACCCTTGTCCTGGGCGTCACGGATGTGCGGGGCCAGGGGCTGCTTGCTGCCGTCGTATTTCTCGTCGGTCTTGGGCGCCGTGTCGTCGTCCAGGATCAGCACCACGCCCAGGGCGTCGATGATGCTGAAACTGTGCGGACCGTCGACCGAAGTGTTGGCTGAACTGCTGGCGTCCACGGCCGTGATCGAGTACTCGAAGGTATCACCGATCATCAGGCCGCCGGCGGCCTCGGGGAAGGCCACGCTGTACATGCCGCCGCCCATGTCCACCAGGGGCAGGTCAGGCTGCGCAGCGCCGTTGAGCGAGTACGAGACGAACGCACTGGCGATGGCGCCGTTGTCGGTGATCATGGCATTGACCGCCGCCGGCCAGGTCAGCAGGGGCTGATCGCCGAGCGGACTGTGGGCGATCACCGGGAACTGGGCGTCCGGGCCCAGGAAGAACGAGAAGACGTCGGTCGGGGCCGTGGTCGGAGCCGAGGCCACGATGGCCGCGTCGTCCGTCACCGTCATGTAGTATTCCACCGTGGTGTTGTAGCCCGGGCCAGGCAGGCTGGCCGACCACTCGTCGAAGCCACCGGTCGGAGCCATCACCACTTCGGTGTAGGCGCCGGCGCCATCGTAGCGGTAGAACATCTTGACCGCGTCCACAGCCGTGATGGGACTCGTGTGGCTGATCGATGTCACGACGTTGAAGGGCCCGGCAGTGTTTTCACTGTCGCCGAGCGGTGTGTGGACAAAGTCCAGCAGGTAGGTGGCGCCGATCCCGCGGCCGCCGAACGCCTGGAAGATGTAGCCCACGTGGCTGCCGCCGTACAGGGCCTGGTCGGCCGCGACCATACCGTCGGCGTAGTCCTGGAAGGTGGCGTTGACGCCGGTGTAGAACATGCCTTCGATGATGATCTGGTCGGCGATCTGGGCGCCCACCAGGTTGCGGAAGTCCCACCAGGCGCCGGAGATGATCTGGCCGTCGGCGTGGACCTGGTTCTGAATGTCTTCCGGGTAGTGGGTCGTGTTGTCGGTACGACGCAGGAAGGGCGGCGGACCGGGGTTGTAGCTGGTGCCGTCCCACTCGCCGACCAGGCCGTTGTCGCCGTAGGTGGCGCCGAAGTAGTCGCCAAAGCCTTCGCTGATCGCGCCGGACTCGGCTGCATAGACAAAGCCGGGCACGATGTCGTTGTGCACCGCATGGCCGTACTCGTGCAGGACGATTTCGCCGTCGTCAGAATCATCGACGCCGCCGTCGCCGTAGCGGATGCGGTCCTGGCTGGGGCTGTAGTCCGAGTTGTCGTCGGTGCCCTGATGAGCGTAGCAGTCGGTCACGCGGTTGCGCGCGTTGGCGATGCCCAGCGTGTTCTGGAAGTAGTCCTGGAACTCGTTGATGTGGTAGTAGACGTTCACTTCCTGGAAGTGGCCCGCCACGATGGTCGGATCGTAGTTGTAGATCAGGCTCGGCTCATCAGCACGGGGGCCGGAGCTGTTGAAAACCTGGACCCAGGGGCCGACCAACAGGCCGGAGCCGTCCAGATTCGTCAGGGTGACAGCGTCGGTCACGCCGGTCAGCTGGGGTTCGAACTCCCGCCAGCTGTAGCGGTCGGGACGGCCATTCAGCGGGTTGGCGATGAAAACTTCGCCGGAACCACTGACCGTGGCGCTCTTGTCGAGGTTGATGTTGCTGCGGCGATTAGGGGCCGGGGGCGTGATGCTCAGGGGCTTGGTCCCGGGCTTGATGCAGACCAGAAGGTCTTTGCGCTGCAGGATGGTGGAGCTGGAGGCGTCAACGAAGATTTCCCAGTCACCGTACGGGTTGTAGGTGGGGATCTCGGTGCGCCAGGCGAGGTAGTCGCCATCAGCCTTGCGCAGGACGACCAACTCGGCCTTGGGTGTGGCGCGGGTCATGCCGTCGCCGCCGATCAGGTTCATGGCCGTCTTCAGGGCCATTTCCCGGCTGATATTTGTCTTATCGGAGCGCAAGTTGAACTCGGCCGAACCCAGGTCGTTGGTCGCGAACAGGACCTGGCCGTCGAGAGTCAGGTGGGTCACCACGTAGCCGTTGTACACCGGCACGCCGTTGATCGTGGCCTGCTGCCAGATGTGGCGGCCGCTGATGGACGCGGTGGTGCGGACCGGCGTCAGCGTCATGTCGCCGAAGCGGGCTGCTCCGGCCTTGTCCACGGTGGCTTCGACCCCGAAGAGGGCCTGGGCGTTGTCGATCAGGAATTGGTTGGCGATGGCCTCGGGCGCGTCACTGCTCGGAACCCGCCGGTCATTGACCAGCTTGCGCAGTGAGCCGTCCGGATTGGCGAAGGCCTTGATGCTGAGGTCTTGTCCCGCGCTCACGCCGATGGCGGTGTAATCGGCCGCCATGGCGGGCACTATCCCCGTCATGAGCATGGCTGCGAGGAATAACAAGATAACTTTCGCTGAAGATCTCATTGGTCGCTCCCCCTCCGGGCCAACGAGCTCACTGTACGGAATAGCAGATAACGACCGCTGACAGTAAGCAGGCCCAAAGCAATAAGGTGGTCTGTCAGATGAACGAATCTACCCCCAGCCGGATATTACCAGACTGGGGGCAGGTTGTGCAACGACTAAATTCCCACCGGG
>JAJRWA010000113.1 GCA_024277025.1 Candidatus Krumholzibacteriota bacterium | reverse complement strand
GGCTGCGGTGCTGGAACAGGAAGCTCCGGCCGGACTGCGGTGGCAGTTCGAACCCCGACCGGACCTGCGTCATCACAACATCTACCGCACGGTTTCGCCGGCGGCGCTGCGCCTGCTCTACCCTCTGCCAGAGGCCGGACAGTAGGGGCCTAGACGTCGGCGGCCTTGGCCGCGAAGACAAACCTGTTGTCCGACGGTTTGGCCGCCAGCTCGGGGTGAGTGGCGTACTGGTGGATCAGCAAGTCATCCCGGGTGACCTTCATCTGCAGGGCCATGGAAATGAAGTCCACGTCGCCGGCCACTGCCGCGCCGCGCCGCATGACGCTGCCGCCCAGCAGGCGGCCGCTGCCCCGCTCAAAGACCAGCTTGGTCGAGATCTTGTCCACGCCGTCGATCATCGGGTACTTGTCCAGCACGGAGGATATGCCGGTTGCGACATCGAGTCCGGCTTCGCGGGCCATCCGTTCCGTCAGACCGGCCGCACCAACACCCCAATCGAAGATCTTGGTGACGCTGGCGTTGGCGACACCGGGGAAGGTCCGGTGGCCCCCGAGAATATTGGCGGCCACGACCTTGGACATGAAGACGGCATTGGTGCCGAACTCACCGAGGGTGTCCTGCCCGGTGACCAGGGACTTCTTGGCCGCACAGTCGCCGGAGGCGTAGATGTCCGGCTCGCTGGTGCGGAGGTACTCGTCGGTCTCGATGCCGTAACGATTGGTGACGATGCCGGCAGCGGTCGCCAGCTCGGTATTCTTGCGGACGCCGACGGCCAGCACGGCGAAATCGCAGTCCAGATTGGCACCATCATCCAGGGCTACGGTCAGAGCATCACCCGCGGCGGCAAACGACTGGACCGCGGTGCCGCAGCGCAGCTCAATGCCTCCGTCGGCGAGCAGCGTGCTCAGGGCGGCAATGAACTCGGGCTCCGTGGTCTGCGTCAGGACGGTCGGCAGCATTTCCACAATGGCTACGGCGAATCCCATTTCGCGCAGGACAACCGCGACTTCGACCCCGATATAGCCACCGCCGACGACCACGGCTCGTTTCAGGGCCGCGTCGCGGGCACGCCGGCGCAGTTCGTCCAGGTCCGCCAGTGAGCGGACCGGCACCACGCCCGGCAGATCGACACCCGGCAGGGGCGGCTCGAGGGGGCGGGCGCCGGTGGCCAGTACCAATTGGCGGTAGCGGAAGCTCTGGCCCGCCGCGGTCTCCAGCAGATGTTCGGCCGGGTCCAGTTTTTCGATGCGACCGATGACCAGGTCGGCACCGTAGTCGGTGACCAGCGAGTTGGGGATCTGGTATTTCTGCAGGGGCTTGTTGCCGTCAATACCGAATGGCACGGCGCAACGGTTCACATTCAATTCTTCATCTTTGAACAGGGTCACATTCAGGGAGTCTCTTGCCGCGTGGAGTGCGTGAACGATCACGCGTCCGGCCGGACCACCACCGATAATGGCGACATCAATGTCTTTCATGAGCATCCTCCCGGCGTCGAACCCGTGCGTTCTGATTGCCGGAAAGATAGCAGGAGCGTCTGCGGGAAGCAAAAAGGCGGACCCGTAACACACACCACTAAGCTATGTTACCGGATTCGGCGCCGGTCAGCCGCCCCCGGACAACTGAGTGATCTCGACTGCCTTGAGGTCTGCCGCCGGCGGCTGGGAGGCCAGCACCTGGCGCATGATCCGGTTGCTGGCGCCGGTGTTGCCGGTCAGGGACAGGATCTTGGCAAAATTGAGGGCCAGGAGCAGGTCCCGGGGGCGCCGCTCGTGGGCCCGGCGGTAACCTTCGACGGTTGCCCGCTGGACCGCCGGCGTGGCCAGGCCCCGCAGACGGGCCAGGGCGTCGTCGATGATCTGCAGCCGTCGCTCGTGATCGAGCTGAGCGGTGAACGGATACGGCGTTACGGTCGTGCGCATCTGGGCCAGGCTGAGGTACTCGTTGGCTGCGGTGAACATCAGGTTGCGGGCGCAATCGTCGATGGTGGGAATCGGGCGACTGGCCACGGCGTGGTCCCGTACCCAGGCCGGCAATGCCTGCTCGACCGTAGGCAGGAGGGCCCGCGCCACCAGGTAGTTGCCCTGGAAGGTCAGGTGCACGTGTTCGTAGAAGAGCTCCTGGCCGGGAATGCCGGCGCCGGAGGGATCGGTGGCCCGGATGATCTGCTCGGTATCGGCCAGGAAGACACCCCGGTCGGCCAGATCAGCAGCCGTGTCGCGCACGATCCCATTGAGGCGCTGATCGGTGCGGAAACGCAGGGCATCGTACTCCAGAGCCTCGGCAAAAGCCTGCCGGGCCTGGCCCGGATGACCGAGGGCCAGCTCGGCCTCACCAAGCAGATAATGGGTGTTGGCATAGCCGGGATCCAGCTCGTGGGCCAGGACCAGGCTGTCGCGCGCGGCCGCCGGCTCGTGACGATCGATGAGCTGCTGGGCCGCAGCCAACAGCTGCTCCAGGTGGGCCAGGACGGCCGGCGAGGCCGAGGAATCGGCGACCGAAGCGAAGGGCGGGCTGTCGCGCAGATTAACCGCGACTGTACTGAGGACAACATTCGCACCAGCGTTGGTGCCAGCCAGGCTGATGTCACGCAGGTTTTGGCGGAAGTTGTCGCGAACCACGTCCAAAGCGGGGTCGCCGCGGTTGACCATGTGGCGGGAGTACATCTGCATGCCGCGCCACTCGGAGTTTTCGATGGCGCCCTCCTGCTGCTTCTCGACCAGGCGCTGCAGCAACTGACCGATCCGGGTACCCCGCAGGGCGATGCCGGCCCTGACGAGTTTCAGGTTGGCCGCCGAGCCGTGGGCCGAGGCGCCGATGCCGTAGGGCCCGATGACCTCGTTGTTGCCCAGGTAGACGAGATAGACATCCGGCTCATAGCGGGCGCACTCCCGGGCGATGGGCAAGACTGTGTGGGAATTGATGGCGGTCAGGGCGGTGTTGACGAACTCGAATTCGACGCCGGGATACCGGGCGCTGAGCATGACTTCGAGCGAGCGGCTGAAGCTGAAGGCGGAATTGGGGACACCCAGAGCCGCCGAGGCGCCGAGAGTGAAGATGCGGCACGTGCGGGCGGGTTTGTGGGCCTGGAAACTCTGGGGAATGGGTTTGCGGGCAATCTTGCGGGGGAAGAAACGCCAGCCGAACTGTCGATTCATGCAATAGGTGTCGGAGTTCTCCACGCGCAGGAACAGATCGGTCGGATAGCCGACGCCGAACACCCGCAGCAGCCCTTCGGTGGCGCCGATCAGAAGCACGGGCATAAGCATGGCCAGCGCGAGGCGTGACACAGTGCGATGGCGTCGCAGGAAGCTCTCGGCCTGGGAATCGCCGGTGGGACGCGGACGCTTGGATTGTGTCTTGCGGGCCATATCAGAATCCCCCCAAAGGAATATCGGGCATAGGCCGGGAAATCCGGGCGAGTGCCGGCCTAATAGTGACACTAGGAACAAAATCCCAGTCAGCAAGGGGGTGATCCGGTGTTTTTGGGGCCACGAAGTTGATCCAGAAAAGTCAGTAATCGACGGTTAATGCGACAATTAGGCCTATTCCGGCCCTGGCGCCCAGTGCTGACGATTCTTGCCGGGGAGAAAACAGGACAAATATTCTCAAATATTATTGCGCAGCGGTCCACTCCGTCTCGCATGTCCTGTCGAAGAGGGCCTTGGGGCCAGATCACGTGTCATTCTCACAGGAGTGCGAATCATGAAATCCCAAAACAAATACAAGACTCGAATCCAGGGGCGCGGCGGGTCCAATGCCGGTCTGCTGCTGCTCGCGGTGATGTTGGCCGGCAGCGGGTGCGGCAACAGTGGCGATGCCGGCAGCGGTGGCGGATTGGCGCCGGATGCGGAAGCACCGACCATCGTGGCGGTCAGTCCGGCGGATTTTGCCAATAGCGTTTCGGTCGTGGCACCGGTGGTCGTGACGTTTTCCGAGACCATCGATCCAGGCAGTGTCTCGACAGCGACGGTCTCTTTGACTGGAGTCCCCGGGACAGTGAGCGCCAACGGCAATACAGCGACTTTCCTGCCCCTGAACAATCTGGATCCCGACGCGGACTACACGCTGCAGGTGAGTACCGGGATCCGCGATCTGGCCGGCAACGGGCTGGCCGAGCCGTACACATCCCAATTTCACACGGCCATGGTGCCCAATGCCGACGCGGGGAGCGACCTGGTCGCCGGCCGTGGTGGTACAGCGACTCTCGACGGCAGTGGTAGTGCGGCCGTTGGTGGCGGTGCTTTGGTCTATGGGTGGAGCCAGTTGAGTGGGCCGGACGTCGGTCTTCTCGCCGGCGCGCAGCCTTCATTCGCCGCGCCGGATTCGATTACGACCCTGAGCTTCGAACTGGTCGTGACCGAGGATGGTACCCCCAGCGCGCCGGATCAGGTGACGGTCATTGTGTCGGCGAACGCCACCGGTGCAGTCTTTGTCAGTGAGTTCGGTGATGACGGCAACAGCGGCGGGCCGGAACAGCCCAAAGCCACGCTTTCGGCGGCCATCGGGGCGGCCGCGGCCGCGGGCGGTGGCGCAGTGCACGTGGCGAGCGGCGACTACGCCGGCGCCGTCGTGCTGCTCTCCGGCGTCAGTCTTTACGGTGGGTATGCCCCGGACGGGTGGAGCCGGGATCCCTTGAGCTATGCCAGCACGTTGACCGGCAGCGCGACTGTCGTATTCGGCGATGGTGTAAGTGACGTGACAATCGACGGGTTCACGATCGAGGCGGCCGACGCGACCGCGACCGGTGGTTCCTCGATTGGTGTGCACTTGTTGCACTCGACCGGGCTGGTGCTCAGCCACAACCGGATTTCCGCCGGCAGCGGCCGGACCGGTGCCAACGGTGTTACTGGCCAGGCGGGCACTATTGGCGGCACGGGCAGCAAGGGAGCGAACTACGGCGCCTGCATTCCGGCGCGGGATGGCGGCAATGGTGGCAGTACCGGCACCAATCACGCCGGTGGCAAGGGTGGCACAGGCGGTTTCTATGGCGGCAGCGACGGCGGCGGCGGCGCGGGGGCAGCCGGGGCGGCCGGGGCCGGGGGCAGCACCTACAAGTATGGCAAAGTCGGGAAGGTCGGCGGTGCGGGCGCAGCCGGTGGCGATGGCGCCGCGGGTGTGGAATTCGGCAAGATGGCCGCCGGCTACTACAGCACTGACGCCAATCGCGGCGCCAGCGGTGGACGCGGCGGTTATGGCGGCGGCGGCGGCGGTGGTGGCGGTGGCGGCGGCAACGCCATCACCAAGTGCGGTGGCGGCGGTGGCGGTGGCGGCGGCGGTGGTGGCGGCGGCTACGGTGGGACCGGTGGTCAGGGCGGCGGCGGTTCCATTGCCGTATTGATCGGATTGAACAGCGACGTCAGTGTCAGCAATTGCGTACTGACTGCCGGCGATGGTGGCGATGGCGGCTATGGCGGTGTCGGGCGCGGTGGCGGTTCGGGCGGCGGCGGCGGCAATGGCGGCAGCGGCTTCAACGGAGTAGTCGACGTGGGTGGCGGCGGCAAGGGCGGTAGTGGCGGTCGCGGTGGCACCGGCGGTTACGGCGGTGGTGGCGGCGGCGGCCCGAGCCTGGGTGTCCTGCAGACCAGCGGCTGTGTGGTCATGGTTGCTCCGAGCACGACGATCGCCATCGGCAGCGCCGGGCGGGGCGGCGTGCGGCCCGACGAAAAGGGTAATGCCGGTCTGGCCGGTGTCGCCGCCGAGGTCAAGGTTGTCATCGATGAGGAAGAGATCACCAAGCTGGCGCGATCCCACTGATCAGCCTGACGAAAGGAGAAGATGATGTTCAGCATATGCACAATCCAGAGACGCGTCGGGCTGGCGGTCCTGCTGACCCTGATAGCGGTGACGCTTGTTGGCTGTGGCGGCGACGACAATCCGACCGATCCAGGCGGCGGCCCGGCTGACTTCAACGCCGTGATCAAGACCGGGGGTGAGTTCGAGGTGCCGGTGCCGCAGGATGACGTCGTGGCCGAGGAGACCGTCTTGGAGACAGTCGGCAGCGAGGATTTCTTCTGCACCACGACGCGCTACAGCATCGTCGAGGCACCGGGAGAGTTTCCCCAGTTCGACCCGAATGCTGAAGTGATCTATCCGGGCAACTTGTTGCAGGGTAACTCACTGGGGCAGGCGACGCCGAATCCGATCCCGGTCCGACGGGGCGGTGGCAGTGTGGTGATGACAATTCTGAACGGATCGCCATCGGTCAGCCGGACGATGCCCACAGTGAGTCTGGGCAGCATTCTGGAAGCCCAGAACGCGATCATCGCAGGGGCCAACAATACAATCCCGGCCCGGTTCACGTTCACCCTGGAAGAGGTGCGGTCCCGTGAGGAGTTCGCCCTGGCCCTGGATGTGGGGGTGGACAACCTGTTCGGGTCAGTAGCCGCCTCTCTGAATTTCCACCAGGACTTCGAGTACAATCGGTTCGTGGTCAAACTGGTGCAAAGCTATTTCACCATGGCCTACGAGATTCCCACGGCGGTGGAGGACTTCTTCGCGCCGGACGTACGACCCGAAGAGCTGGACCCGTTCGTGGGGCCGGGTAATCCGGCGTCATTCATCTCATCGGTGACCTACGGCCGGATCTTCTACCTGCTGATCGAGTCGACGGCTTCAAGCACCGAGATCGAGGCGAGCCTGGACGCGTCATTCCGCACGGCGGCGGCCGGAGGGCAACTGGGCGTCGATGCCGAGTACGTCAAGGATCTGGAGAACGTGAAGATCTCGGCCTACGCGCTCGGCGGCGAGAGCGAGTCGGCGATCAGCTCGATCACGACCGACTTCGAGACCCTGAAATCCTTCCTGGCCCAGGGCGGTCAGATCAATACGGGCGTGCCGCTTTCCTACGTGGTACGCAGCGTGGCCCACCGTGATCGCATCGTCAGTGTGGCCGTGGCCACGGAGTACGATGTGACTTCATGCACTCCTGTGGGCGAGTCCTTCGCCAACCCGATCCTCTGGTACAAGGCGGATCAGGGTGTCTCGAAGGATGGCGCCAACCGCGTGACACGGTGGGCCGATTCCTTTGCCGACCCGACCATGGATGCCACTCCGGTCAACGGCAAGTCCAGTGGCGGAGTGTATCGGGCCGGCGCGCTCAACGGCAAACCGGTTGTGCGTTTCGGTGGTGGCAGCGGCAGCTTCGGCAACGCGCTGAGCTTCCCGGGCCTGGATTTCGCCCAGAACGACTACACCGTGATCGTCGTGGCGCGGACCGTGACGCCGGCCATGGACTATCCGACCAACTTCGTGTTCGGCAGCGGCAATACGGCACGGACAAGCCTCGAACTGGGCTTCCGCAATCCGAGCCAGGTGTCGATGGGGCATGACGGGCCGCGGTTGGACGCGCCGGTGGACCTGCCGTTGACCGGATTCCAGGTCTACACCTTCCGCTTCGGTCAGGACGATGGCATGAAAGTGTGGCTGAACGGCTCGGCGACGCCGGCGTCGGTCGATGTTGCCCAGACGGCCAACCTGCTGCAGTACATCGGGGCCCGGCTGGGCAGCGACACCGGCAGCCTGGTGGAGATTGCCGAGGTCAAGGCCTACGGCGAGGCGATCAACGACGCCCAGCGGGAGTGGCTCGTGGAGAAGCTGCTGGTCAAGTACTCACTGTAGACGGGAGGGAGAGCGGGCGGGTCCGGTGATCTAGCCGGCCCGCCACAGCAGTTCACGGGCGTGGCGGCACATGGCGTAGTCACTACCGTAGACTCGCTCCAGCTCGGGCACCGCTTTTTGCAGCAGGGTGCGGGCTTCGTTTTCGAAGCCCTGGGCCAGGAGGGCTTCGGCCAGGTTCACGCGGGCTGCGTAGAGCCTGGGGTGGCCGGGCGCGAACTCCGTCTCGTAGGCGGTGACCACAGTCTCGAACTCGGCCCGGGCCGCGGCCGGATCACCAGCGGTCAGTACCAGGTGGCCCAGTTGCACCCGGCTGGCGAGTGTCTTGGCGTTGGTCGGGCCGAGATGCTCTTCGAGATTCGCCAGGGCGCTTTGCAGAAGCTCCTGGGCCTCAGCCAAACGGCCTTGGGCCAAACGGACGGTTGCCAGTCCCTGCATGGTGCGCCAGGTGATGGGATGCGCGGGACCGAGCTGCCGCAGCGACTGGTCATAGGCCGCCTCAAAGCCGGCCTCGGCGCCGGTGGTGTCGCCGGTCTCCAGGGCGATCCGGGCCAGATGCACGTTGGCGCGGGTGATGGCGGGATGAGGGCTGCCCTGGAAGATCCGCTCCAGCATGTCACGCGATTCGTTGATCAGGGCTTTCGCGGCCGGATATCGGCCCAGTTCCAGGTTCATGCCGCCGACATTGTTGAGGGAGCTGACGAGGGCCATGTCGTCGCCGGGATAGAGCCGCCGGTTGACTACCAGGGCGGCTTCCATGTCGCGCAGAGCATCGGCGTACGCCCCGCGTTTGAAGAGGATATAGCCGCGGATGTTCCTGATGTAAGCGACCTCCGGCTCACCGTCGGGGCCCAGGGTCTGGGCCAGGGCGATGGCTTCATCCATCATGTTGAGCGCCTCAAGGAGTCTGCCCTGCGCCTGGATTGCGGTCGCCAGGTCGGTGGTGATCTGGACCTGCGTGACATCCGCAATGGGATAGGCCCGCCGGTGGACCATCAGTGCCCGGCGGAAAGCTGCTTCGGAGCGCGCATATTGCCCCTGGTCGTGCAGGCAGATGGCGAGCAGCCAGCGCAACTCGGCCCTGGCGGCCAGGGTCGAGTTGGAATCGGCCACCTCCGCGTAGGACGCAATGGCGTTTCGCAGCTGGATCTCAGCCAGTTCATGGCGGGCGATGTTCTGGTTCACCCTGCCGATCACGGCCCAAAGGCGGCCGCGGTTGGCCGGCTGATCCGGGAGCTCGGTTTCCAGGCGCGTGGCGCCGCTATCCAGCAGGGCCACAGCGGTGGTCGGCGCGCTGCCGTCCCCGATCGGGTCCATGTCGACAAACAGGTTTTCCATGAAGGTCGCGATTTCGGTCGCTGCCGAGGCTTCCCTGCGAGCCAGCTGTTCCGCGGCCAGTGCCCGGTCGCGCTCGGTGTTCAGGCGGCGGTTGTGGAAGCCCAGGAAGCCGATGGCACCAATCGTGAAGGTCAACAGCGCCACCGCCAGCGTCGTCTGCACAGGATGTCGGCGGACCAGCTTACCGGCCCGGTAACGCCAGGTGTCAGGGGAGGCCAGGACTGGACGGCCAGCAGTGAAGCGGGCCAGGTCGGCCGCCAGATCGGTCGCTGACCGGTAACGCCGGTCGGCCTCCGGCCGGATAGCCATCAGGCAGATGCGGTCCAGGTCGCCGCGCAGTTCCCGCCGGCCGCTGACCTGGCTGGGTGCGGGCGGTTCATCCCGTTGCCGGCTGGTCTGGAGATGATCGTCGCTGAACGGGCGCCGACCGGCCAGCAGTTCGTAGAGGATCACGCCGAGGGCATAGACATCCGTGCGCACGTCCACTTCGGACGTGCGTCCGGCGAGTTGCTCCGGACTCATGTAGGCCGGCGTGCCGATCTGCTGGCCTTCCACGGTCAGATCGGCGGACTGTTCGCCGGTGTGGGTGTCGTCCAGGGCTTTGGCGATACCAAAGTCGATGATGCAGGGGGTCGGCTCGCCGTCGATCTCGCGCACCAGCACGTTGCCGGGCTTCAGGTCGCGATGCAGGACACCGCGGTCGTGGGCGTGCTGCACCGCCTGACACACCTTGCCCATCAGGTCGATGCGCTGGGCGATCTCACCTTGCCGCTCGCTGCACCAGGTCGTCACCGGTAGTCCGTCGATCAATTCCAGCACGACGTAGGGATGGCCGTCGGTGTCGGCGCCGGCGTCCAGGATGCGGGCGATGTTGGGATGGTTCATGCGGGCCAGGGAGCGGCGCTCCCAGGCGAACCGCTCCAGGATCCGGGCTGTGTTCAGGCCGGCGTGCAGCACCTTGATAGCCACATCGCGTTTGATGGGGGTGGACTGGCGGCCCCGATAGACGATACCCATGCCGCCCTCGCCGATCATCTCGACTACTTCGTAGGGCCCGATGTGTGGCGGCATGCGGCGATTCAGACGCACGATGCCTTCGTCGACCAAGGGGGCGGATTGTTCGTGATGGGCCAGCAGGCTTCGTACTTCGCGCAGCAATTCCGGCCGGTCCGCGCACTCGCGCTCGACGAAGTCTTCGCGAGTGCGTCCGGAGTGGGACAAGGCGCCCAGCAGGATCCCCTTGGCCTGTTCGTACAATTGGCGGTCCATCAGTCAGCCGCCAGTTCACGGCTCAGCCAAAGCCTCGCCATGGCCCAGTCGCCGTCGACCGTGCGTTTGGACACCGCCAGATTGTGGGCGATCTCGGCCACGGTCAGGCCGCCGAAGATGCGCATTTCCGCGACCTGGGCGGCGCGCGGGTCCAAGCCGGCCAGTTGGTTCAGGCACTCGTCCAGCGCCAACAGCTCCAGGTCCTGGGAGACCCCGCTCAGGAGGCCTTCATCCAGGGTAACCTGGCGAAAGTCACCGCCGCGCTCGGCGGCTCCGTGTGAGCGGGCGTGGTCGACCAGAACCTGGCGCATGCAGCGGGCGGCAATCCCCAGGAAATGAGCACGATCCTGCCACTGCACCTGCTCCTGATTGATCAGCTTCAGCCAGGCTTCGTGGACCAGGGCCGTCGGTTGCAGAGTGTGTTCAATGCGTTCACGGGACATCAGGCCACGGGCGGTGGCCTGCAACTCAGCGTAGAGCAACTCCAGCAGGCGGTCCTGCTGCTGGGCTGCCACCGTCAACTGGGGGTCGAATTCCCGTAGGAGACGGGTGATATCGGGTTTGGCGGGATAAACCATACGAATATTGTACAGTATTGTAGCCGCAACGTCCACCGTTGTGGGGGGCGACAGGAAAACCCCCTGCGGCGCCAGGCCACAGGGGGTTTGTTCTGCCCGGGGCAGAAAACGATCTCTAGCGGAACAGGGACTTCACAGCGCCCCAGGACTGCTCTTCGGTCGCGACCGGCAGACAAGTCGCGAAAACATCGTCACAACTGTCCGCGATGACCAGATTGTCCACGCGGACAGTCTCGTTCTCGGCCGAGTCGGACTGGCGCAGGGCGAAGCCGGTGATCACGGTACCGGGATCGGCTTCATCATCACCGAGGATGGACAGGTCGGTGACCGCAGTCGCGTCGATCCACATCTCAGCAATGTTGATGTCCTGGTTGTAACGGACGATGACGTGGTAGACGACATCGTAGGTCAGGTCCAGAGGCCAGGTCGCGTCGGCGGTCGAGCCGATCGAAGAGATGCCGACCGTGTAGTCGCCACCACCGGTGGGGGCCTGCACGTCCATGCGGCCGCGGAAGCCGTAGCCGTCATCCTTGAAATGGGCGAAATATTCGAAGTCGGTACCGGTGTAGGGGGCACCCAGGTCATCGACCGAGAAGTCGAAGGCGAAGTAGACGTCGCCGCCGTTGGGCAGGACGAAAGGTAGGGTCGCGTCTTCGGAGGGCACCCCGTGGGTGACGACGGCCTGGCCGTTGGCTACCAGCAGATCGCCGGCGTTGCCACTGTGATTGTACCAGGTGCCGTTGCCGACCAGGGAGCCATCGGGGTAGCTGAAATCGTCAGTGATGATCACTGCAGCGCTCGCGCTACCGGCGACCAGAGCGATCGCCATGGCCAACATTAGTGATTTCTTCAAGTTGCTCTCCTCCAGAGAAAGGTAAGGCTCATGAGCCAGAATGGTGGCGGCTCACGAATTTTCAATATGGTACCATATTGCGAAAACGCGCACAACAAGGAAATGTATATCCGACTAAATGTGCACCTGTGGCGAATATTTGACGAAAAGTAGTGGGCTTTTTTGTGGCTTTTCCGGGATTCAACGCATCGCCCCCCTGCAGCCAAGGCAGCAGGGGGGCGGAATCAGTCTGGAGCAGAGGTCGAAACTACCGGAACAGGGACTTTACGCTGCCGAAGCTCTGGTTCTCGGTGGCCACGGCGGGATCACACGTGAAGCCGCCGAGGGGGAAGGGAGTCGCGGCTGTGTCGTTGCTGGTCTCACCATCAAAGACGTTGGTGCCGCTGAATGTCCAGGCGTTCAGGTCGAACACGCTGCCGTCGGGGCCGGAACCGTTGATGCGCTTGGCCCAGCCGTCCAGGAAATCCCAGGCCGTACCGGTGCCGTCAACGTTGATATCGCCAAACACGTCGACAACCGTTTCGTTGCCCGGTGTGCCGTCGCCGACCAGGAACAGTTCGATGGCGTCGTCGCCATTGATCGACATGGCGCCAGACACATAATCCGGGGCAAAGCCAAAGAATGCGGTGAAGCCAACGTCTTCTGAGGCCACGTAGAAGGTCGTACCCGCAGCGACAAAGTCGGCGGGGAAAACGAACTCGGGACCATCGGTGCCGCCGCCGTTGTTCGCTGAGCCGATGGCGTAGACCGACAGATCGGCGATATCGTCACAGGCGTAGAGTTCGACACCCTTGGGCACGCCGCCAGTCAAAGGGCCGTCGTAGGTGCCGGCAATGATCAACTGAGCGGCCGCTGGGCTGGCCAGTAGCAGGACCGCAAAGACCAAAAGCAGTTTCTTCATGATGTTCTCCCCAATTACGGCCGCACGGTCGCGGCCACACTCCAGGTGGATACCCCCTGCGGCGCGGCCCGTGCAGGGCTGCTCCGCAAAGTCAACTGTTGGCATCCTACTGCATTGGGGTCTAAATGCAAAATATTTATCATTCAGTTGCAAAAAATTGACACCAGCGGTCGGCATTTTGGGATTTTGATATGGATATCCAGATTCTTGCCTATGATATTAAAAACCAAAGCGTTGACGAAATCAGGACCTCGGCCTACAATAGGCGTGCAAAATACCCCTCATTTGTCAATTTGGATGGTGACCGGCGCACGCTGCCGCGCACCTGCAGACAGGAGATCAAGATGATACTTGGCATCGCGCGGGAAATGG
>JAJRWA010000009.1 GCA_024277025.1 Candidatus Krumholzibacteriota bacterium | reverse complement strand
TTGGTGTAGTAACCGGCTTCCACGCCGAGATACAGCTTGCCGAAATCCGCCTGCGGTCCGGCGGTGAATTCCCACATCGTCATGGAATCGGTCTTGACGTTGGTGCCTTCGAAGATCGTGATGCCGGAAAAGCTGTACCAGCCGAGGGAACCGGAAATATTCAGGATGCCGGAGAACGGGTAGTCGAAGATCGCCGAAGTCCCCCAGCCGCTGTCGACGACGTCCTGGAAATCGCCCTTGGGAGCGGCGTAACTGACAGCCAGGCCGCCGTTCTTCTGGGCCGCCAGAGCGGTACCGCTCATCAGCAGTGCGGCTACGAATACGAGCAGGATCATCTTGCGCATGGTTCTTTCCTCTGGTTGTGGTGGGTTCAACCTGAATTCTTGTCGGGATTTTTCCACTTCCGGCGCATATTCTCAAGCCCCAGATTCTTGTGACACGGGAGAAAGCATGTTTATCGTCATCGGCGGCGGCCCGGCGGGCTTCTTTGGCGCGATCCGGGCCCGGGAAACCGCACCTGGACAACCAGTCGTCCTGCTGGAGAAATCGCACCAGGCGCTGCGCAAGGTCTAGGTCAGCGGCGGCGGGCGCTGCAACGTGACTCATGCCTGCTTCGAGCCGCGGGAACTGAGCGGCAACTACCCCCGCGGCGGGCGGGAATTGCGGGGCCCACTGCACAGCTTCGGGCCACGGGAAACGGCCGAGTGGTTCGCCACACGCGGCGTCACCCTGAAAACCGAAGCTGACGGCCGCATGTTCCCGGTGACCGATTCATCACGCACGATCGTGGACTGCCTGCGCGAGAGCGCCCGTCAGGTCGGCGTTGACCTGCGCCTTGGCGCGGCGGTCACGGGCCTGGACCGCGGCCGTGACGAATTCAAGGTCGCCATGGCCGACGGCTCCACTCTGACAGCGGATTCGGTCCTGCTGGCCACCGGCGGCCAGACCTCCGGCGGCGGCAGTGGCGGCTTTGATCTCGCGGCCGACCTCGGCCACACGATCGTGCCGCCCGTCCCCTCGCTGTTCACGTTTCGTATCTCGGATACGGTACTGACCGATCTGGCCGGGGTGGCCGTGAGCCGCGCGCGGGTACGCGTAGCGGGCCGGAAGAAGCTGGACGAAACAGGCCCCCTGCTGGTGACCCACTGGGGTCTGAGCGGCCCGGCGGTGCTGCGGCTGTCAGCCTGGGGCGCGCGCCAACTGGCAGACCTCGGGTACCAGTTCGAACTGCTGGTCAACTGGTGCCCGGATCTGGCCCAGGAGCAGATCGACGAAGCCCTGCTGGCAGCAACCCGGACCAGCGGCAAGCAACTGGTGCTCGGGCACGGCCCCCTGGATCTGCCCAAACGATTGTGGCAATCGCTGGCCACGGCGGCCGGTGTGGCGCCGGAGACACGCTGGGCCGACCTGGGCCGCAGCGAGCGGCGCGCCCTGACCCGCCGCGTGGGCGAATCCCGCTTCGCGGTCACCGGCCAGGCCACCAACAAGGAAGAGTTCGTCACCTGCGGCGGCGTCCGCCTGAAAGATGTGGACTTCAGGACCATGGGCAGCCGTGTCTGCCCGGGTCTGTTCCTGGCGGGAGAAGTGCTGGATATCGACGGGATCACCGGCGGCTTCAATTTCCAGGCTTGCTGGACAACCGGGTGGTTGGCCGGCACCCGGCAGGGTGCCGGCCGTATCGTCTAGTCCGCCAACAAACCCATTTCTTCACTGATATCAGCCGCCGGCATGGGCCCGTCCCAGGCGTGGCCGTCCAGCAGGTAGTAGTCGAACCAGGCCAGATTGCGGGCTAGGAAATCCTCCCGCCCGAAGCGCTTGCTGTTGCCGTGGCCTTCGCCCGGATAGTAGACCAGCCGCACCGCCGGATGACCTGCCATCTTCAGGGCCCGGAACATCTCCTGGCTCTGGCTGAAGTGCACGCGGTGGTCGCGGTCGCCGTGCAGGATCAGCAGCGGCGTCCGGCACTGGTCAGCGTACTTGACGGGACTGCGTTCGGTCATCAGGTCCCAGCTCTCGCGTACGGGCTTGGCCATGTGCACGAACTCGTCCTCGTAGGGAATGTTGGTCAGGAAACGCTTGCTGACCAGATCGCTGATGCCGACAAAGGTCACGCCGGCGGCGAAGCGGTCGCTGTAGTAGGTGGTCAGCCAGTTGGTGGCGTAGCCGCCGTAGCTGCCGCCCATCACACCTACCCGGTCGCCGTCCGCCAGACCCTCGGCAATCAGGTAATCCACACCGTCGACGATATCATCGAACTCGGGTCCGGCCGGATCACCGTAGGCCAGCCCGGCAAACGCCACGCCCCGACCGGTGCTGCCCCGGTAGTTGGGCAGCAGCACGCCATAACCACGGGCGCACTGCACCTGCCCCGGCACGGAATAGCGGCTCACCCAGCCGTCGGTGTGGTTGGACTCGGGGCCGCCGTGCACGTGCACGATCAGCGGGAAGCGGCCACCGGTGTAGCCGACCGGCAACAGCAGCAAGCCTTCGATTTCCAGGCCATCGCGCGCGGACCAGCGCACCACGCGCTGTTCGCCCAGTTCGACGCCGCTCAGGAGCTCGTTGTGATGGGTCAGCCGTTTCGGCGCGCCTTTGCCCCGCCACAGATACAGTTCACGCGGGGTGGTCGCGTTGTGCCCCACCAGCACCATGTTCTTCACGCCGGGGCGCGAAGCGGGCAGACCGGTGATCACGCCTGTGGTCTCGCTGTCGTAAACGACGCGTCGTTTGGCCGCACCCTTGCCCACCGTCTGCAGGCTCAACCGGGGGTACATGCCCTCGTCCGAAACGTAGAGCACCGTCCTGTTGTCGCGCCACACCACGCTGCGGATATGGCCGGGAAAATCGGCGGGTGTCACGTTCCGGTTGCCGGTCCCGTCCAGGCCGCACACGTACAGGCTGCTGACCGCGTGATCCTGTTGGCTGGCCGCTCCGGTCCAGGCCAGATGTTTGCTGTCCGGGCTGATGGTGTAGTTGCCCAGCTTGCCCGGCGTGTCGACGATCATGGCGTAGGAGTTGTCGCTGAGGTTCAGCCGGTAGAGATCCTGGAAGACATACTTGTCGTCGATCAGATTGCGCTCGCTGGCGCCGAAGACCAGCCAGTTGCCGTCCGGGCTGATTTGCAGACTCCAGACCGCAAGGTCCGCAACCAGGGGCTCGCCCTCGCCGGGCGCTTCACCCCAGACGAAGGGCACCCGGCGCACGGTCCGGTGCCGCAGGTTCTCTTCGAAGAAGTTCAGGTTGTAACCCTTCTCCTTGAGTTCTTTCACCGCAGCGGTCTGAGCATCCGTGTCGACGTAGTAGATGGCCAAACCGTCGGGGCTCCAGACATAGCTGCCGACACCGGTCGGGCTCCGGGTCACCGCCTGGGCTTCGCCGCCGTCTACCGGCAGCACCCAGATCTGGGTCTTGGCTTCGGGGCCACGGGCGGTAGTGAACGAAAGGAACCGACTGTCGGGCGAGAACTGCACGCCCCCCACCGACACCTTGCCCGTAACAAAGGGGCGGCTGGTCTCGGTCTTCAGATCCATCACGAACAGGCGGGTCCAGGCGCCGCCGGGCTTGTCACCCAGGGCACGGTTCCGGCTGACGGTGTACGCTGCCAGCTTGCCGTCTGGCGAAAGAACCGTCCCGCGGACTTGTTCCAGGTCCAGCAGTTGGGCCGGGGTCAGGCCGGCGGCCAGAGCGGCGGCCGGAATCAGGAAGGTCAGGACGGTCAGCAATAGCATTCCGAATCGTTTACGCATGGTGCTTCCTTGGCTCTGATGGTTCACGGATTGGCAATGACGCCGGCGAGAATAGCACAATCACCGCGACCTGCGTCCGCCCATTTGCCTTGACCCACCTGTCTTGTGAACTGATCTTCAGCAGACCATGAAACGAAGACACCACATCCCCACTGTCCCGGGCCGAAGCCTGCTTGTACTTGGCCTGCTGCTGACCGCGATCCCGGCCCTGGCCGTGCCCAAGACCGATGTCATCACTCTGCGCAACGGCGACCAGGTCACCTGCGAGCTGAAGGAAATGTCCTATGGCAAGGTGCTCGCCAAGACCAGCGACATGGGCACGCTGTCGATCAAGTGGGACAGGATTGCCCGTGTCGTCAGCCGCTACCTGTTCCTGATCACCCTGGACGACGGGCAGTTGCTGTACGGTCAACTGCCGGACAGCGACGCCGACGGCGTCCTGCTGATCAACTTCGAATTCGATACCAGGGTCACCCGGGTCCCCATGGACCGGGTCGTCAATATCGAGGCCATCCGCTACGACATCTGGGATCGGATCAACCTTTCGGTCTCGGCCGGCTTCAACTGGACCAAGGCCAGCGCCACCAGTCAGGGCAATATTGCGCTCAAGGCCGACTACAAGGGCCGGATCTACCGCTATGGGCTGAGCGGCGACGCGGTCCTGACCACCGAACGGGACAACACCACCACCCGGCGGCAGGACCTGAGCCTGTACGGCTCCCGTACCGTAAGCGGTCGCCTGCAGGCCGGCGTCAACGGCGGCCTGCAGCGCAATGATCAGTTGGGGCTCGCCCTGCGGGCTACTACCGGACTGAATCTGGGGTATCTGCTGGTCATGAACCGTCACCTGGAACTGGCAACGCATGCCGGTCTGGCCGTGACTCGCGAGTGGGCTGATCTGAGTGAGCCCTACAGCGATGCCGGCGAAGGCGTCTTCTCGGTGAAGTTCACGTTTTTTCGCTACAACAGCCCCAAGAGCAATATTTCGTTCAAGTACGATCTGTACCCGAGCCTGACCGTTGACGGACGTGTTCGCCAGGAACTGAACACCTCCCTGCGCCACGAAGTCGTTTCCGACCTCTTCGTCGAGCTTTCATACTACGAAAGCCGCGACAACCGCCCGGCCGATGAGACGGCGTCCACCTCCGATCGCGGCATCATTTTTTCCCTGGGCTGGACCAAGTAGGAGTCGCCATGAGCACCGACAACGAACTGTGGCTGACCACAGCCGACGACAATGCCGCGCCGGCTGACCTGCCGTTCCTCGCCCTCGAGGACACCTTCGTCTCCGGCGACCGCTCCGGGCACCGCTTTCGTGTGCGGTACTACTCCCTGGCGCCGGACAATCGCCTGCTGGGCAAGATCCTCTTCGGTCCCGGTGCCCAGGGACCGCCGGACCATGTGCACGGCGGGGCCATGGCCGCCATCCTGGACGA
>JAJRWA010000112.1 GCA_024277025.1 Candidatus Krumholzibacteriota bacterium | reverse complement strand
TGCACGCGTTCAGCGGAAAAGGGCCCGGCGGGATTCTGGGCACACCAATTCAAGTCACATCCGAGGTCCCGATGTTTTTGTCACGCCTGCCTTCGCCGGTCGCCCTGCTGAGTGTCCTGCTGGTTCTGCTCCTGCTCCCGGCCTGCTCCGACACCATTGTCGAACCGGACACGATCATCGTCGGCGTTCTGGTCTATCCGGGCGATGTGCGGCTGCAGACCCAAACCGAAGTGGACCTGCTCGGCGGGATCCGGGAAATCCAGGGAGACCTGTGGCTGGGCGGCGGCTCCGGCGAGGATCCCATCGTCGATTTGAGCCCGCTGCGCTCCCTGGAGACCCTGGGCGGTTCCCTGGCCATCGTGGACAACAGCGAACTGGAGTCGGTGGCCGGGCTGGAGAATCTGGGCCGGGCCGGCGAAAGCCTGACCGTCCAGGACAATCCCCGGCTGCGCAGCCTGGTCGGTATTGGCGAGATGCAGGGCCTGCAGTTCCTGGACCTGCGCCGCCTGACCGGGCTGCAGGACGTGGGCAACTGGTGCTGCCTGAATTCGCTGGTCCGCCTGACTATCTCCGGCTGCGATTCCCTGGCCAATCTGCAGGGTCTGCAAAGCGTCCGGGCGGTCGGAACCCTGACGATCGAGAACTGCCCCGAACTGGCCAGTCTCAGCGGGCTCGAGCATCTGGAAAGCCTGGGTTTCCTGGGTTTGTCCAGCAACGCCCGCATGGACAGCCTGGTGACCTTCGACCGGTTGAGCGGCGGCGTCCAGATCAACATCTTCAACTGCCCCGAGTTCAGCGCCTGGGACCAGATCACCGCCGTGCCGGAATTGAATGGACTCAACATTCGGCGGGCCGACGGCTTCACAGAACTGGCGTCCCTGGGCGACCTGCCGGATCTGCAGTCCCTGTTCATCAGCGACTGTGCCCAGTTCAATTCCCTGGCCGACCATGGCGATCTGGACGCGCTGACCTATCTGACGGTGACGGACTGCCCGCTGCTCAACAGCTTTGCCGGGCTGGATGACATGCCGGCCCTGCAGCGCCTGCGGGTCGAGGCGGGCGAAGGGCTGGACAGCCTGCCGGTGCTCGGCGAGCTGCCCTCGCTGCGCGAACTGACCCTGGTCGGCAACGGTGTGATCACCTCATTGGCCGGACTGCAGCGTTATCCCGAGTTGTGGAATCTGGAGCTCGCGAATTTCGGCGCCCTGAACAGCCTGGAGGGAGTCGCCGTCCAGGCTCAGATCTCGCGGTTGAGCCTGTCCGGTTGCACGGCCCTGACCAGCCTCGCCGGGGCGGATACTCTCAGCAGCCTGCGCCAGCTCAATGTGCTGGGCAATCTGGGCCTGACCGGCCTGACGGGCCTGACCGGCCCCGCCCATCTGGCCGAGCTGAGCATCAGCAACAATCACGGCCTGATGGACCTGGACGGGCTGCAGTGGCTGGAGAATTGCGACAAGGTTGTGATCTTCGGCAACAACGCGCTGACGGAGCTCGACGGCCTGGACAATCTGACGGACGTGGGCGCCGGCGGCATCAGGATCTTCGTCAACCACGAACTCGACAACTGTGCCGCCACGGACTTCGCCAACAGCCTGAACGTCACCGGTCCGATCGAAGTCTACGCCAACGGCGCCTGCAACTGACCCCCTAGCGCCACTTGTTCAGCAGGTCACCGAGCTTGCGCCTGGCCTCATCCTCCAGCTTGTCGCCCTGTTCACGGGCGGCCCGCGCCTGCAAGTCACTGGTCACCGCGCCCAGGTCCAATCTCACCTTGGGCTCGGTACGGCTGCCGCCGACGGACAGTGGCAATTCCAGGCGCTGCGGCCGCTGCGACCCGAGCAATTTGGCCAGCTCAGCCATCACACCCGAACTGAATAGCTGATCGGTCTGGCTTTCAGTCAACAACAGGGACCCCTGATAGGCCAAATCACCGTTGAACCCGTAGTAGCCGTCAACAGTCACGTCGCCGAACTGACCCAGACGCGTGGTCAGCGCGTTCAGATACACCCGCCCCTGCTTCACGCTGATGTGGGTCGCCAGATCACGCAGCGACTGCTCCGGGGACAAGGTCTGACCCGCCTGGGCAGCCACTTTGCTCAGAGCCTGGTGCACGTTGCCGGTCGTGACAAACCGGCCCTCGGCCAGGCCCGCGTCGGCGTTGAGAGTCAGGCCGTCCCGGATGGTCTCCGGCTCCAGGCCACGCGCGGCGAAATCCCCCTTCAGGTTGCAGCGGCCAAACAGCACGCCGCCCAGACCGGCAAAGCGGGAAACAAAATCGTCGACCTCGATTCCCGTCGCCTGGTAGTTGCCGGCGTAGGCCGGATCCTGCAGGTTGTTCAGGTCGATGGCGACGTCACCGGCCAGCTGGCCCTGATAGACCGTCGCGGTGACCTGGTGCACCCGCAGCTGCCGGTTCCGCAGGGTCACCGTGCCGCGCACCGCAGTCAGCGGCACCTGCAGGTAGATCAGCGTGTCGGCGGTGAACGTGCCATCGCAAGTCAGGTCGGGAAACTCCAGATCGTCCGGGATCGTCGCGGCGCGCGTTGATGCCGGCCCACCAGGGGCTTCAGTGGCCGGACTGGCCACCGGCAGCAGCCTGTCCACATCCAGCCTGGCGGTGCGCAGCTCGAACCCCAGCTGAGGCGTCTTCATCTCGGCGGCGCCCTGCATTTCCGGCGGCAGAAAATAGGGAAACGGGTCGCGCAGCCGTCCGGTCAGGGTAAAAGTGCCGGCGCCAAATCGGGCCCGGCAGCTCTGCAGCGCCAACTCGGTGGGCGTGAACCGCAACGAGGCATCCAGTTCCAGCAGGTCGTCAACGAGTCCCGACTCGGTAAACGAGGCCTGACGCACGCGGGCCACGCCGGTGTAGTCGATTCCGGCGGGGTCACCGGTCCGGTCGCTGAATTCCAGCTCAAGCTCGGCCCGGCCGGCCAACCGGCCCGGCTGCGACGGCGGCAGGAAAGGCTGGAGCAAGGTCAGATCGAGCTCGTTGATCGCGGCGGTCCCGGTGATCTGCACCGGCGGCTTCCCAGCTCCGACCAGAGCCAGATTCACCGTGGCGCTCACCGTACCGCTGTTGCGGTCGCCCTTGAGCCCGGGCCCCAGTTCCGGTGGCATGAAGGATGCCAAAGCCACCACCGGGACCGCAGTCAACTGCAGGCGAATCATCCCGGTTGGCGCGGCGCCCGCCACGACCACCTGGCCGGTGGCCATCATGGGTACGCCGGAAACATCGAGCGCCACCTTGGTCAGGTCCAGAGCCGATGTTTCAGCGGTCCAGGTCACCTCGAAGTCCGCCTGAGCGTCGAGGCCGGGCAAGGCCGCCGGTCCGCTCACGGCGATATCACCGGCAGCCAGGCGGCCATTGACCCGGTAACTCCCCGGCACAGGGTTGGCCAGACTCAGGCCCAGACTCACGTCCGACACCCGCACGGACTGCACAGCGGCGGCCGGCGCGGTCTCGTCGGTGAAGACCAGCTGGCCGTCGCGCAAAGTCAAACTGGCCACCGTCAGGGGCGGCGGCGCGGCCTGCCCACCGCCGCCGGACCCGGCCCCGGGCGCCGATTCAGCGGGAGCGGCAAAGGTGAAGTTGTCGCTGCCATCAGCCCGCCGCACCAGGTTCACCGCCGGTGCTTCGATCACCAGCCGATCCACCTGCACCTGCCCCTTGAACAGGGGACCCAACGCCAGCTTCAGATCCAGCGCCTTTGTCCTCAGCAGGTCGTCGCCGACAAAACCCGCCGGGTTGGCGATGGCGAAATCCGCCAGGCGCACGCCCAGCCCCCCGCGCAGGGAGACCGACACCGCGCCCACACTCACGTCCCGGCCCAACCGCTCCCGGGCCTCGGCCAGGGCCAGATCGCGTATTTTTTCCGCCGGCAACAGCAGCTTCACCGCGACGACAGCCAGCAACAGCACCGCGACAACAATGGCCGCGATTCGCACCGGCTTTTTGCGGACCCAACTCATGATCCTGGACCTCCAGCAAGGGGCCGTGCCCGGCCCACTGCGGCACTCGGCAAAACGACCAATGACCACCCTGTCCGCACTTGCTTCCCTCTCGTTGGGCCGCGTTGCGGCCGGCCCTACATGGGCGAGAAACCCTGATCCGCCCAGTAGGCGTCCTGGTAGATCTTTTCCAGTTCCAGGAGCTGCTCCAGGTGGCCGTCTTCCCATTCGACCAGCCAGGTGAAGAGCTGCTTGAGGTCCGGGTCGTCGGTCTTGGCCGCGTGCTCCTTGTAGTAGGCGATGGCCTTGTTTTCCAGGTCGCAGCCGATGCTGATCACCGCGAGCTCGAACTTGCCGCGCTTGACGGACTTCTTGAAGTCGTCGGTCACCACGTCGGCCGAGCCGTGGTCCACCGCCGCGGGGTGCACATCGTCCAGGTTCAGCTTGCCCTCGGCCATCAGGCTCTTGTACTGGGTCATCAGGATGCGCACGTGGTCATCCTCGTCCCGGGCCAACATCTCGAACATGGCGCGGGCCGCCGGGTCCTTGGCCTCGGTGGCCGCGTGGCTGTAGAGTTGCTGGCCCTTGACCTCGACCATGACGGCGTCCTTGATGGCCTTGATCATCTGTTCCTGCTTGGGATCGGCGTTCATGCGGGTTCCTCCTCTTAGAAGTCCACGACGTTCAACTTGAAGTATTTCTTGGGGTTGCGGCGCATGGCATCCATGAGCCGTTTCATCGAATCCAGGGTCGAGTCAGCAGATACGTACAGGCTCGGGTCATTCAGGAAGCGGCCGGCGCTGCCCTCGCCCCCGGCCAGTTTGAGCAGGATGTCATTCAGGCTCTGGCTCGACCTGGTCAGGGTGATCATCATGCTGTCGGCTGTTGCGGCCGCCCGGGCGGTCTTGTCGAATGTATCTTCGATACGGCCGGATTCCATCAGTTCGCGCAGATCCCGGCTGGTGATCCGCAGATCGGCCAGGATGACCTCGATATCGCTCTGGTTCTCCTTGACCATCTTGTCCACCGCCACCAGGGTCTCATTGGCCTGTTGCAACGTCTCGATGACCATGCCGTCGGCCTTCACTTCGTCGACCAGTTCGGTAACCTTGGCCGTCAGTGCCCGCATTTCCTCGAGGGCGGCACCGGCGGCGTCGGTCATCGAAGCAATGGTGCCGGCGGTCCGGCCCCGGAAGATGTGGCCTTCCTGCACCTCGGCGCCGATCCCGGGGTCGACCTCGATAACGACCTCGCCGACAATACCTTTCTCACCCAGCGTGACGACCGCGTCCTCACGCAGACTGACTGTCTCCTCCATGACCAGTTCGACCCGGACGGCTCCCTGCAGAATCTGCATGCCGGCCACCTCGCCCATGCGAATGCCCCGCACCTGAACCTTGTCGCCTGCCCGCAGACCCTCGACGCGAGCGAAGTCGACCTGGTAGAGCCTCGACCCCTTGCGCAGGTCGATGTTCTTCAGCCACATCATGCCCACAATCAGGATGACCAGGGCCAAAACGGTGAGCAGACCCACCTGAATCTCGCTGATTTTGCGTTGCATTCTCTTCTCCAGGTTCGAGTTCACCATCGGCTGGCCGGGTCTAGAAAGCACCCAGCGGGCCCTGGGAATTCCCCTCGATGAACTGCCGCACCATCGGATGATCGGTCTGGCGGACCTCGTCCACCGTGCCGGTAAACACTATCTTGCCACTGCTCAGCATGGCCATGCGGTCGGCGATCTTGAAGGCGCTGG
>JAJRWA010000111.1 GCA_024277025.1 Candidatus Krumholzibacteriota bacterium | reverse complement strand
GTACACGGCCGAGTACCTGCGCGACATGGCGGCCCTGAATCTGCTCGAGCCCGATGTGACGCCGCGCGTCAGCGACCACATTCCCCAGATCATCGAGCTGGTGCAGAGTCTGGTGGACAAGGAACTGGCCTACGCGGTGGATGGCGATGTGTACTATCGGGTCAAGGCCTTCGGTGGGTACGGCAAGCTGAGCAAGCGCAACATCGACGAGATGTTCGAGAGCGCCGGCAGCCGGATCGACGTGGACGAGCGCAAGGAGACGCCGCTGGACTTCGCCCTGTGGAAGGCGGCCAAGCCGGGCGAGCCGTCGTGGGACAGTCCGTGGGGCGCGGGCCGGCCGGGCTGGCACATCGAATGCTCGGCCATGAGCTCGACCCATCTCGGCGACTGCTTCGATATCCACGGCGGCGGGCGCGACCTGATTTTTCCGCACCACGAAAACGAGATCGCCCAGAGCCAGGGCGCCCACGGCGAAGACACGTTCAGCAAGTACTGGGTGCACAACGGATTCATCGATTTCGCAGGCGAGAAGATGTACAAGTCGCTGGGCAATTTCTTCACCACGCGCGAGATCATCAACCTGTACGATCCCGAGTCGGTGCGTTACTTCCTGCTGACGGTGCACTACCGCAGCGGCCTGAACTTCGAGGTCGCGGTCAGCTGCCCGGCCTGCGGTGCGGACCTGGACAAGGCCCGGCAGGAAAGCGGCACCTGCGCCTGCGGTGTGACGACTGGGCGCGAGGCCCTGCGGCAGCGCGTGCGTTTCCCCGGCCTGGAAGAAGCCGATGATCGCCTGGCCTATGTCTACAAGACGCTGCAGGCGGCCAGGATTTTTCTGGCTGGCGCCAAGCGACCGGCGGCCGAGGAACCCGTGCTCGAACATGTGGCCACCCTGCTGGCGGACTTCGAGGCCCACATGAGCAACGACTTCAACACCAGCGGTGCGCTCGGCGTGCTCAGCAAGCCTCTGGCCGAAGCCAACACCCTGCTGGCCTCGGGCAAGGGTGTGAGCAAGGCCGTCCGTTACCTGACTCTGGAGAAGTTCGTCGCCGACATGGCGGTGGTGGCGGAGATCCTGGGCTGCTTCGGGCAGGACGCGGACACCTGGCTGCGCGGGCGCCGGGATCAGAAAGCCGCGCGGCTGGGCCTGGATCGCGATCGGGTCGAACAGTTGGTGGCCGATCGGGTCGCGGCCCGGAGCGCGAAGGACTGGGAGGGGGCGGACCGGATCCGGGCCGAGTTGACCGAGCTGGGCGTCAATGTCCAGGACGGGCCGGATGGTTCGCAGTGGAGTTTTCTGTAGCAGGTCTTCAATCTTCTGTGGAGGGAGAGTTGATGAGAACCTTAGTGGTAACATTTGCCCTGTTGGCGCTGTGCGGGGCGGTCGGCGGCTGTGGCCGGGGAACCGAGACCCCGCCCCCGGTCCTGCGCTTCACGGCCATTCCGGACCAGAACAGCACCGAGTTGAAGCAGCGGTTCGCCACGCTGGCTGCCTACCTGGCCGAAACCCTGGGCGTGGCGGTGGAGTATGTGCCGGCGCGCGACTACCAGGCGACCGTCGAGATGTTCCGCAATGGCGACATCCAACTGGCCTGGTTCGGTGGCCTGACCGGAGTGCAGGCCCGAGCGGCGGTGCCGGGGGCCCGGGCCATTGCCCAGGGGGCGGCCGATCCGAGTTACTATTCCTACTTTATCGTCAATGCCGAAGTGGATCTGGTGCGCGGTCCGGATTTTCCCCGCGGACTCGCGGACCTCAGTTTCACTTTCGGCGCCGAGAGTTCCACCTCGGGCCGGTTGATGCCCGAGTACTTCATTCGGTCCAATACGGGGCTGTCGCCGGATGAGTTTTTCAGCCGGCCCTACGGCTTTTCCGGCAGTCATGACAAGACCTGCGAGTTGGTGGCGGCGGGGCGTTTTGACGCGGGCGTGGTGAACTACAAGGTCTATGAACGGCGGGTTGCCGATGGCAGGACCGATCCGCGTGAATGCCGGATCATCTGGCAGACGCCGCCGTATGCGGACTACAACTTCACCGCCCACCCGGATCTGGAACGATTGTTCGGCGCGGGTTTCACCGATCGGCTGCAGCAGGTGTTGCTGGCCATCGACGAACCGGAGCTGCTGTCCGCACTGCCGCGGGAAAAATTGATCGCCGCGAGCAATGCCGAATACGACGGCATCGCCACCGTGGCGCGAGAGTTGGGAATGGTGCGCTAGGTGCGGGCAGGCAATTTCAAACTGGCTGACGTGGCGGTCTCCTTCGGGGGGCCGCCTGTGCTGCGGGCAGTGAACCTTGCTGTGGGCGCGGGCGAAGCGGTGGCCCTGGTCGGGCCCAGCGGCGCGGGCAAGACCACTCTGTTGCGGCTGCTCAATGGAGCGGTCCGTCCACAGGACGGCCAGGTGACGGTCGCCGGTGCGGATCTGGCTGATATGACGGGGGGCGCCCTGCGCCGCCAGCGGGCCCGGATCGGTTTTGTACATCAGGATTTGCGGCTGGTGCCCAATCTGCGTGTCTCCCAGAATGTGCTCAGTGGCGGCTTGGGCCGGTTGTCCCTGTGGCAGGCGGTTCGTCAGTTTGTGCGCCCACCGGATGCGGACCTGGAACAGGTGCACCGCTTGTTGGAATTAGTCGGTATCGCCGATCAGATGTTTCAGCGTGTGGACCGCCTGTCCGGCGGCCAGGCCCAGCGGGTGGCCATCGCGCGCGCGCTATATCAGTCGCCGGAAATTCTGCTGGCTGACGAACCGGTCGCCAGTGTCGATCCGGCC
>JAJRWA010000110.1 GCA_024277025.1 Candidatus Krumholzibacteriota bacterium | reverse complement strand
TGGGACGAGTTCACAGAGTTCGTCTTCCACGACTGGGATGGTTCAGTGTATGATTACGGCGGCAACCGGATTGCCCTGTTTCCGACCCATCTGGTGATGGCCGGCTGGGAGGCCCGCTGGAACCGGGATCTGCGCACGCGCTTGCGGGTGCGCAACACGGGGCGCCAGCAGTTGGACAATTCGGGCGACGAGGCCCGCTCCATCGAGCCCTGGACGACCGTGGACGTGTCCTTCTGGCTGGATCTCGGGGCGGTGGCCGGACCGGCACTGCGAGGGACGACGGCGTTCCTGCACGTGCGCAATCTGGCTGACACCGAGTACGAGACCTGGGGCTATTACTTTGGTGAGAACTACTACACCCCGGCGGCGGGGCGAAACTTTGTAATTGGAGTGGACCACACCTTCTGATGAACAACTACGAACCTGAAAAGGGCGGGGCCGCCTGCCCGATTTTTCCCAAGAAGGGCCTGCGGGCCGTCGTCCTGTGCGACGGTCCGCCGCCGCCGCATGAACTGCTCGAGTACTGGCTGACCGGGGCGGAGATCTTTGTCTGCACCGACGCCGCCGGCCATCCCTACGATCACCTGCCGCGGGTGCCGGATGTGGTGATCGGGGACTTCGATTCCCTGGCGGGCCGCATTCTGGACGGCCGCGGTGGGCCGCAGTTTTTGCAGGTCGCCGACCAGTACACGACCGACAGTGAGAAGGCCTTGCTCTATCTGGCGGACGAGGGCGTGACCGAAGTGGTGCTGCTCGGGTCGACGGGGTGGCGGCTGGATCACACTCTCTTCAACGTGAACCTGCTGGAGCGTTTCGCCGATAGCCTGCGCGTCTGTCTGGCCGGGCATCATGCCGACACCGTGCGTCTGGGCACGGGCGCGAGTATCTCGTGGGAGCTGTCGACGGGCACCAAGTTCTCGGTCCTGCCGTTGTGCGGTCCGGTGACCAAGGTGACGATCGAAGGCGCGCTGTTCCCGTTGCTGGGCGAAACCCTGGCGCCCGGCGGTCAGGCCACGATCGGCAACACCGTGACCATGAGCCCGCTGCTGATCACCGTTGGCGAGGGCGCGCTGCTGGTTTCGGTGGACCGGGAGCACGGCCCGGCCTACGTCGAGGATATGTCGGGGCGGGAGTGAGATGAAACTGCCGCCGGTGGCCGGCCTGGTCTATCTGGCATTCCTGCTGTTCGTCGTCTTGCGTCTTTTTCGGCGCCCGGCCGCCGGCGCGGTGGACTATATCGTGGCGGGACGCCGCCTGACCCTGCCCGCCTTCGTCGCCACCCTGGTCACCACCTGGTATGGCGGTATCCTTGGCGTCGGCGAATACACCTGGCAGTACGGCGTCAGCAACTGGCTCGTCTTTGGCGTGCCCTACTATCTGTACGCGGCCCTGTTTGCAATCTATCTGGCCCGCCGGGCCCGCCACAGCGAGATGCTGACGGTGCCCGATTTCCTGGAACAGCACTACGGACGACCGGCGGCGTTGGCCGGCGCGGGCATGCTCTTCGTGATGACCGCACCGGCGGCCTATGTGCTGATGCTCGGGGTGCTGCTCAACTTCGCCACGGGCTGGCCGGTGTGGGTGGGCGTGGTGCTGGGCACGTTGCTGTCGATCAGCTATGTGTTTCGCGGCGGCCTGGGCGCGGTGGTGGCCACCGACAAGGTGCAGTTCGTGCTGATGTTCCTGGGGTTTCTGGTGCTGGTGCCGGTCTGCGTGGTGCGCTTCGGCGGCTGGGAGTTTCTGCGGGCTGGCTTGCCGCCGGGACACCTGCAGTGGGACGGTGGTCTGGGCTGGCAGGCGATAGCCGTGTGGTACGTGATTGCCTTGAGCACCCTGGTGGAGCCGGCTTTCTACCAGCGCTGCTATGCCGCCGACAGTGAGAGCACGGCCCGGCGGGGCATCTTCGTGGCCATCGGGTTCTGGATCGTGTTTGATTTCCTGACCACGACCGCCGGACTGTACGCGCGGGTGCTGCTGCCGGATCTTGCGGACCCGGTGCAGGCTTTTCCGGCGTTGGCGGCGCGTGTGTTGCCAGCCTTCTGGCAGGGCGTGTTCACCGTTGGTTTGCTGGCGACCATCATGTCGACCGTGGATAGCTACGCGTTCATCTGTTCGGTTACTTTGGGGCGGGACCTGATCGGGCGTTGGCGGGCTGGTGCTGGTGAGGTCGTGGCCGAAGAACCCTCATTGCCGCTGATCCAGTGGAGCTTGCTGGCCACGGCGGCGGTGGCCGTAGGGCTGGCGCTGGCCGCCGGTTCGGTCATCAAGCTGTGGAAGGTGCTGGGTTCGGTCGGCACGCCGGTGCTGCTGCTGCCGATGCTGCTGGCCCAGGCGGGGTGGCGGGTATGCGGCCACCGGGTGGTGTGGTCGATGGGATTGGCGGCCGCCGTGTCCGTGGTCTGGCTGAGCCTGGGACACGGCGGGCCGTGGCTGGGGGTGGAGGCGATCTTTCCCGGCCTGCTCACCTCGGGCGTGATCCTGCTGTCCGGAATCAGGGCGTCAGCCCGCCGAAGTTGACGATCATCCGCGCCCATTGTCCGCCGGAGTCCCACGCCTGAACCACAAATCGGTGACTGGAACCCGGGACCAGCGGCTGGTCCCAGGTAGCGGTTGGTTCGCTGCTGCAATTGGGGTGGGCGTGGTCCGCTTCGATGGTTTGATGCCGCTTCTGGGTTGTGCGAGAGTGTCGGCAGTTGCTATTGTTGTTTGTAACTGCATGAAACTAAATGTATAATGGATGTTCCGGACTGAGTTGACCGAATTTTGGGTAAGCCTGCACGAGGGTTCTGGGAAAACACCTTGCAATTTCGGAATATCTATACGAAAATACAAGGTATGATTAACAGGTGGATATCAAACAAACTTGAGCAAACAGTGCAACGAGTGCCCGCAGTGGCCCTTTTGGGCTCCAGACAAGTGGGCAAGACAACCCTTGCCCGGACCCTGGCCCAAGACAAACATTCCATCTATTTGGACCTCGAATCGCCCACCGATCTGATAAAACTCAGCGACCCAACATCATTCTTATCCCGGCACAGCGACAAGCTTATCATTTTGGATGAAATCCAGCGAGTTCCCGATCTGTTCATGGTCCTACGCGGCTTGATTGACAAAAACAGGCAGGCGGGGCGTGAAGGTGAGCAATTCCTTGTTTTGGGATCCGCTTCCATGGATCTGTTGCGACAATCGTCGGAAAGCCTCGCCGGCCGTATCAGCTATCTTGAAATGACCGGCTTGAATTTGCTGGAAGTACCGGCCGATAGCCCCGCAGATATCCAGAAAAGTTGGCTGCGCGGCGGCTTTCCCGACAGTTACCTGGCCAGGACAGATGCGACAAGCATGGCTTGGCTGGAGGATTTGATCCGCACCTATCTGGAACGAGACATTCCACAAATGGGATTCAGTGTCTCGGCCACCAGACTGAGGCGGCTGTGGACAATGCTGGCGCACCTGCAAGGCGAGACCGTCAACTTTTCCGCATTGGGCGGAAACCTTGAAATCGACGGCAAAACAGTCAGCAAGTACTTGGATATATTGGTGGATCTCTTCCTGGTGCGCCGTCTTGAGCCTTGGCACGCCAACGTCAAAAAACGTCTCGTAAAATCACCCCGTTTTTACATCCGCGACAGCGGCATTCTTCATCGCCTCCTCTATATCTCTGATCTTGACGACCTTCTTTCCCATCCTGTTCTTGGCAAAAGCTGGGAGGGGTTTGTCATTGAAAACATCTTGTCCATCTTGCCCGGCAGTGTCGGAACGTATTTCTATCGCACCGCAGCCGGCGCTGAAATCGATCTGGTCCTCAAGGTTTCCAGTCGGGAAACCTGGGCCATTGAAATCAAGACCAGCATGGCGCCAAAAATAAAGCCCGGGTTTTATCAAGCCTGCGAGGACGTTGAAGCGACCCAAAGATATGTGGTCTATGGCGGAGATGACGAATTCCCCATCAAACACGATACGACCATGATCTCTTTGCGAAAACTGATGGTGAAATTGCACACCGCCACTACAAATACAGGGATATAGAACCAGGAGGCGCGATACGTTCGTAGAACAGATTTCAATGAGGCCTCAGCAACTGATTCTCCCTTTCCTCGTGATCATCGCGCTTGCGACACAGGCTGCGGCTATGGCCCGGACTTGGAGTGTGGAGCTTGATGGCTCTGGGAACTTTACTGACATTCAACCTGCTGTCGAGGCGTCTGCGGCTGGAGATACGATCTTGATCGGGCCGGGGAGATTTGATCAGCTCCATCCCTGTGTTGCACCTGCCTGGACTGAGGATGCCATCGTCGCGGTCACCCAGGACGATTTGACGTTCATTGGGTCGGGGGTTGATCAGACTATCATCGGTATGACGGAATACTATTGGTCTGATTTCGCTGCACCGAAGGGGTTTTGTTCGGTCGATGCGTATAGCGCAACGATCAAGGACTTGACGATCGAGAATATCGAGACGGGGATATATTGGTGGCGGGGGGTGCTGAATGTTGAGAATTGCATTTTGAGAGGGGATCACTTTTCCTACAATGCGGCGGCTGTATTCGTTGATAGTGGTAGTTTTAAGAACTGTCTTTTTGAAATGTTTGTTTTGCACTGACATGCAGTCGCTCAATGTATCCAATTGTGTTTTTGACGGCTATGGGGTGGGCTTTACCACTGGAGTAGCCGCGCAGCGGGTGTCATTCACTGACTGCAGTTTTAGCGGCAACCGCGTCGCCATGATTTACGACAGCCAAGATGACCCTAACATACACTACACGATACAGTTCGAACCATTTGCCGATGGGCCGGTGCCGACAGAAAAGAGATCGCCTGGGTCGCTGAAGGCTTTGTTTCGGTGAGCTATTTCTCAGAAGAAGTTTTCCCCTTTACGGTCTCACTCGGGGACCCGAATCCTAGACCGGGAAACCCCGCCAGACCAAGAACACCGAACCCGATCTACCCCGCCGCGCCCATAACCTTCAATAAACAAACAAGAAGGAAAATACAAAAATAGTTCTTGAAATTTCCATAATACCACCCGACAATCAAGTCATGATCCAAAGAGACCTAAAAGACCAACTGCTTCGGCTGTCACAGACAATGCCCGTGGTGACGGTAACCGGGCCGCGTCAAAGCGGGAAGACAACGCTCTGTCGTGCGTGTTTTCCCGAACTTCCCTACGCTAATCTGGAATCGATCGACACGAGGTTGCTGGCGACGGATGATCCCCGGAGATTCCTGGCCCGTTATCCCGACGGGGCCGTCATTGACGAAGTACAGAATTGTCCCGACCTGCTTTCCTACCTTCAGGTCGCCGTTGATGAAGACCCTCGTCCCGGCCGATGGGTTCTGACCGGCTCACAGAACCTGCTGTTGTTGGAATCGGTAAGCCAGTCGTTGGCCGGCCGCACTGCTGTCCTGAATCTGTTGCCGCTTTCGTACAACGAGATTGTCCGTTTCAAGAATCATCCCACCAGCCTGGACGCCACTCTGCTGACCGGTAGCTATCCCAGGATTCTGGAACGGCAGATCCCGCCGGCTGATTTTCTGGAGTCCTATATCACGACCTATGTCGAACGCGATGTGCGCCGCATCAGTCGTGTGATGGATCTGGTCAGTTTCCAGAAATTCCTGGCCCTGTGCGCCGGGCGGACCGGACAGTTGTTGAACATGTCGTCCCTGGGCTCGGACTGTGGCGTCAGCCAGCCGACGATCAAAGCTTGGCTTTCCCTTCTGGAAACCGGATTCCTGGTGTTTCGTTTGCCGGCCTGGCACGGCAACATCAACAAACGTTTGACGAAGTCGGCCAAACTGCATTTCTGGGATTCGGGCCTGGTTTGTCGTTTGCTGGGTATCCACAACGAAGAGCAGTTGAACCTGCACCCCTTGCGCGGTGCCATATTCGAATCCTGGGCTGTTTCAGAAATTGCCAAGTATCGTCTTCACCACGGCGTGTCGCGGGGGCTGTTTCACTTCAGGGACTTGCATGGCAGTGAAATCGACCTGGCGCAGGAGACCGCCGCCGGATTGTCTCTCATTGAGATCAAGGCGGGTACGACGGTCAACCGACAAATGAGTACCGCTTTCGGCAGAGTCGAATCCCAGTTGGCGAAGGTCGGTGTTGTCAAGAAAACCGTCATCTATGGCGGCAGGGAAAGGGCCGAGTTGAGTGGCGTGGAGCTTCGGCCATGGTCGGCAGCCTATCAGTGCGGGATACCCAAGTAGATTTCAATGAGGCATCAACAACTCGCTCTACTTTTCCTGGCGGTCATCATGCCTGTGGCGCAGGAAGTAGCTCTGGCGTGCACCTGGCGTGTGGAACTTGATGGTTCTGGGGATTCTGCTGACATCCAACCTGCTGTTGAGGCGGCTGCGGCTGGAGATACGATCATGATTGGACCGGGAAGATTCGATCAACTCCACCCTTGTGTTGCACCTGCCTGGACTGAGGATGCGATTGTCGCCGTTGTTCAAGACGGTCTAACCTTTGTCGGATCTGGCGCCGATCAGACGATCCTAGGAATGGTCGACCCAGATTGGTGGGGCTCAGATGCCCCGAAGGGATTTTATTCGATCGACTCATATAGTGCTGTCATTATGAATCTGACGATTGAGAACATAAAGACGGGAGTGTTTTGGGAGCGCGGAAAATTGACCGTCGAGAACTGCACGATAAGAGGAAGCGTTGCTTCGTTTCTTGGTGCTGCAGTGTTTGTCGATAGTGGCAGCTTTAATAACTGCCGGTTTGAGGTTGGAGGTAACTCAATAGCGCTGTCTTGTTCATATACCGACTCACTGGATGTACTCGGTTGTATTTTTGACGGGTATGGCCAGGGGGTCGCGACGGGAGTGTTTGTGGGATTCGTCTCGATAGTCGATTGTACCTTTACTGGGAATCGGACAGCTTTGGCGTACGATTTCGGAGTCTCTAGCGAGATTCGCAATACGACAATTACTGGTCAGAACTCAATTGGGCTATATATGGTTGGGAATTCGTCGGTAGTGCTTAGTGGTGTACGAATTGAGGGGGGGCAGACTGGAATTTTGGTAGCGTCATCGTCAGATTTGACCTGTACTAATGTTGTTGTCGAAGGGACATCCTCCGAAGCCTTCAGTATTTCATCAAATTCTAGCGTGCTGGTGAACAACTCTCATATCTTGCCGTCTTCGGGGGTGGGCGTGATGACCAGTGCCTATTTCGGCGACCCATACATATTGAATTATAGCGGCAATTACTGGGGTACGACAGATGCTGATTCGATTGCTACAATGATCCAGGATAGCCAGGATGACCCAAGTGTTCATTGTACTGTGAAGTTTGAACCGTTTGCCAACGGGCCAGTGCCGACGGAGAAGAAGAGCTTCGGCAGCTTCAAGGCAATGTTTCGTTGATCCCAATCCAGGTCAGCGCCCCCCGCCTCAACCCTTCTCCCACGCCAACCCGTCCAACCCCAGCTTCCCATGCCGGAAATTCCCCCAAATGGCCGCGCCGATGGCGCCGGCAAAAATACTGTCCTCGTGAGTGGCGATCTCGGGCACGGGTCCCTTCAGGCTCTTCAGCCCGGCAAACTCGTCGGCCAGAGCCTTGACCAGGCCCTTGTCGCCGGCCAGCCCGCCGCTGACGAAGATCACTTCGCCGTAGTCCAACGACCGCAGCAGCCGCACGAAACGCCCGGACATGCTCTCGTGAATACCGCGCAGGATGTTCTCGGTGCTGATGCCGCGCGAGACCATGTTGATCACGTCGGTCTCGGCCAGGACGGCGCAGATGCCGCTGCATTTTTCGGGCTTGTCCGCCGCCAGGGAAAGATCGCCGATCTCGGCCTGCGATACACCCAGGTAGCGCGCGATGTTCTCCAGGAACTGGCCCGAGCCCGAGGCACACTGGCTGGTCATCTTGTAGGCCAGCACCTTGCCGCGCGGATCCATGGCGATGGCGCGGGCGTGCAGGGCGCCGGCGTCGAGCACCGCGCCGGCCCGCGGGTCCAGGTACAGGGCGCCGCGGGCGTGGGTGGTCATGCCGTAGAAGTGGCCCGTGGCAAAGGGGATGTCCTCGCCCTCGCCGGTCGTCGCCACGTATTGCAGGCCGTCGACGCCGGCCTTGGCCACCGCCTGGCTGAACACTTCGTCCACCACGTCGTTGATGTCCCGCCGCCGGATGCGGGTGCTGACCTTGGCCAGAATCTCCTCGCGGCCCTCGCTAAAGCCCATGACCACGGCCTTGACCGCGCCCGAGCCCACATCCAGGCCCGCGGTCGCCGTCGCTGTCTGTGTCGTGTTGCTGCTCATCAGTTCGCGCTCCTGTAGGCAAAGATGGCGCCGCCGAGGGCGCCGGTGTAGATGCTGTCCGGCGAAATGTTCAGGGTCTTGTCGCCGTAGTTCTCGGTCACCAGTTCGCGCAGGGCCGCGACCGCCGCGGGGTTGTTGGCCACGCCGCCGGTGAAGGTGAATTCGTCGTCGACGCCGCCCGAGCGGGCCAGCAGGCTCATGGCCCGCAGCATGATCGCCCGGTGCAGGCCGGCCAGGATGTCCTCGCGCTTGTCGCCCAGGGACAGCCGCTCGCGCAGCTCGGCGCCGGCAAACACCGTGCAGGTCGAGTTGATCTTGACCGTCTTCTTACTCTGCTGGGCCAGGGGGCCCAGCTCGTGCAGCCCCATGTTCATCTCGTCGGCGATGTAGCCCAGATAGCGGCCGCAGCCGGCGGCGCAGCGGTCGTTCATCTGGAAGCTGGTCACGATGCCGCTTTCGTCGACCTGGATCGCCTTGGTGTCCTGGCCGCCGATATCCAGCACCGTGCGCGTGCCGCCGAACATGGCCGAAGCGCCCAGGCCGTGGCACAGGATCTCCGAGCGGATCATTTCCTTGGGGAACGGTAGTCGCTGCCGGCCGTAACCGGTGCCGACTTCGCCGACCACGTTGAACTCGGCCTCGACCGCGTGCCGCACGCCCGCAGTCACGGCCGCCGAGCCACCGATGCGCTTGAGCGCGTCCTCGATGTGGTCGCTGAAGCCCAGGGCCAGCGGTTCGTTCTCGACCTGGATGATGCACTTGTCGTACAGGCCGAGCAGCATGTCGTAGCTCAGGCCCGCCGGATCACCCAGCTCTTCGCTGATCGTGCTCCAGGCCGAACCCACGGTGTCCCGGAAAAAGTCCGACCGCTTGGGCGGGTGGGGGTCCTCGAAGCGCTCCAGTTCGGCCTGCCGGATGCGGCCGACGATGATCTCGATCGCCTCGGCCGCCGGTCCGGCCAGGTGCCCGGGCACGCCGAAAGCCACGGCGCCAGCGACCAGCTGGTGCAGGCGTTCCAATTGGGCCAGCATCTGCTCGAGGCGGAAGGCCTGCAGCAGGCGTTCGAGCACTTCGACTCCGGCTGCCTTTTCCACCTCGCGCTGCAGCAGGTTGAACCGCGCGGTGACGAAAGCCTCGCTGCGCGAGACCTGGGCCGCCCGGTCGTAGTCCGAGCGGCTGTTGGTG
>JAJRWA010000109.1 GCA_024277025.1 Candidatus Krumholzibacteriota bacterium | reverse complement strand
CCGGCTGGCAGACCGCGGACAAGGGCTGGTTCGCCAAGTTCGTGCTGCCGTATGACGTGCCCGCCATCGCGGCCGAGTTCAATATCGAGGGCGCCGGCGAGCACCTGGTGGTTCACGAAGGTGGACACGGCGCGGCCACCGGACATGAAGTTGTCGCCGAAACCCACGGCGAGGAAGCCGGTCATGGGGCCGAGGCCGTTCACGGCGAGGAAGCCGGCCACGGCGAAGAGCATGGTGGCGGCCACTCGGTGGCTCACACGGCCCACGTCCGGGCGATGATCATGTCGATCATGTTCGCTTCGTTCGGCATCGCCCTGAGCTGGTGGACCTACTACCTGCACCGCTTCGACACCGAAGGGCTGCAGAAGAAACTGCCCGGCGTGCACCGCGTGCTGCAGGGCCAGTATCTGTTCGACGAGTTCTACGCGGCCACCGTTTACCGGTTCACCCTGTGGTTCGCCTGGTTGATGGCCGCTTTCGACCGGATTGTCATCGACGGCATCGTCAACGGCACCGGCTATCTGACCCGACTGGTCAGTTGGGTGAGCGGTACGATCGACAAGTACCTGGTTGACGGTGCGGTCAACGGTGTGGCCAGCGTCCTGCAGGGTGCCGGCGAAGGTTTCCGTCGGATCCAGACCGGCCGTGTGCAGACGTATCTGACGTACACCGCGGCCTCGGTCCTGGTCCTGATTCTGATCTATCGAGTCCTTTAGGTTGTGACTAGTCACGGGTATTACCCCGAGAGGAGCGCCACGCATGGGTGAGCACATTCTTTCCTGGATGACCTTTTTCCCGGTCATTGGGGCGGCTGTGATCGCTTTTGTTCCGTCGGAACGGAAAGAGGTCATCAAGACGGTGGCTGCGGCTGCGGCCGCGGTCCCCTTGATCCTGGCCGTGCAGTTGTTCTTGAACTTTGACCGCACCACCGCGGCCTTCCAGTTCGTCGAACACTACACCTGGATCAAGAGCTTCAATATCGAGTACTTCATGGCCGTCGACGGTCTGAGTGTGCCGATGGTGCTTTTGACGGCGCTGCTGTCGTTCATCTGCGTGATCGCCTCCTGGGGCATCGACAAGTCGGTGAAGGGCTACTTCGCCCTCTTCCTGATTCTGGAAGCCGGCATGATGGGGGTGTTCTGCTCACTGGATTTCTTCCTGTTCTACGTGTTCTGGGAAGTGATGCTGCTGCCGATGTACTTCCTGATCGGCATCTGGGGTGGCCCGCGCCGCGAGTACGCCGCCATCAAGTTCTTCCTCTACACCCTGGCCGGTTCGGTGCTCATGCTGTTGGCGATGATCGCCTTCTACCTGAACACCGTCGATCCGGTCACCGGCGGTCACACGTTCAACATGCTGCACATGTATGACCAGGGCAACCAGAGCGCCTGGCTGCAGCTGACCAACGTGCGCCATCTGTTGTGGTTCGGTCTCTTTATCGGGTTCGCCATCAAGATCCCGGCCTTCCCCTTCCATACCTGGCTTCCCGACGCCCACGTCGAGGCCCCGACCGCCGTCTCGGTCATCCTGGCCGGCGTGCTGTTGAAGATGGGAACCTACGGCATTCTGCGCATCAGCTACCCGATGCTGCCGGACATGGCGGTCTGGTTCAGCTACGCCTTCGCGATCATGGGCACGGTCAACATCCTGTACGGCGCCTACTGTGCCATGGCCCAGTCGGACATGAAGAAACTGGTGGCCTATTCATCGATCAGCCACATGGGCTATGTGATGCTCGGCATGGCGGCCCTGACGCCCGCGGCGATGAATGGTGCGGTGTTGCAGATGTTCAACCACGGCACGATCACGGCTATGCTCTTCCTCAGCGTCGGCGTGATCTACGACCGGGCCCACACGCGCGAGATCAGCGCCTTCGGTGGTCTGGGCAGCCAGATGCCGCTGTACTTCACGTTCTTCAGCTTCTCGCTGTTCGCGGCCCTCGGCCTGCCCGGCCTCAGCGGTTTCGTCAGTGAGGCGATGATCTTTATCGGTGTCTTCCCGGTGTACCGTACGATCACGATGATCGCCGCCCTGGGCATTATCATCGGTGCGGCCTACGTGCTTTGGATGCTGCAGCGGGTGTTTCTGGGACCGAAGAACGAGAAGTGGGACGGCCTGCCTGAGCTGAACGCCCGCGAAATGTTCACCCTGGTGCCCATCGGTCTCATCGTACTGCTGCTCGGTATCTACCCCATGCCGGTGCTGGACCTGATGAAGGTCACGTTGAACAACCTGGTCAAGGTGGTGGCCGGCTAGGGCCGCTCGTGTACGTGAGCGGACCCTGGTCCGTCCGGTGGAATCGATCTAGAACCGAATGAGGAGCGTTCCTCGATGGAACTGATGAATCTGAACATACCCAGCTGGTCCGACCTGCGGTTTTGGCTGCCGGAAGCGATTCTCTGCGGCACTTTCCTGGTTGCCCTGCTCGGTGATCTGGTCGGGCGCGGTCGCCGCATCTGGGTGCCGTTCGCGGTGTCGGTGTTCGGCCTGGTGACCGCCGGTGCCTATGCCGTAGCTGCCGTCGTGCACGGGGTCGAGGGCAGTCACACCATCATGGGCAACCTGATGGTCGTCGACGGCATGGCCGCCTACTTCCGGCTGCTGTTCATTGCGGCCGGGCTGCTGACCGTGCTGATGGCCTGGACCAGCGAAGAGATCATGGGCGAGCGCCGCGAGAACAAGGGCGAGTTCTTCGCCCTGACCGTGCTGATGACCGCCGCGATGATGGTCATGGCCGAGGCCCGCGATCTGCTGATGCTCTTCCTGTCGATGGAGGCGGTCGGCCTGGTCAGCTACGTCATGGCCGGTTATATGCGGACCAGCCTGCGCAGCACCGAGGCCTCGCTGAAGTACGTGCTCTTCGGCGCGGTCAGCAGCGCGATCATGCTCTACGGCATGTCGCTGCTGTACGGCATGACCGGCTCCATGGAGTTCGATCAGATCCGCGTCGCCCTGTTTGCCGGCTCGGTGGACAATTTCGGTCTGCTGGTGGTGATCGTGCTCATCCTGGCGGGCATGAGCTACAAGATCGCGGCCGTGCCCTTCCACTACTGGGCGCCCGATGTCTATGAGGGTGCGCCCACACCGGTCAGCGCGCTGTTCTCGGTCGGCCCCAAGGCGGCCGGCTTCGCGCTGATGATCCGGTTCTTCTACACCACGTTCGCCGGCGGTACCGACGCGGGCGCCACCCTGGTGCAGGACATCAACTGGCCCCTGCTGGTGGCGGTGATGTCGGTGGTGACGATGACCTACGGCAACCTGGTCGCCCTCCGCCAGACCAACGTCAAGCGCATGTTGGCCTATTCGTCCATCGCCCACGTGGGCTATCTGCTGATGGGCTTCGTGCTGCTGAGCACTTCCGGCCTGGCCTCGATCCTGTTCTATCTGTTGATCTACACCTTGATGAACCTGGGTGCCTTCTTCTTCGTGGTGGCGATCAACAACCACCTCAAGAGCGAGGAACTGAGCGACTACGTCGGCGTCGGCTTCCGGGCCCCGTGGGCGGGCGTGGCCATGGTGATCTTCATGGCCTCGCTGACCGGCGTGCCGCCGTTTGCCGGTTTTGTCGGCAAGTTCTATCTGTTCACCGCCGCCATGGATAAGCAGCTGTTCTGGCTGGTGATCGCCGCGGCGCTGAACAGTGTGGTCAGCCTGTACTATTATTTCCGCGTCGTGCGCGCCCTGTTCCTGACCAAGCCGGCCGACGGCGCGGACACGTCGCCGCTGAAGCTGCACTGGCTGCAGTACGTGGTGCTGGGCGTGCTGGCGGTTCCCACCCTGGGCCTGGGCCTGTTCTTTGCCCAGTTCAAGGCTTTGGCTGACGCGGCGATCGGGGTCATGGGGGGCTGATGCACTGACGACTGCGAATCTCTGGCCCGCCCCGGGGCCCGGTTTCCGGGGGCGGGCCTGTCTGAAATATTTTTTTTATTTTCCCTTTTGAAAAACCACGACTCCGCCTGTTCCTCCTCCGAACAAGCAAAGATCAGCCGTGAATTCAGGCCGCTGGAGCATCGTCCGCGCGGCGGAATTCTTCGCCCAAGTGCAGGTCCTTGCCTGGTGGCCCGATTCCTATCAAACGCCCATGAGACCGCTGGTCATGCATCGGTCTCGACAGCCCGTATCACAAAATGTTTGTAGGCCCGCATTGGGGTTGCTGGGCAGGGACCTCTGCCAACACGAGCTGGAAAGGTCCCGTATGCCGTCGGAGAAGAAGGAACTTGCCGCCAACGAGGGTGCCCGCCGAAAGGGTGGAGCGTCTCGCCAGGTGGCCACCCGTCCTCAACAGCGCTACTGCCAGACCTCTCGCGCGGCGGCTTGCCTGGTTCATGTTCTGGCTCACCACGGCCTGGCGGGCACGTCGGCAGAGATCGAGAAGCGCCTGCGGGCTTCCGCCAGCGACAACGACGTCATCAACTTCCTGGACGTGGCCGAGGGGTTCGGCCTGATCGGCCACCCCATCGTTCTGACCACCGCCGAGTGGCGGAAGATACCACCTGCCAGCATTCTGCATTGGGGGTCGGACTCACTGGTTGTCTTCATGGCGCACCACGCGAGGCTGATCGCCATACACGACCCGGTTCATGGTCACCGCCAGGTGGACCTGGCCGAGTTTCGCCGTCAATTCACGGGCGTCGTGCTAGTGCTCGCACCGGATAGTTCGGCCCAAGGCTGAATCGCCCGCCTGCGAATCACACCTGCGCCGCCACTGCAAGAGAGAGGTCTCCCATGAGTTCACGCTGTCGTCTCATTCCGATTGCTACCCTGGTCGCTGT
>JAJRWA010000108.1 GCA_024277025.1 Candidatus Krumholzibacteriota bacterium | reverse complement strand
TCGCCGGTGCCGAAGCCGGTCATGCTGAGCATGGAGATCCTCCAGTTGGTCGCAAAGCGGAATGGTGACGCGGGAATCTTAGGTCAGGCGGGCCACGGCGGCAAGAAATCGCTGGGATCAAAGTTGTAGCCACCTGCGTATACCCTTACAATTCGCTCCGACCATGCTCCCGAATTCGAGGAAAGGACGCCCCGATGAAGTTTCTACCGCTGCTGATCCTGGCCACGGCCCTGTTGTGCCCTCCTGCTGTGGCCCAGACGGCCACCGATCCCGGCCAGGAGATCCACAGCAACATCAATTTCGGTGTGCGGGCCGGCTACACCGACTGGCGCAGCGTCAGCCAGATGCACTTGGGCGCGCACCTCAAGCTGGGCTAAGTGATGCCCAACGTACACTTCACGCCCAACGTGGAGGCCGGCCTCGGCGGCAAGGCAACCGTCATCACCATCAACGGGGATCTGGCCTACAGTTTCACCGAGTTCGTGGTGCAGCCATGGAACCTGTACGGCGGCGGCTCCCTCAGCTTCAACTCCTTCAACCCGGATGGCGGATCCCCGGACACGGACATCGGCTTGAGCGCTCTGCTGGGACTCGAACGCACTTTGGCCAACGACGACGAGCTCATGTTCGAGATCCGGCTCGGCCTCCTGGACAGCCCGGATGTGAAGTTCACCCTCGGCTACACCCTGTTCTAGTGGAGAATCCCCGGCGGCCCTGGACCGACCCGAGAACGCTGGCCGATGTGGTCGCCGGCTGGCGCCGACTGTATTCCGGTCGCGAGCTGTTTCGGGTGGCGGCGGGGCCGGACTGGGTGCGGCTGCATCTGGCCGGCAGCGAAAGGGCCGCCCTGCTGTTGGGCGACCTGCCGGGCGCGCGGCTGGTGGGCCGCCATCTCGGCCGGTTGCCGGACCCGCTGGCGGTGGCCCTGTCACCGGTGCGCAAACATCCGCTGCAGTCTCTACTGGCCGGGACCCGTCTGGTGACCTGCGGCGTGCTGCCGGATGATCGCGTGGTCGCCTGGCATCTGTCGCGGTCGCAGGGACCGGATGTGGTCCTGCTGCACCGCTTGTTCGGTGCGCGCGGCAACACGACCCTCGTTGACCGGGAGGGGCGGCTGCTCTGGTCGCGACACCGGCCACCGCACGAGACCCTGGCCAGCTGGCCGCTGGCCGCGACCTGGACGCTGGGGGACGCGGACAAGGCCCCCGACAACTATGATGAGCTGGCCCTGAGCCATCTGGTGACTGCTTGCGCAAACCAGGCCCAGACCCTGGCCCAGGCGGTGGTCAACCGGCGCCGCAAGGCGGGTGAACGGCTGCTGGCGAACCTGGAGCGGGATCTGGCCAACGCTGACCAGGGTGATGTGCATCGGCGCAAGGCCGAGGCTTTGGCCGCCAACCTGCACACTCTTCAGCAGGGTGCCCCGGAAGTCAGGCTGAATGATCTGACTGACGGTTCTCCCCTGCGCATCGCCCTGGACCCGGCCCGCACGCCGGCAGCCAACATGGAGGCCTGGTTTCGGCGGGCACGCAAGGCGGCCAATGGGCTGGCGATCATTCAGGAACGGCGGGATGCGGCTGCGGCCACGGTCTCGGCGCTGGCGGCAGCGACCGAGCAACTGGCCGCCGCAGCCGACACCAGCGGCGGACCAATTGAGCGCCTCGATGCCCTGCAGCAATGGCGCGATGATCACCGCGGCCTTTTCCCCACCGTAGACCGTCGTCCCGGCGGACGCGGGGCCGAGGAACCGGCGCGGCCTTTCCGGCGCTACCTGATCGACGGTCAGTGGGAAGTGTGGGTCGGTCGCAGCAGCAAGGAAAACGATGAGCTCACCCACCGCGCCGCCCACAGCCGCGACCTCTGGCTACATGCCCAGGGTATCACCGGCAGCCATGTCATACTGCGCACCAGAGGCCGCCCCGAACTCGTGCCGCGCACGGTCCTGGAAAAGGCCGCCGCCCTGGCCGCCCTCAACAGCAAAGCCCGGCACTCCGGGCTGGTGCCGGTCATCTATACCGAGAAACGGTACGTGCGCAAGCCGCGCAAGGCAGCGGCGGGCACGGCAGTTTGTCTCCGGGACCAGAATCTGTTTGTTGAGCCAGGCGTGATGAAAGGGGTGGAACCGGCTTGATCAGTCGGGATATTCCGCCTGGATTTTCCGCAGATCCGCCGGCCGGGCCAGAAAGATCTCCAGCAAGTCAGGATCAAACTGCTTGCCCGAGGCTTCGCGGATCGTCGTGATCGTGTCTTCGGCGCTCCAGGCGTTCTTGTAGACACGGCGGCTGGTCAGGGCGTCATAGACGTCACATAAGGTCAGGATGCGCGCGGACAAGGGTATATCACGGCCGCAGACGCCGTTGGGGTAGCCTGTGCCATCCCACCGTTCGTGGTGGCCGATAGCCATCTCGGCGCCCATCGTGATCATGGCGTACTCGCCGTAGTCCTTGATCAAGCCCTCGAGCAGTTCGGCCCCCATCGTGGTGTGGGACTTCATGATCTCGAATTCGGGCGTAGTCAACTTGCCCGGCTTCAGCAGGATGGCATCGGGAATGCCGACCTTGCCCACATCGTGCAGGGCGGCCGAGCGGGCAATCGTATCGATGAACGCCGGCGTGACTTCGGCGTAGCCCGGACGTCCGATCAGCTGCTCGGACAGGTATTTTGCGTAGGCGCAGATCCGGTTCAAGTGACCGCCGATGTGCGTATCGCGGATCTCGGCCAGGAGGGCCATGCCCCGAATCACCGCGTCACGGCTGCGGCTCAACTCGTTGACCAGCCGGATGTTTTCCAGCGAGTAGGACATCTGGTCGACCAGCATGCTGCACATGCTGATCTCGCCGGGGCTGAACGCTCCGGACCGCCGACTGCCGAAGTCGAAGACTCCGACCGGCCCGCTGTTGGCGATGATCGGCATGACCAGGCTGCTGCTCAGTTCGGCCGACAGCGGCTTGATGCCGAACTGGCCTGAAGGTCGTCCACGTGGACCAGGTATTCCTCGGTGAAGGCCTGGACGTGCATGCTGGTGGTGTCGGCGTAGGAAATACTCAGGCCCGGCGCCAGTTCTTCGTAGCCCACCGAAGCCATCAGGCGCAGGGTGCCTGACTGGTCATCCCGCAGGAACAGGGCGCAGAAATCGCAGCCCATGACCTTCCACACACCGTTGACGACTTCCTGATAGGACGACTCGTCGACCGTCATGCACACCATGCGGGCATTGAAAGCCTGCAGAGCGAGCAAACGCTCGACATCGGGCCCGCGCTTGACGGGCGAGTCCAGGTGGGAATTGGTTGTCGGTCCGGCGATGTGGGCCATGGTCGGCTTCCTGTTGGCGATCTTGGCAAGTCCGGGTTCCAGCGGCTTCAGGGGCCACCTTCGCTTCCCCAAAAATCGACCGCCGGCAGGGCAACTGTAGGGAATTCATGGGCCATTCAGGGCCAGCGTCTACCGCAGACGCTCCATTTCCTCAAGCAATACCCGTTCCAGGTCTTCCTTGTCTATCTTGCGATGCAGCTCACCCTTACGGTAAATGGCCACTTTGGTCCGTCCGGCGGCGATTCCCAGGTCCGCGGCCTTGGCCTCGCCCGGCCCGTTGACGATGCAGCCCATGACCGAAATGACCCGGTCGGACGGCAGGTCTTTGGCCAGCTCTTCCACTTTGGCGGCCAGGGCCACCACATCGACCTCGACCCGCCCGCAGGTGGGACAGGCCACGACCCGCGCGTATCCGCTGCGCAGTCCCAGGGCCGACAACATATGAAAGGCGGCATTCACTTCTTTCACCGGATCGTCCGCCAGGCTGATGCGCACCGTGTCGCCGATGCCCTCGCTGAGCAGGACGGACATGGCCGCCACCGACAGCGACGTGCCCGCCAGCAGGGTGCCCGCCTCGGTCACGCCCAGATGCTGCGGGATGTCGCTGATCTTCGCAAACCGGCGACAGGCATCAACCACTTCGCCCGGATCGCTGCTCTTCAGACTGACCGCCACATCGTGAAAACCCACGGCGGCCAGGGTCTCGATCTCGTCGGTCGCGCTCTGCACCAGGGCACCGGCCGGATCCAGGGCCAACAGCGTGTCGTAGCGCTTGTGCAGACTGCCGCGATTGACCCCGATGCGGATCGGCACGCCCTTGTCCGCCGCGGCGGCCGCCACCTCGCGCACGTGGTCCTTCGCGCCGATGTTGCCCGGGTTGATCCGCAGCTTGGCGATGCCGGCTGCGAGTGCCGCCAACGCCAACTTGTGGTCGTAGTGGATATCGGCCACCAGGGGTGTGCCGCTCTCATACAGGATGCGCGGCAAAGCGTCGGCCGCCGCCTGGTCGTTCACGGTGATGCGCACGAACTCGGCGCCCGCGGTGGCCAACTCCTTGATCTGCTGGATGGTGGCCTCGGCGTCACCGGTCCTGGTGGTCGTCATGCTCTGCACGCGCACAGGCGCGTCGCCGCCCATGGTGACACCGCCGACGGAGATCTGGCGGGTCTGGCGACGCGGGGCGCAGACGGAGTGTTGAGAGTCGGGTTTCGACTGGGTCATCGGGGTTCCGCTTCGGAATCGGGTTGGCTGTGGATCGAACTCGGGCCTCAATATAGCAGAGTTCACCGGAATGGGAAAACTCGGACGGTCTTGTGACTGCGGCCGCAATCAATCGGGCGGGTTCAGGGCCGCCCCGACCCGCCGCACATCCCCGTCCCGGACCG